>CAYNMD010000016.1:0-19510 GCA_964398485.1 uncultured Bdellovibrionales bacterium | reverse complement strand
TAAGCATCACTCCTACCCGAGCATTTGAGTGAAGATACGTAGCCACAATACCTTCATGTGCTTCACGATCTGTGCGCTTGAGTGCCTTCGCTTCACCACGCTTACGCAGAAGAGCAATAGCCTGCTCCTCATCGCCACCCGCTTCTTCGAGAGCCTTTTTTACTTCAACGATACCAGCTCCAGTTTTTTCCCGAAGCTTTTTTACTGCTTCTAGTGTACTCATACACTTTTCATTTTAAATCAAATCAATTTTTTGCACCAAACAGAAGAGTCTTTCCCTCTTTAAGCCCGATTTTTTGACTGGGGCGCAGAAGAAACAACCGCCTTTCCAAGTCGACCCAAGATAAGATGGAGGGAAGAGAGAGCATCATCATTACCTGGGATAGGATAGTCGATCAAGGTAGGATTCATATTGCTATCGACAATACCTACCAGAGGGATCTGCATACGGCGTGCCTCACTAATAGCCAAATCAGCCTCTTTAGCATCAGCCAAAACGACCGCTCCTGGGAGTTCTTTCATGTTCTTGAGCCCACCTACTTTATGTTCAAGCTTTTCAATTTCCTCACTCTTTTTCTGTTGCTCAAACTTGGTATACTTTTTGTACTCACCCGTTTCTTGCATACGCTCACTTTCTATGAGGTACTTGGCACGGCCAGAAATTTGATGAAAATTGGTCAACGTTCCTCCAAGCCAGCGGTCAATAACATACGATTGATTGAGACGCTTCGCCAAAGATTTCACGGCATCATGAGTTTGCTTCTTGACACCCACAAAAAGAATAGGCTTGCCACTCTTAGCAACACTTTCAAGAAACGAGGCAGCCTGTTCCAAACGTTCAGCTGTCTTTTCGAGATTCATGATAGAAATATTCTTACGAGTCGTAAAAATATATTCTTCCATGTTTGGATGGCGCCTTGAGGTGACATGTCCAAAATGAACACCAGCCTTGAGCAAGGCTTCAACTCCTACGTCAACAGCGTCAAAATTAAAATTACCGAAATAATCACGTTCCAGAGCACGCACCGGCACTCCCGACTCGACAGTCGCTTCCGTCTGACTCATATAGTCTTCCTTAGGATAAATTACTTCTCTCGGCTCTTGAGTATCGGACCTCAGTACATGGTTGAGGCAGGAAAAATACTCGTATAAGCTACCGTAGAGGCTGAATTTCTTGCTGGAAGGGACCAAAAGTCCAGCAGAGATAAGCGTCACTAGTGTAGTTGACTTCTTGAGTCTTGTCAATTTCGAAAGCTTATGCTAGACTCCCACTGTCTTATTCCGGCTCGATAAATGAGCCTATTTTGAATTACTTTTTCAGGAACGCTATGAAATCAGGCATCCACCCTACTTATCACGATGAAGCAACCGTCACTTGTGTTTGTGGCAAGACTTTTGTCACTGGTTCAACCATCCCAAAAATTGCTACTGAAATCTGTTCTAACTGCCACCCGTTCTACACTGGTGAGAAGAAATTTGTTGACACTACCGGACGTGTAGATCGCTTCAAGAAACTCACTCAGCGCTCCGCTCAAAAGGCCGCCGTACATACCGCAGTCAAGGAAAAGCGTGCCAAAAAAGTAGAGTCTGAAAAGAAAGAAGGAAAGGCCGTGAAATCTGAGAAGACCAGCAAGGTTGAGGCTTAGCTTCTTCTAAGGTACAAAACGACCTTTTTAGGTCGTTTTTTGTTTGCCAGAGATACAAAAGAAGGGTAGGCTTTGAAAAAGAACCACGTATGCAAGATTTGATTAGTAAAATTGAAGCAGAATACCAGGGTGTAGAAGAAGAACTCGCTTCTAGTGCTGTTTTGAGCGATCCCAAAAAACTGGCCAGTCTAGGAAAACGCAAGGCAGAACTGGATACTATCATGGCAAAAGTAAGCCGCTTGAAAGCTGTAGAACAAGGCCTTCGAGATAATGCCGAGCTCACCCAAGGCGAAGCTGACCCAGAACTCAAAGCCATGGCCCTTGAGGACAATATTGCGCTCGCTAAAGAAAAGGAAGTTCTCGAACAAGAACTCACTAAACTCCTTCTTCCCAAAGATAAAAATGACGATAAAGACATCATCGTCGAGATCCGGGCTGGTGCTGGGGGTGATGAGGCCAGTCTCTTTGCTGCCGAACTCTTCCGGATGTATGCCCGTTATGCCGAGTCCCTTGGTTGGCAGACTATCCTCCTCGATTCTCACCAGACCGAAGCTGGCGGATTTAAGGAGGTTACCTTTGAAGTAAATCGTGGATCAAGTACTGTCTCGGTCTACCAAAAATTTAAATACGAATCTGGGGTGCATCGTGTTCAAAGAGTTCCATCAACCGAAAAAATGGGGCGAGTACACACTTCGACCGTAACGGTTGCTGTTCTGCCACAAGTTGATGACATTGAAATCGTTGTGAGGCAGGAAGATCTTCGCATTGATACCTTCTGTTCATCGGGTCCTGGTGGACAATCAGTAAATACCACGTATAGCGCCGTCCGTATCACTCACCTTCCTACTGGTCTTGTTGTATCCTGTCAGGACGAGAAGTCTCAGATCAAAAATCGTGAAAAGGCCATGAAAGTGCTCCGAGCTAGACTCTGGGAACAAGAGGAAGAACGACAAATGAAAGAACTTGGTGACGCCCGAAAAAGCCAGATCGGTACTGGTGACCGAAGTGAAAAAATCCGTACCTATAACTTTCCCCAGGATCGCATTACCGATCATCGCATCCATCAAAACTGGAGTAATATCCCCGGTATCCTCCAAGGAAATCTAGCCCCTATTCTCGATGCGCTCGAATCTGAAGATATTCGGATGAAAATCGAGGCAGCTGAAAAGAAGACCGCCTAATTTCTTATGGAGATTAGCCAGGCCCTCCTTCTTGGAAGGATAGATCCGTTCGATCGCTCACTTCTTTTGGCAAAAGCCATTGCCAAAGATCGCACTTTTGTATTGGCGCACCCTCAGTACAGACTCACTAAAGAGGAGATTGCTCAATATACTGAATTCATTACACGAAGAGCAAATCATGAACCGATCGCCTATATCCTTGGTGAAAAAGAATTTTTTGGATTATCTTTTCTCGTAAATCAATCCACTCTCATCCCCAGGCCAGAAACAGAACTTCTCGTTGAGCATGTTATTCAGTATATAGAAAAAAATAAATCCGAAGATACTCAAGGAAAAAAAATTGCCATCATCGATATTGGGACTGGATCTGGTTGCATCATCATTAGTATTGCAAATTATCTTCAATCATCTTTGGAGGATAATCTGTCGTCAATTTCTTTTTTTGCTACTGATATTTCCAATGAAGCGCTCGAGGTAGCTCAAAAAAATGCCGCTCATCATCATGTTGATACATCGATCTTCTTCTCATGCTCGGATCTTATTAGTTCACTAGAAGAAAGACTGAGATCATTCGATACACTACTCGTAACTGCTAACCTACCGTATCTCTCTGAAGCGCTCTATCAAGATACTGTACCAGATGTTCAAAATTTTGAACCAGCCAGCGCTCTTGTTTCTGGTACAGATGGACTCGATCACTATCGGAAACTTCTCACCAGTCTTTCGTCTCTTGCCAACACAAAAAAAGTTACTTTTTGGCTTGAAATAAGCCCAGAACAAGAGCCCCTTCTCCCAGCCCTCCTGAAGAATGTTCCTCTAAAAAAGTGGAAATGTCTTCCTGATTTATCTGGAAAAATTCGGCTCGTTACTGGATCCTGGTAGATCATTGACTCAAAAAACAAAAACTCTCACCGAAGCAAGAGTTTTTGTTTTTGTTTGAAAGCTAAAGAAACTTAGCGCTTCTTCTTAGCGGCTTTCTTCTTGGTGGCCTTCTTCTTTGCGGCCTTTTTCTTCTTTGCCATAATTATAGGTCACCTCCTCCCAGTTTGTGTTTTCGTTTCTGTATGTTTACAGAAGCGATTTTATTTTTTATTTGCCTACAAAACAAAGTTTTGTTCTGTATCATGTGCGCGAAGTTTCTCACACATGTATTTAGTATACACCCTTTTAAAAAAATGCAAAGCAAAAAAAATTTCTGTCAAGTGATTTTAAAAAATAAAACAAATAAAAAAATATTTTCATTGAGAAAATCAGTCGTTTAAAAAATATGATACCAAAAATAAAAAATATTCTTATAACTTTTTTTATAATTTCCAAAAAAGAAAAACTTTTCCCCTCGGCTCTTTGAAAAAATTTTCATCAAAAAAATATGATCTTCTCTCGCAGAAAAATGAGATTATTTTCTTGATAAAAAATGAGAAATTATGGCTCATTTAAGCTTTTTTGTCGAGATTGACACCCTCCCCCTCTTCCTTTTACTATGAGGAGCGAAGGGAGCCACGTGAGTTCCCCGAACCAAAAGATAGGGGGTACTCTCCCAATCTGGCTTCAACGGAAGCGGGTACGTTTACAAATTAACCCACACACTAGAAAGAGAGGTGACTACTATGGAAGAAAATCATTATGATGGAGAAGAACGTCTTGGAGACCAGGCCAAAACCTGGGTACAGGAGAATTTGCGAGTTATCGTCAGCATCTTCATTGTTGCTGCTATCGCTCTTGGAATTTATTCCTACTCACAACGTTCTGAAGATACTCTGAAAGACAGCGAAACTGTTGCTCTCACCGATGAGGTAGTTGACGAAGTAGTTAACGAAGACACCGAAACCTCCGCAACTGCAGATGAATCAGCTACTGCCAAGTCAGTAGAGCGACCCGCTGAAACCAGTCAAGAAACCGCTACAGCCTTCGTAGAGACAGCTGTTCGTGGCGATGGATCAACTCATCTTGCTCGAGCAGCACTTATGCACTATCTCGAGAAGAATCCTGATTCGTCTCTTACTGGTGCCCACAAGGTGTACATCGAAGATTATCTCCGAAAGCAGGTAGCTGGTAACAAGCATCTTGCTATCGGTCAATCACTCGAGTTCTCAAAAGACATGATGCGTCAGGCTATTGAACAGTCTCAGAAGCTCACTGACGGTCAGCTCAAAAATTTGCACAAGTATGCTCAACGCGTAAGTGCATATCGTTCGTAAGGTGTGTCCATTTGTTTCTCCTTGTACCTTTTCTAGCAATTGCCTAAAAACCCCGCAACGCGGGGTTTTTAGTTTGTCCAGTTTATTCTTTGATTATCCGCACCTTATCACCAGGATGAATACCCTCTGCTTCACCAGCATTAACTTCTAATACTCGGTCCACCGGCTCTCTTGGCTGCATAGGCCTCAAGTCACCGGGTTCTCGATGAGATACTACTGAATCAACGATATCCCCCTGGATAAAAACTACGTCCAAGGGAAAATTCATTCCCCTCATCCAGAACGAATGGTAGGCTAACGTGTCAAAGTCAAAGAGCATACCAAAGCCCCGAGGAAGAGAGTCGTATCCAGCCAGCCCCTGTCTTCTCGTCACATCTGTCGCAGCTCTTTCCAGAAGTTGCCAGCGCCTCTCTCCAATAACGAGATACTCTTGCTGAGGGAAAGACGAGTTTCTGGATATCTTATACTGAAATCCAATAGCTATAAACACACCTACGGTCAGAATAAGCGTCAGCAGAAAATATCTTGATGGCATTGAAACGGGCATAGAGAAACCTAGTTTTCTTTTTTTGCCACTCCCCAGTGCATCCAACCCAAGACAGAAAAGAAGACAATGCCGGCGAGCAAGAACACATAGAATTTTCCCATTGATTTAGTGACCAGCGATAGCATACCCATCACCCCGGTAAAAAGAATATAGATACCAGTGATACCTCGAGGAGAAAAACCTCGAGACAAAAGGATGTGATGGAGATGACCTTGATCAGGTAAGAAAGGAGATCTCCCTTTTCGAAGACGGGCAAGAATAACCGAAAAAAGATCCAGGACAGGAATCGTCAAAACAAGAAGAGCGGTAGCAACCTTCGCTCCAGCATATACCGAAAAAGCAGCGAGGAGAAAACCCAGAAAGTTTACTCCGCCACTCCCAGCGATAAGCCTTGCCGGGTACCAATTAAAACACAAAAACCCGAGAAGAGCGCCACCCAGCATAAGCGTGAGCAAGGTAAGAGTTGGCTGGTAAACTGGAGGCTGCCAAGAAAGCCATGCCAACACCAAAAGAGCTACCCCAATAACTCCCCCGACAAGACCATCAGCCCCATCAACCCAGTTAGTCGCATTCATCACCAATACGACCCACCAGAGAGTAATAATCCCGCTTAAAAAAGGTATAACGGCATCAAAATAAACAACCATCCCGGCGCCAAGGTCAAGATGGGCAATCTTCATTCCAGAAGAGAGAAGCATCCCACCAAGTAAAAGTTGTCCAAGAAGTTGATACGACCAATGCAGTGGACGCCAATCATCATACATTCCAATAGCCAATGCTAGAAGTGACCCAACAATCAAAATTTGGAGACGAGTATCACTCACCAAACGATTGTCAAAAAATAAAGCGCCAAAAAAACCAGCCGCAAGAACCAGCCCACCAAAACGGTAAAAGAAGTGGTGAGTGCTTGGGGGACGACCGACTTCCTGGCGGGTTCTTCTTTCCTTAAATCGCGCCAAAAAACAGAGTAGCCAACCCACAGCTATAGCCACAGCCCAAGCGATGGAAGCCAGCGTTACTGCATGCACAAGCAAAGCTGTATCTCTCACATTTAGACATTAATAAAGGATAGTGCCAGAGTAGCCACAACAGTAGCGCCGGCAAGAAACCAATTACCACATACCAATAGAAAGGCCAGCTTCTCATAACCACGACGACGGAGAAGCTCGACGAGTAGAAGATTGGTAAGTACAAAAAAATAAGAGACTGCTGGAATAACAAATAATTGCCACCAAACCCCCAGGAGATCAATGCCTAGGTAAGCATTGTAGCGCAGTATCACCACCTCTTCCCGAGAGCGGATTGACCAGTAGAGAATCCCACACACTACCAGGTGAACAAAGGTAACACTCAAAAAACTTATCGATCGAAAATGGCGCAGCCAAAACGGGGATGTAACGTCAATAGGAAAAAGCTGGTTCATAAAATATTTTCTGAAGAAACTGATGGGAGTACCTTTTCTTCAGTTCGCTCCCCGGTCAATTTAGTCCGATCAAACTGTTCATCAAGACGAAGGAGTCGTTTCTCCGTCTCCTCATACTTCTTATAAGTATTACCAATATGCTTTCCTAGTACATCAAAATCATCTCGAAACTTTCCAAATTCTCTCCCAAGCCTTTCAAGTTCCACAAACATCTCCTTAGCTCGTTTTTCAATTCGCATTCCCTGCAGACCATACATAATGGTTTTCAGATAGGCATAAAAGGAGTTTGGGGATACCGGTACCACATGCTTTTGATTGAAATACTCATAAAGGCCAGCATCGCTTTCTTCTTTAATAATAGTCTCATAATAGACGTTCTCTGCTGGAATATACATCAGAGCAAGATCAATAGTACCCTCACTTGGTACTATATACTTGGAAGCAATAGCATCAACATGTTTCTTCACATCAGACAAGAATTGTCGGCGAGCACTCTGCCGTTCGGCTCCCTCTGGAAGAGCGATTAAACGCTTGAAATTTTCAAGTGGAAATTTTGAGTCAACGCTAATATACCCTCCCTTTAGGGTAATAAGAGCATCCACCGTCTCACCACTTTTGAAAGTATGCTGAATCTCGAAATGATCTGGTGGGAGCATTTGTGCCAAGAGATCATTGAGCATAAGTTCTCCAAATCCTCCCCGAATTTTTGGGGCCTTCAGAATATCCTGAAGAGAAGCAACCTCTTTGGTCACCTCCAGTATGGCTTGATTCATTTTGGTTACTTCAACCAGCTGTTTCTGTACATCAACATAAGAGCGACCAGCATTCTCCAGTCGTTTATCCAAACGTTCCGTATTGTCATGAAGTCTTTTATCAAGCGTTGCCTGAAGCTGATGAAGATTCTGGGAAAGGAGCTGCTGAAACTGATGCATATCCTGTCGCATCGACTGATCAAGCCCTCGAAAACGATCCTCCAGCTCTTGTTGTTTGGCCGAGTCCTGTGAGCGGCGTTGATTGAGTACTGCCCAGACTACCACTCCCACACCTATCACCAGAGCTCCAATAAAATACCACAGCTCATTCATATATTATTTTCGTATACCAGCAATAAAACGCTTCAGTTCAGCCACTTTGTTAATCACTTCCTCGTAGGGGCCTTCGAGAAACTCGATAAGAAATCGATCCAACATATTCAACCTATACTGAAGTTCCTCGCTATTCATAAGAACAAATCGAACCTCTTTGCCAACCTCCGCCTCTAGTTGAGCCATAGCAGATTTCAGCTTAGAGCGATTGAGATTGTTGACCACCAAAATCATATCCACTTTGGATTTGGGGTAATTCAAAAAAAGACCACTAATGAGAATGAGCTTTACTTCCCCAACTAATTTAAAACGACGGAACACTCTTGCTTCAGCATTTACATTGAGTTTTGATACCAATGTTTTTAACTCCACATAAAAAGGAAATTCCGTGTTAGCACCATATGTTTTCTTCCCTTGTCGAGACCGCTCATGGATAAACTTCATTTTGAATAACTTCTTCGCCTCTCGTGCGACATCCGTCCTCGACAACAGAGTTTTCTCAGCAATATCAACCACCGAAAATTCCCCTTCTGGATTCATGGCAAAAAAACGAATAAGACGTGCTCGCACCCGCGATCCAAACAAAGCTTCGAAGAGAGCTACTGACATACGGTAAAAAAGAAAGGTGGATAAGAAATCGATCCACTCTAGTATAGCTGAGCCGTCTTCTGAGCGTCAAAAAGAGACTATCTGAGCCCTGTATAAAAATTATGGCTTAAGCAAGAGAAAAAAGAAGAAATGTATGGTATAATATTACCTATATGAAAGAAAAGTCTCCCCGGAGGAAGGAAGGGAAATCTATTTCCCAGCTTCGTGTTTCTTATGAAGCCATCACCGTAGGAAGCGGCCGCAGTGCCGAGCCATATATCATCGCCTTTCACCACAAAAGTGATAATGTCGCCGGGAAAAACCTCGGGACGTTATTCGGTTTTTTCGAAGTAGAAGTCCACGATGAAGATGCTGCCTACATTGTCAATTTTCTAGCATCCGTCGCTAAAAAGGAGTATTTTGCCAACCCAAGGCGCTCCATCGAAGATAGCTTCGAAACTACCCTCCACAAAGTCAACGTGGCCCTAGCCGAAATTGCCAAAGAAGGCAATGTCTCTTGGCTTGGACATCTTCATGGAACCCTCGCCTGTATTAGTGATGCCAATCTCCATTTTTCTGCTACCGGCGATGGAGTCTTGGGCCTCTTGCGCGAAGATACCTTCCGTCCTATTAGCGATGGGCTCGCAGAAAACTTAAGTGAACCCCACCCTCTCAAAACCTTCACCGAAGTTTCTAGCGGGAAACTTATGGATGGAGATATCCTCCTCGCCCTCTCTCCAGCTATCTGGACTCTCTTTACCCCAGAAGATATCAAGAAAAATGCCCGGCGCTTTGGCGAGCGAGAATTTGAACAATTCCTGAGAACCGCCCTTATCAACGAGCTTCCTATTGCTGGAGCCGTAATCGTCCGAGTCACTACCGAAACTGTTGTTGTGCCTCCATCAAAAAAACCGACAACTACCTCTTCTGTTGATACCCAAAATGCTGAGACGGTCCTCACGAATGTGTGGAGTAAACAAGCTTTCGAAAAAGCAAAGGCAGCAAGACTCGCCACTCTCGAGGTTAAAGAAACACTCACCGTAGAACATGAAGTCTCTCTCGCTACTAGCTCGGGAAAAGAAGAATACATCGATAAAAAAACAGGGCATATTTATATTCAGGGCGAAGCCAATCCATCCGAAAATGACCCTGGTCTTTGGAAGGTCAAAGCTGAGCTCATGCTCGGATCATTTCTGAGAAATCTAGATATCTATCAAGACCAGTTTCGTCGCTCTTTCAGACGCTGGAAAAAGCAAGGGGTAATTTTTTTTGAAAATGCAGGAGCTTTCACTGCGCGGCTTGGTCGGAGTTTGTCACGCCGGTCTCGGTCCATCCTTCGTCATTGGCGTGAATCGAGAATCAAAAATACAAGTGCTGCTCCAGTAAATCAAGGTGGTGTCCTCCAGAATACCCAAGAACAAACGTCCTCCACCTCTCCGAGAAGCGAGTTCTTCTCAAAGAACCTCAGGACTACTCTTGTATCAAATGTACAGAATTTTGAAGAGCGACTAAAAAAAATAGTCCCTTCTCAAAAGAATACGCCTCCCCTTTCTCAAGCTCCTTCTGCTTGGCAGTTAACCATGAAGAACCACTGGCTTTCTTTGAAAAACCAGTTTAGATATCTCTATCAAAAATTTATCCAGAAGAGTCGTATCATCGCTACTCAAGTACAAAATTTTTGGCGAAACCGATCATCAAAAGAGCGTTCCTTGTTTCTCGGGATTACAGCAGCAGGCCTTACTATACTCCTAGGAAGTGTTTTCTATATGAATCGGTCAACTCTTTGGCAAAAAGAAGCTCAGCAAGAAACGCCACTGAACTCTCAGACTACCCTCCCCACCGAAATACCACCGGACAAAAATCCCGAGCAAGATGAGCCTCTTGCCACAAGACTCTCCGATGGCAGGCCAATCACTGCGCCATTCAATTTCAAGCCCATCGCTTTTGTCTCGATCAACAATATTGCTTTCGGCATAACCCAGGATCGGATTGTGAATACAACGACCCAAGAATCCGTCTCTACCCCAGAGACTATTCGTCTTGCTACAGCAATGGACGACCTCGATGCCCTCTTTCTCCTTGGAGAGTCCAACACACTCCACATCTACACCATTGTCAACAAAAAATTTGAGACCAATATTCTGCCTCTACCAGAGGGAGTCATCCCAGCTGCTCTCGGAAGTTATCTTACCTACCTCTATGTACTCGATGAGAAGACACGAGATATCTATCGCTTTCCACGAAGTGAGGGTGGATTTGCTGCTCCCACCAAATGGTCAAAGCAAGCTCTTGATAACATTCTCCCTGCCAGCCTAACCATTGGCGAATCAGTCGCTGCCATCAACACCAATGGCCTACCCCAACTCTATGAACGAGGAAAAATACTCTCCGTGAATTTTAGTGGGACAAAAAATCCCCCTCATCTTACCGCTCTCACCTTTGATAAAGCGAGTGGTGATCTACTTGCCCTTGATCCCGCTGCCCAGAGAATAGTTCGCTGGAAAACCGACGGCACCCTTGTCGCTCAGTATTTTCACTCATCCTTCGAGGGAGCGAGTCACATCATTGTAGGTGAAAAAAACACCCTTCTTGTCATCAGGCCTGATGGTACATTTGTTTTCCAGCTTCCATAAGTCCATCAAAGAATTTTCCCGTGCCGCAGCAGTTGCCACGACACGGGATAGAGTTGGAGCACTACCGCCCTTGCTGGTCAGTGAGGGCGATCAGCCTTGGTTCCAGTTGCTACTGGAACGTGTGCCGGAACGGCTTCAGCCCTGAGAAGAGTAGCATGCTCTTCTTCAAAGGCGGAAAGAGCCGCCTGAGCCGCTTCAAGATTGGCCTGAAGGTCAGCGATGCTTTGGTTCAAGGCTCTGTGCTCTCGAAGAGCCGTCTCTCGAATCATTGCTTCCATCGTCTGACGATTCTGGAGAAGTTCAGCTAGCGTCGGTTCCCGATGCACTCCATTGCCTCGCGTGCCAGTCTTCTTGGCACCAGCATCGCCCTTGTGGTACTCAGGGCGTACCTTGATCCTGATGTCCAGCTGGCGGGCATCGATGAAGGCCTGCGTCACCTGAAACTGACCATACCCCGTGTGGAGCACGTGTCCGAGCGACTTCAGCTTGGCAAAGAGAGGTCCCGCAAACGTCTTGGGATTGGTTGGATTGAAACGCTGCTTGATGAGCGTCGTCACCATGCCCGTCGTGATGACACCGTTCTCGACTTCGGGAAGCTGTAGCGCTGCAATGAGGAACTCTGCGAGCTTGGCTTCGTCTTCGAGAGGCTTGGTTGTTGCCATGGGAACTCCTTCTGGTTGAGTTGGCAGGGGCACGGGAGATTTCAAGGCTGCTGGAGTAGTGGACCGAGCTGTTGCGGGCGGAAGAGCACGCTCTTGTTCTCCCACATCACTCAGAATCTCAAATGCCTCGTACCAGCCATCATGATCATTGAAATTACCAGCAGTCTGAGAGAGGGTAGCCAGAAACTCATTGCGGTCGACTCCTTCTGGCAAATGCAAACGTCCGATCAAAGTCCCATCGCGACTTCCTCTTGATCGAAGAGCAACCCGGATAACGCTCGGATCACCATCTCCACCCAATGCAACATGAGGTTTCTTGTAATCCCGGAGGTGGGTTTCGGCTGATCCAGTAATCTCAAACCGACACTTTCCAACAGGAGGAAGATTTACCGCTTTGAGGAGAAACGTAAGCATAGCCTGCGCTCGACGCACCGTTTCCGGAGCATGTCCCTCTCCTTCAGAAATGACCACTGTCTGGGAAGTGACTCCATGATCCATGACAGATCCCTCCGTCTCAGATGGGATAGATAAGGCGGTTCTAGCAGACCGAGGGCTAGCCCAGGGAGTACCGCCTGATTTTGCCGCAA
Source organism: uncultured Bdellovibrionales bacterium (assembly GCA_964398485.1). Classification (GTDB taxonomy): domain Bacteria; phylum Patescibacteriota; class Minisyncoccia; order Moranbacterales; family UBA1568; genus SSEF01. The sequence continues at coordinate 6,960 of CAYNMD010000016.1, read as the reverse complement.
GCTCTGCTCCAATTCCTGGCTGTATAGCCGATCGAGCCGAAAGTGGCCTGACAACAGGTGGAGTTCGCACAGGAGAGTGAGGTACGGGGCCTTGGCGCAATCTACCACCACCCACTCGCACTGTTTCGCCCCGTGCCAATGCCAGGGCCGTCTGACCATCGATAGGAGTAGGTCTTGGTACAGCTCTCTCAGGCGTCAGATCATCATTGCTCTCTACCCGACGACGGATTTGCTGTGACAGCACCTGACTGTCCGCCTGCATCGATGCACGCTCTTCGCGTTCAACGATACCGTGCCAACCAGACCCATTGAATCGGTCGACAGCTAGCTTGACAGCATCCAAAAACTCTTGCCGCTTCACATCATCAGGAAGCTTGATCATCCCCATAAGCGTTCCCTGGGAAGCCATACTCGATCGAATGATGACATGCACCATATTCGATGAGAGATGCTCTGATGCTGCCGAAACCTCCATCCAATACCGTGATGGATTCGGCAACGTCCCCAGGCCAAGGATCATATAGACGAAGCTACCTCGCCTGCCGGTCGTCTGAATGACGGTCTTCAGCATGGTACTCGCCCGATCCTTTGTGCCTTCATGTACAACGGAACCTGCTTCATTGCCGACCACAACCCGCAGATTGAGGTCGCTATTTTCGGGAGCATGCATGACCTCTTACCTCCACGGTTGGATACAACAAATCCGGGGGATTTCCCCGGGACTATAAGGAACGCCTCCAGACTACCCCTTTTCTTTTATTTTGTAAACTACCAGACAAAGAATCGTTTTTAACGTATAAAATTAAAACTCGTGCCGCAGCAGTTGCCGCAGCACGAGTCTTTGTGGGCGCCCTGAAGGACTCAGGGCTTTACTGAGGTCATGAGCAGTGAACAGGGAGCACCACTCCTGACAACCCCTTCCAGGGACAGTTCAGAAACGGTAATGGTGCCTCCTGTCCAGACCATCAACACTTCAAGAGCGCCTGAAGGCTTGAGAGCCAAGAGAAACCCCCCGTATTGCTCCGATCGGTCAAGAGCTTTGCAATCACGGCTTCTGAGCAAGGCCCGTAGCCACGATCTCTTCCGATCCTGATGAGCTGATGGATACCTGGTGAACCCGTCATTCGATGAACGCTGACGACACCTTGTTCCGTCTGGTAGGTACGCCAAGCCTGGCGTTGTTGCACTACACTCAAGTAAACCTCCTTAGAGATGCCTCACTTGCGAGGCTAGGTTGAGAAATTGTCAGAGTTTGCCGAAGCCAAGAAACCTCTTGAATAAGCCAAAAAATCTCTTGGCTCCGGCAAACACCATTTGTTAAATTACGAATTTTTATTATACACTATTTTTTGAATTCTGTCTATAGTATAAATTGGCTTTATATAAGCCATTTTTTAGTCTTAGTGTCCAAGGGAAGCTTGACGTGGCGCTTCAGCTAGTTTGATCCGATTCATAATCTCTCGATTGACAATCGCTGCATCCCGACCATAGCGGAGTCGTGAAAGTTCTTTGAGAGCGTTGGCCACCTCCTGATCCCCATTCGTTGGCGGATATGTTTTCATGTTAAACGGTTTGGTGAGCTCATTATTCATAAGGAGACGCACAAAACACTGGTAGTTATCGACATTGATAATGTCTTGGGCGCCAAAAACTGGTGCAAACTGTTTCTCGAGAAACTCAGCATCTTCAGGACCAACTCGGAAAGAAACCAGGGAACCAACATTGCCAAAAACTGCTTTAGAAATCTCCTCCTTGAGCTGACCAATAAATTGATGCGCCAGAATAAGGATAAGTCGATATTTACGTGCTTCAGAGAGAATCTGGGCAATAGAGGTGGTAGTCACGTTTTGAAATTCATCCAGATAGAGATAAAAGTCCCGTCGCTCTGCCTCTGGTTGTGTCACCCTCGACAGTGCTGCCATGAGAATTTTTCCCACGATAACCATACCGAGGAGCCTGGCATTAATCTCACCAATTTTTCCTTTAGAGAGGTTAATGAGGATAATCTTCCCCTGATCCATAGCTTCTCGGAAATTGATCGTGCTTTTTTGTTGAGCAATAATTGGCCGCATCATATCATTACTGATAAAAGCGGTAAGCTTGGAAGTGATGTATGGGACCATATTGGCGAGCGCCGCTTCACCACCAGCTTTCTCCGCTTCCTTGAGCCAAAAATCACGTACAATAGGGTTTGTACATTTTGAAAGTTTGTAACGACGGAACTCCTCATCAGCCAAAACCTTAGGAATTTCCATAAGAGTAGAGCCACTTTCAGGATCTTCCATCACCAAAAGCATCGCGTTACGCATGTACTGTTCGAACATTGGACCACCAGTTGCCTTCATATCATAGAGCTGGTCAAAAATCCCGATCATCTCATTGATAACAAAAGTTTTTTGCTCTGGCTTATTTGGATCATACTCAAGCATATTGAGCCCAATGGGCCGAGCAACATCCGACGGATCAAAGATAATAATATCCTCTGCCCGCTCTTTGGGGATAGCCGTCAGAATATCCTCTACCGCATCACCATGGGGGTCGATAAAACAAAATCCTTTTCCACTCTTGGCGTCTTTTTTTGCCATTTCCTGGAGGTAGTTTGATTTTCCAACACCGGTTTGCCCAATAACATACATGTGGCGACGACGATCGTTATCAGTTATTCGGATTTCTGATTTCGTACCGCGATAATCATTGTATCCCAACAAAATCCCCTCTTTGGGGATATTAATAGGGGGAGCCGCAGTTCCAGCTTTGAGCCATTTAATCTTTGGTGTCTCGGTAGTAGATATGGGGAAGTGAAAAATACTAGCGAGCTCCTCAGCCGAGAGCAGAATACTGGTTTCCGGATCAAAATTCCGGAAGATATAATTGTACGCCAAATCTTTCACTCGTTTTTGTCTCCTAGAAGAAAAGGCATTGATCTCCGGATTTTCGAATTGACCAAAAGCATTCTCCAAATGAGCGAGGATATCCTCTGCTCGTTCTTGTGTTGCTGCTGAAGCTAAAAGCCTGATGTTGACCGAGAAGGCTGCCTGACTTGCCTTAGCATCAATAGCTTTCACCAACTCTTGTTCCTCTGGAGTCAAAGCTACTCGTTTTTCTTCTTCTTGCTTCTGTTGCTTTGGATCTTGCTGCAGCAGTACCTGTCCCACTCCCTGCAAAGTACTCTTACCAAACTTAGCTGCTGCCGACTCTGGATGAGCATCACGTAATCGTTTTCCCTCCTGCATCTTTTGAGCAATATGGCGACTTGTTTTCCGCCAGCCTGAAGGCGCCTGACTGAGAACAATTTGAATAGCAGCCCCTTCTGATACTGTATCAAGTTTGGAGAGGGAATTTGAGATTTCATTAAGTGGATCAACACTCAGCGATTTGTACGTTTTCAACGGAAGTGCTGCGCTCTCCTTAAGATTGAGATGGGCTACAGCGGTGTGTCCTGTCGGAGAAAATATCGTATACTCAGATACTTTTTCAACTACAGCATGAGGAAAGAAGCTATGAATTTGTTTCTCAACACTTTCACGAAATCGTTTCGGTACCGATAGATAAAAAAAGATTTCCTCACTTGAAGATGGATTGGCGATCTCAAAAATAAGTTGGGGAGGAGTAAAGAAGAAACGCTGCCAGAGAGAGACTGATCGTTTGAGCGAAGCGAGCGAGGTAAGAAGCTGTTCCATTCCCTTGATTTCTTCTCGCCATTCTTCTCCACTCCTCGATTTAGTTTCATCAGTCTTCATTCGACTCACCTGGATAACCTCCAGATCAGTATTGAGTGACTGAGCTACTTCAAACCGAAGCATGAGAAAACTCCTCACCAAAAGAAGTACCCCTGAAATAAGTGCCAACAACCCAGAGACTGTTGCCAGCGGCCATAAAATGCTACTGATATCAAACCCCACACTCTCCATACCAAAATAACTTTTGTTTTTTAGTTTCCCCTGTCCAAACAATCTTCCTCACTCCTACTCTTTAGTGATAAGACCTTTGGCTAGAAGCCCTTCGTACAGCTTATCTGCAAGCTCATCATGCATTGTATCGAGAACATACAGATCATTCATTCTTTTTGCCACCCGTACTGCATGCGCCACCCCCTTGATCTGAGCCATCTCCACCAAAGTATGAATCCGTTTCTCTGCTTCTTCCAAAGTTCCAACCGCCTGAGCATCCGCCTCTACCTCATCATCATCCGTACTCGCCTGCTGAACCCGAGAGAGCAGCTGGGCATATCGCTCACCTTTTGCCTCCAATCGCTCTGGAGGCACCTCGCTCTCTACCTGAGAAGAGAGCTCTCTTTCTACACCAGTCTCGTTCGATAACACTTCAACTTTTTCTGATTCTGGCACGATATTCAATGATTCCTCTGGCATACCATAATTCGAATAAATTACACTGCAGCTACTGCCTTCACATCTTTCTTAAACTGTTCGATGATACTATTCACCAATTGATCGTACTCTGGAATATTTGTAGTTAAAAATTCAGCTACCTGCTTTTCTTCGGGGTTACTCCCAATAAGCTTTTCGTAATCCTCTATCCCCTTTTCACCAAGCCGATCCATCGTACCCATAAATATCCTTTTGAGAAGCGCCTCGAGCATTTTACCAAGAAGCTCTTCCTGTTTCTCTGGAGAAAGCCCTTCTAGAGCAAGCTCTTTAACGAGCTCCTGCTTGAGTTGTGTATAATCGATAGTATTCATAACAATATACGTTAGTTTAGCATACGAAAGCCAGGTAGTGATTTTCCAAGACTTCGGGCTGCAGTAGCAATACGTAGCACGTAACTTTCAATACTTTCATTTTTAAGAGGTGTCCCTATTTCTTTTCCAAGAGTCTTCATAGCTGATTCGGAGAATTTGGCTACTTCTTGCATCTGTGTCCAGTGTAGAGGATTGACTGCTCGATCATAGAAGAAGAGGCTCCCATTTTGGAGAGTTGCATGGTCTGCCAATACCTTTGCAGCTGGCACTCGAGCAAACTCTGGATGATCACTAAAGAGATACTGCGTAGTATTACTCCCAAAAATATTGGTCTCCGGGGTATCAAAAAGGTCACGCACCGTACGTCGCATAACTCGAAAAATCTCCCCTTGCTCCTCTTGCGGAAGTCCGCGAATATACTCTACCACTGAGATAGTTTTTCCGAGCCCAGCTATACGTTCTGGGACTGCTGGAGTATTCGTCACCACTGCTTCGGTTACTACTCTCACCACTGGAGCAGGAGATGGTACTGCTCTGTCTATGCCAGCTTCTCTCATAGCTCGAGCCCCCTCTTCAAAAGCAATATCAGCCGCTCTCCCAGAGGGCGTTAACTCAACTGTTGGCATTACCCCACCCTCCCTGACTGCAGCTCGAGCAGCATCCTGAAGGTCTACATATGACCTATCAAAATTCCCCCCACTTGGAATTGACTGCTTGGCTTGATCAATAAGAGCGGAGAGTTCATCTTTACTAAGAATTTTACCAAGGTTAAGAGTTTTCCCAGCCTGAATAGTATCAGCCGAAAACGCACCATCAGTATTAAGAGCAAAGCCGGCCGCTCGAATATCTGCTGCATTAGCCACTGCCAATTTCTCATTAACCTTTTCTCGAAGCAATGCTGCCAAACGTACTTGACTCTTTTCGTCTAAACCAGCTGTCTTCCCTCCCTCAGTGGCATACTTCCAAAGCGTTTCGCCACGACCGACCGTCCGCTCTCCCAAAATTGTTTCCATTCCTTTGGTAGAAGGAGAGGCTGCCCCGAGTACTTGAGTAGTCGTTCCCTGAGTAGGAAGTTCTGCTGGACCACCCACCGCAGCTCCTGGAAGACTTCTGCTCTCGGCTGGAGTGCTGGCTGCTACCTCTGCTGCCCGAGCTGCTGCCCCACCAAAAGAAGGGAGCGCATCGCGGCCATATTCATAGAAATCTTTCAGTTTCCCGATGCCAGCCGCTGCTACAAAACCAGCAAGTATTGCCGCTGAACGACGGTAAAGTGCTCCTCTGTCTAGCTTAGCCTGTTTCTCGGATACAGCATCAATAGTCTCCTTTTTGAGCCAGACTTGAAGCCGATTATAAAATTCCTCAGTATCCCTCGACTGATCTGGTGCCTTCTCATCATCAAAAGCTTCCCTAGCAAGCTCCTCAGCAACGCTCCGATTAAGAATTTCGTCTTCTTTTTTTCTCAAAAGCACTTCTTCGCCTTCCAGAAATTCAGCAGCTTTGTCTATTGCCTTTGTTTCTCGTTTTTTCCTCGATCGTCCCTCGAGATACGCATCGGTAGCAACACCAAGTCCAGTTGCTGCTACTACTCGCTTGGCCGTAACAAGTGAGGCAAAAGCTACCGCTGCTCCACCACTGGAAAACGCCAGCGCCCCACCAAGGCCAACCCCTGTCGCAATCATTGTTCGTCGACCCCATTTTGTTTTATTAACAGTATTATAAACATTGCCCACTTTTTCTACTCCTCGAGCAACAGTCTCTCCAGAGATCTTGAGCATTCCAGCAAAAAACTTCCACCCATCATGGTATTCTCGTGTCTTAAAACCGCTGTATTCATCAAAATACGTCTCATTTCGTCGTGTTGCCTCCCAGAGCGCCTTGAACTTTTCATTCCAGGCTTGCTTGCTTTCTGGGGAAAATCTCCGCCTCAGATCATACAATCGTTCCGCCTCTTCAAAGTCATACTCACGCACTACTCCGGCTATAGCTTCGCGGAGTGCCTTCCCTTCCAATCCCATAAGTTTCAATCTCTGTATTTCGAGATTCTGAATACTAGCCAGTTCGCCTTGGTATGCCTCCCGAAGCTCTATCACCTCTGGATTAATATCCGATTTCCCAGCTAATTGCCTGAAGGCCTTGGCTATAGATTTAATCGCACCCGCCTGCTCCAACTCAACCCGTACATAATCCGAACGAGAGGTCTCGATGGTTTTCTTGAGAGTTGCAATCGCCATATCAAGCGTTTCTATATCCCGGATCTGTCC
>CAYNMD010000015.1:0-19532 GCA_964398485.1 uncultured Bdellovibrionales bacterium | reverse complement strand
AAAGCAAAACTCTGGGCAGAATATGCCCAGAGTCCTACGATGCTCCGGGGGTCGGATTCGAACCGACGACCAAGTGGTTAACAGCCACCTGCTCTACCGCTGAGCTACCCCGGAATCTCGATTGTTAAGGTTTTACCTGAAAAGTAAAACAAGTCGATTATAGGCAAAAGTAAGGGTTCTGGCAAGGCAAAAAATAACGAGGGCTTCCCACTCATGGAGGAAAGCCCCAGATCTACCGTAAACTAGACGGCCTTCTGAAAATGATGGAGATCGATCGGATCTTGCCACTCCCCACCCCATTTCCAGCCACGTTCGCGAAAAAGTTGGACAATAAGTGCACCACTGGTAATCGTCCCAGGAATCTCTGGATCATGTCGAGCGCCAACTGGGACACATTCCCCGCTCACTGGCGAAATACATGGGTTCAGCCTTGGATTGACATCGACCGCTCTCCCAAATGCATGAGGTGAAAGGCGCGGCGGATTTGAATCTGCTATATACCGATAATTCCAGGCGCTGGTGTTGTTGGCTGCCATCGAAGCCGCATCTATCCAGCCATACGCAGCGACCGGGATCATACTCTCAAGAGGAAATCTCGCCCTCAACAATTCAGCAAAAATGTCACGGACATCGATAACCAATGAGGCATGGATCACCAATTGGCCAGTATGCTCCTCATTATCAAAGCCCCAGTAAGGGATTTCAATCACCTCGAGACTTTCGGTAATCTCCCTGGGAATCTGAAGGGGGCATGGGAAGTTCGGGTCGAGACCAAGGGCGGTTTCGCGTGACAGGTGGTGAAGAGACATGGGAAGTCTCCCTAAAATGTACCGCGATTATCCTACGACGATTGCCTCAAAAAAGCAATTATTCTTACGTTAGCAAAAGAGTCTTCCCTGCGGAAGACTCTTTATACCTAGTAGTCTTTCAGTTTCTTGAGGTTCTCGTGATCGCGAATCTTTTCAAGTGCCTTGGCTTCGATCTGACGAATACGTTCGCGCGTCACACCAAATTCTTGCCCCACCTCTTCGAGAGTATGCGTCACACCGTCCTCCAAACCAAAACGAATCTTGAGAATTTTCTGCTCACGTGGGGTGAGTTCATCGAGAATCGCACCGATATGAGACTTGAGGAGTTTGCGGGCTGCCATCTGATGTGGCATCACCGACTCAGTATCCTCGATAAAATCACCGAGCACCGAATCATCATCATTGTCACCCACACTTGTTTCGAGTGATACGGTTTCTTGGGAAATTTTTTGAATATGACGAATCTTGTCGACTTCCATATTCATTTCAGCAGCGATTTCTTCCGCGAGCGGTTCACGTCCTAGTTCCTGGACCAAGCGTCTCGTTACCTGAGCGTACTTGTTGATCGTTTCTACCATATGGACCGGGATACGGATAGTACGTGACTGATCAGCCAAAGCTCTGGTGATTGCCTGACGGATCCACCAGGTAGCATACGTGGAGAACTTGAATCCTTTGCGGAAATCAAACTTCTCTACCGCCCGGAAGAGACCGATATTCCCCTCTTGTATCAAGTCAAGCAAAGAAAGGTTATGCGAGCGACCAACATACTTTTTCGCGATAGAAACCACAAGTCGCAGGTTGGCTTCTGTGAGTCGTTGTTTAGCATTGAGGTCCCCTTTCTCGATTGCCTTAGCCAACTTCACCTCGTCATCACCCGTTAAGAGCTGTACTCGGCCAATCTCCTTGAGATACATCTGGACCAAATCGGAGGCATCATCCCCCTCGCTCATTTCAAGCGATCGATCTTTTTTCTTTTTTCCTGGCTTTGTTTCCTCTTCGTCACTCACATCTATCTTGAGCATTTCCTCAGATCCTACCACCCGAATACCAGACGTTTCGAGGCGTTCATACAAATTCTCAAGATTTTCGAGATCTTGTTCAATATCAGGCAGAATATGGATAATCTCATCCTCAGTAACAAAACCTCGCTGCTTCCCTCGAACCATGAGTTCATCAAAAGCATTCTTCTTGATTTCCTCTCGACTCATTTTCTTTTCAATGACCTTCTCTTTTTTTGGTCGGTCAACCTTTTTCTTGGCGGCTGGCTTCCGAGTCTTAGCCTTTCCTTGGGCTGGTTTTTTGGCTTTTTTGGCAGGGACGTGCTTTACAGTCTTTTTACGAGACTGTTTTTTGGCAACTTTTACCACCTTTTTTGAAGGTGACTTCTTTGTTGGAAGTTTTTTCTTCTTGAGAGGTTTTTTAGCCATAGAAAAAGAAAGGGTTATCGCTTGTTAGCCTAACAGACTTAGAGGCAGCTGAGAAGGGTTCAGAATATCACTGGCCAGCCTGTTTGGCAAATTCTTCGAGCAATTGACGCTCAGCATCCTTATTACCCGCCTGACGAGCCGATTCAATTTCTTGAATGAGCTGCCGACGCCTATCTGCCGCAAGTGCCGTAGGCAAGAGGTTAAGGTGTTCCAAAGCAATGAGCTCTGCCTTGGCAGCACGTTCACTACCCTCCGGAGTAGCGCTGATATCTGGCAAATTGAGAGTCTGAAAGAGTAGTCGACTCGCTTCCTTTTGGAGTGATTCATCCTCAATGGTCCCAAGAATGTCCTCTGTCTCATTGAGTAGAAAGAAAAAAAGTGGGTGTTCACTAAAAAAACTTCTGAGCCCATCAGTGAGCTGAGCAAGCACCGCCTGCCTGACACTGTCTCCCACCAACATGAGACCAAGAATAGACTCCCGTAGCATCTCCGATCTTGTCGTAAAAGCTTTGGGAATAAACGGTTTACTACTAGCTGAAAAGTTTGTGTTACGTGTTCGAAAATCAGAAAACATTTTTTCAATGCTTCCCTGAACAATTTTGGGGTCGAGACCAATATGTTCGGCAAGTGTCTTTGTCCAATGTGCTCGTTCAAGAGTATTGGAGAGAGAAGCAAGAAGCTCGGCATACTGTTTTACTACTGCTTGTTTTCCTTCCGGATTCCTCACGTCGTGCTGAGCAACGAGCTGATCCAAAAAATACTGCATCGCCGGCTGACCAGCAGCAACCATTTTCTTGAGTTCTTCTGAATCATCCTTCCCCATATCAGCCGCGTCTTTACCATGGCTGAGCGCTATCACCTCAACGAGAAGTCCCAGCTCTTGAGCTAGAATAGCACTCTTCCAGGCAGCTTTTTGCCCGGCTGTATCCATATCAAAAAATAGCGCTACTTTTTCGACATATCGTTTAATGAGACTGAGCTGCTCCTCGGTAAGGGCGGTACCAGAGACAGCAATCGTTTCCCTGAGTCCAGCCTGATGAAGAGCAAGAACATCGACGTTTCCCTCCACCAGGATAGCTCTCCCTCGCTCTTTCATGCTCTTCTTAGCAAGATGCAGACCGTAGAGCACTCGACTTTTGTGATAGACATCTGTTTCAGCAGTATTAATATATTTTGCCTGACTCTCGTCGGCCCCTGGTGCAACCCGAGCTGAATATCCAATCACTCGACCCAAGATGTCTCCAATAGGAAACATGATACGATCACGAAAACGATCATAAGATCCATAAGTTTTCCCTCGAGAAAAATCGCTCTGCATACCATTTTGCTCTTGCTGTTTTCTAAGAGCCAATCCAGCACGCTCAATCTCTGGCATCTGAAAACCAGCCTTCAGTAAAAAATCGGAGAGGTAACGCCAACCATTTGGAGCATATCCGAGGCGAAACTCCTGAATAGTTTCATCGGCAATACCACGACTATGTAAATAGTGCAGCATCTCTTGTCCACGACTCGTCTCCCGGAGTTGTTTTTCGTAAAAACGGGTAGCAAGTTCAAGAATTTCGAGACTCCTACTTTTCTCCCCTTCCTTTTGATAGCCGGATCCAGACTCATAGCGAGGAAGTTCTACACCAGCCCGCTCGGCGAGTGTTACTAATGCTTCTCGAAAATCGATACCCTCAATCTCCATAAGAAACGCAAAGGCGTCCCCACCTTTGCCACATCCAAAACAATGCCACATATTGCGCTCCTCGGACACGGTAAATGAGGGTGTTTTCTCCTGATGAAATGGACAATTCGCTTTCCAATGATTGCCCGCTTTCTGCAGCCTGACATATTGCCCAACTATTTCAACAATATTCAGTTTTGCTTTAATGGTTTCAGTAATGGCGCTCATAGTAGTAAATCCTTCAGCTTTACCTAGGATGACAACTCCCGTTCAAACTTCACAGGAATAAGAGGTGTCCTGTATCCTACCGCGACTCATTCGAGAAAGCAAAACCCGCCAAAAGTGGCGGGATTTTCTATTCTGATTGATCATTCCCGACGATGACGAGCAGATCTGTTCCTGAGTCCACTTCCTCCTGAGGCTTTGGGCCAACCACCCCTCCAAGAGAAGCGGCTAATTGTTGAGCAGCCTCACCAAACTTGCCGCTCATATCAACCACAACTGTCTGTTCGTATGTATCAACACGGGCAGATTCTTTTTTTGCAACCGTAGACCGAGGGAAAACTTCCTTGATCTTTTGCTCGATACTATTAGTAATACCCACTTTCTTTGAACCATTATAGAGAGCCACTGTTGCTACCACTTCCCGAGCCTCTTCAAGAGCGACTGATTCACCGAGCACAGTTGGCTCACCTTGATTTGAGGCAACCTCAGCCTGAGCCGATTCGCTAGCTGACGGTTGCTGTACATTTACCGTAGTCACATCAACAATTTTTTTGGTACTCGGACGATACAAAATCGCTCGTCCTGAATTCGAATAAATCAAAACTTTATCACCGTTCTCGGCTCGCTCAAAAAACGGTTGGTCGGCAAGCTTCTCTCGGTCAGTTACCGTAGCGAGCGTTGGCTCTTCTCCTTCTGGAAGCATAAAGAATCCCCCTACCGTCTCCTTGAGTTCAGCAATTTCTTTGGCATCAGCGACTCGTGGCGACTGTTGATACTGATAGTAGAAATACCCAGCTGCACAAAGAGAGGCGAAAAGAAGTGTAGAAAGCACTACCACCAATGGCAGAGTCCTATTACTCACTGGTACCGGAGAAACCACTGGGGTTGGATTTGACTTGATGATACGAGGCATAAAAGTGTTTTTAGTATACCAAAGAAGTCTCTAACTCCTCAACTCCTCAAAGCGAGATGGTATACTGAAAGTACTTTATTTTCTTACATTATGTCTTTCTTTGAAACGTACGCCGTATTTATCATACCGATTCTTGCTTTCTCTATTACCCAGTTTATTAAGTTTGTCATACATGGCATTAAACATGATTGGGACTGGGAATACGTCTTCGCCTATGGGCACATGCCAAGCGGCCACACGGCTTTCGTGGTATCGGTGGTCACCGCTATCGGTTACTACGAAGGAGTACATTCCGGGGTTTTTGCTCTAGCCGTCTGCCTTGCAGTTATTGTCATCAATGATGCCGTCCGTCTTCGTACCTACATGGGTGATCAGAGTCGCTATCTCAACATGCTCGTCAGTGCTCTCAATATTGATAAAAAACAATTTCCACGCCTCAAAGAGCGAGTAGGTCATCGTACCAACGAAGTAATTGTCGGTGGATTACTCGGTTTTTCCCTGACTACACTCTTCATTCGTATCTTTAGCTAGCCAGAATAGCTATTGACCTTTCACAAATGTTCTGGTATTTTTCCCGAGTATCCGGTTCGTTTCTCAACTCAACGCTTCAGGAGGAAGCATCATGTTTGCATACAGTCATGGCTGGCCCTTGTATACCGCTGCTACTATCGCAGCCATAGCGGTCAGTCTGCTTCTCTGGTTTAGGTTCCGTCCGAAAAAGTTCATCTCAGGGCAATCACTCGACGAAGCCATTGACCATGGCCCCTACAGCGTGGGGAATGTTCAACTGTACCACATCTACAGCATTTGGTGTGGTACGCTGCACCGAAAGCAGGAGTTTGTCATTCTCGAAATCGAAGGTGATTGGTTCCGTATTGGAGTGTTCCCAATCGATTCGGGCGCTCACATGAATCGCCATTACGAATTCACTGGCTGGGCCACATCGATCCCCAACGATCGGCACATCGTTCCCAAGGACCTAAAAGTCTATCAACCTGATGCTCTTGCCTGGGGGCGAGTGGAGAACCACATACAGGCAAACTAGCCCACCACCATACACCCTCCCTCAACTTAGAGAGATTCACGACCACCCGTCACCACGCTGACCTTGGGTGGTCGCTGCATTTTTACGCCCCCGAGATTAGGCTTGCTAATTCTTCCTCAACTACCTGACGTTCTTTCCAAACTACTCGTTCAGCTCCAAAGGCCATGGTCTCTTCGGCGCCTTTTCCAGTAATCAAAACAATATCCCCCTCTTCAGCAAGTTCGAGTGCCTTGCGGATAGCACTCCGTCGATCAAAAATTCGATGGTAATTCTCGCCCAATTTTTTTCGTATAAGACCAGCTTCTACTTCGTCAATAATCTTTTCTGGATCTTCGTAGTACGGATCCTCGTTAGTTAGGATAATGATGTCTGCTCGCTCTGAGGCAATATGAGCCATGACTGGCCGCTTACCACGATCACGTTCACCACATGCTCCAAAGACATGGATAATCTTGGTCCCAGGAATCTTGAGGGCGAGTATTGTGGTATACAGTTTTTCAAATGAATCCGGGGTTACTGCATAGTCGATCACAATATCGATGCCCCTCGTATTCGGTACAAGTTCCATTCGTCCTGGAATCCCCCTGGTCTCACGGAGAGCACGTTGCATCGCCCCTACCGGAATTCCCAATGCCTGACCTGTCGCAATCATTGCGAGAGCATTCTCCACATTAAAAAATCCTGGGAGGTGGAGCTCGAAAAAATGCGCTAGTGTCTGAAAAGTAGCCCCCTGAAAATCGAGATTGATATCGCTTGCTACCACTGTCGCATTGGAATTTTTGGTACTAAAAGTGATCGGCTTTTTGACGGTAAGACAAAAAACTTCTGGTCCGGTCATATCCGCATTGATTACTCCTATATCAGCGCTACAGAAAAGACGTCGCTTGGCCTCAGTATACCGATCCATGGTGTGATGATAGTCAAGATGTTCCCGAGTGATATTGGTAATCACTGCTACTTCAAAATGGATTCCCCAAACACGGTATTGATCGAGAGCATGTGATGACACCTCCAGTACGGCATACTCACATCCCGCCTGCTGAGCGTCACGGAGAAAGCGCTGCACCGTCCAGGGCGAAGCGGTTGTGTACTTTGTGTCATTAACCTTTTCTACTCCATTGATTCTCGTAGCAATGGTCGAAGCAGTCGCCACTTTCTTACCTGCTACCTCGAGCATCCGCCCAATAAGCGTCGTAGTGGTAGTCTTGCCATTGGTCCCCGTGATGCCGATCACTCTCAGTTTTTTTGCTGGAGCACCATACCACCACACAGCCAGTACCGCCTGAGGGAAATGCCAGAAAATATTTTTGATTACTTGCGGGACAAGTTGTGAAAAGAAATGTCTCATAATTTAATTCGTCTTTTTAAATTCTGCAACTTACGGAGAAAACTATAGAGAAGGTAACGCCAGGATACGATGGCTATATCATACGTCCCAGGAAAGAGAATGGCCTCCGTCTGAGGAGCAAAACCTTGCTTGAAGCGAGTAATACCAGCCCAAGCTCCGCGATCACCTTTCGTATTTACTCCACCAAAATTATAGAGGGTACAGCCGCGCCGCTTTGCTTCACGGATACTCTCCCACTGGAGGAGATACGGGGCCATCAGATGCCGCCCTTCACTACTTGATCCCCCATGGAGGTAGTAGGCTGTCCCTGCATGAAACACCAAGAGATTAGCGGCGAGCGTTTTTCCTTGATGTTCAGCGAGTGCCAACATGCATTCCGTCTCAGAAAAAATAGTAAAGAAATTTCGATAATACTTTTTGGGATGAGGCCGTATTGATTTGCGCTCAGTCGTCGCGTAGATAAGATCAATAAAGTGCTCGAGGTCATTCACGGCACGTGAGAACCGAATGGAGACGCCGTGTTTTTCGGCAAGACGAATATTGTAACGAGTTTTTGACTTCATCTGAGCGAGTAAAGCATCGTCATCAGAATCAATATCCATGGCGAGGATTTCCCGCGGCTGCACATCATGCGGTGCTGGTACAATACGATATCCAACAAAAACGCTCCGCAGTGTTTCAAGCTCGTCGATACTCCCCGGCTCCACCCGTATCCATCCTGCCCTATATTCCTGAGCCGTCTTCAGAAGTTCATCTTTTATAGCTGTTTCAATCAGCATCGGCCCCCTTGGTAAATACAAGTAGTTTCCTACCACCGGTAACACCTCGACCACTCCAAAGCCAAACCCGCTCCGTACACAGGTTTTGCCATTGGCTTCTTGGAATTTTTGCCACTGAGGTGACTGGAGAAACGACTCTCGAAACATACCAAAAGTTATTTTTTTCCTAAACTCTTCAGAGATAGCTTGAGACGCTCCCCGACATTCCTGATTTCTCCCGGCACCTGTTTCAAGGCTTCACGAGCTTCGGTCACGGTATAACCAAGTGCAGTCAGTGCCTCAAGTGCCTCTTGATCAGCCAAGGCTTCGGCCTGATCAACGATATCAAGTGAAGAAACTTTGTTCTGAAGTTCGATAATTACTTTCTCAGCGGTCTTTTTGCCTACCCCAGAAACACGAGTCAAAATCGACGGATCCTTGTTTACAATAGCGGTGCGAATTGTTTTGGGATCAGCAATAGCCAAAATAGAAAGACCTGCTTTTGGTCCTATACCAGAAACAGAGAGGAGGAGTTCGAACATGGAAAGCTCATCTTGGGTGAGGAAGCCATAAAGCGCCAGCTGATCTTCTCGTACATGAGTGTGCACGTAAAGATGTATCTCGCCATCGAGTCCGGCTACTTTTCCCACAGTATAGGGGGATGATTGTACAAAATATCCGACACCTCCCACAAACAAAACGAGGGCATTTCCCTCAGTCCTTCCAAGTTGTCCTTTGAGTTCTCGAATCATATCGTACCTATTCTACCATGATGATAACTTCTCCGGGGGTTGCCAAAATAGGCTTTCTCTGCTAAAAATGATGTGTCTCGTTCTCTCTGTTTGAATCAACAGTTTTCGTTCTCGTTTCGCATTTTTTAACTTTGCACTACCTCCTATGCCAATCAAGAAGTCGGCCAAAAAATATATGCGGGTTACGGCCAAAAACACCGCTCGCAACCGTTCTATCAAAGGTGTGATCAAGAGCACGACCAAGCGCACCCTCGAGGCTATCCAGAAAAGTGATCTCGCTACCGCGCAGGAGTGGTACAAGAAAGCTCAGAAAGCTCTCGACAAGGCAGTTGAAAAAATGGTGATCAAGAAGAATACCGCTGCTCGAAGAAAGTCCCGTCTCAATGCTCGTGTAAAGAAGTTGGCCACTAAATAAGATTCTTCTCCAGAAATCAAAACTCCCCATTCCGGGGAGTTTTTTTATATTCAACATTGAGGAGATGCCTCGCTTTGATCCTATAAGGGAGAGAAGCTATTTTTATCGTGCATATCTACACAGGAAAGATACAAAGTTCTTGATCATTGTTTAACAAAGAAGACCTTAAACTCTTTCGAGTCCAAGGTCCCCAAGAAAAACAGGTCAAGAACTTCAAACCGAAACTAACTGCCCGTTACCGCGGAGTCGGGAGTAGTTTCCGCCTCCATTACCAAGGCCAGCGACTTCAACCGCGGAAGCAATGGTGCCGGTCTTCCGGCTTCCGCATTCTTCCAGGCTTCGTACAGCCAACCGACAAAGAGTGTCAGTGTCCGCCAGGTGGCCATCTTGTTCAGATGGGCCGGGTTGTACTTGGTACTACCCCTTACCGTCCGTTCGCTGCCGTCAGCATTGGTGATGATGTACCCGCCCGCGATGCGTTTGTACTGACCTTCAACGAGATCGATGCGCTCGGTCACTTCGGAGCCGTCCCGCACCCAGACCTGACGGTTCGGATGCCTGGCTTCGAAACCGGCGCGCACCTCCTTATAGACGAGACCCCACGGTGAGTTGGGCCGCCACATGGAGAACTGAACACCGATCTGATACAGCGCTTGTCGGCCATCCGGGTGCCAGTTGGAGAGCTGACCGCGCCGACGCCTTGCAAGGACGCCACCCGTCGGCTGTTCACCCTTCTGGAACTTGCTGCCGTCGGCCTTGAGGCAGTGCACCCCGAGGAAAGCCATCAGACTGCTCGCCTTGGCAAAACGGTTGATGTCCTGGATCGCAACGACCAGCGGAGCGGCCGTGAGTTCACCCACGCCTTCGATCGGCTCGAAGACTTGCCACACCGGAAGCGAACGAAGCAGCCGCTTCAGCTCGCGTTCCGCCCGCGACTCCTCAGTCTGCAAAGCACTGAGCACTGCGTCGTTCGCGAGTTCGGCCTTGATGAGGTCTTCGACATTGCCCTCGGGATATTTCCCGGCGGCGCTGCAGAAGATACGGCCGATGGCACGCTGGCGAATCCGCGCAGCAGTTGCCATGCGTGCGAGCATTGCTTCCTTGCGCTGCTCGTAAGCGGCGCGGAGGAGGATGTTGTCGCGCTCGCGGGCGCCCACCCGGTAGAAGGAGGGCCATGCGACCTTGGCGACCGAATACAGCGCCAGATGATCAAACGTGGTTTCGACCCGGCGACCGTCATCGTCAATCTTCTTGAGTCGGCTGCGGTCGATTCCCTGCTCGTCGGAAACGCGCTTGAACACGGTCGACGAGATCCAGTAGACCCCGCCCGAACCGAGCTCTTCGAGTCGACGCGAAAGGGCGAAGGCGAAGAAGGCACCGGAACCACCCATCTGCGCGAGAACCACGTCGCCGGAGCGGAGGCCGTCTTCGGCGAAAGCATTCCGGCAGAGGAGAAAGTCGAGTTCCTCGCTCTCATCCTTGAGGGCGACTTCGCGTAACTTCGCACCGCCTTGGACGGCGATAGCGAGCTCGGTTGGGCGCTTCTCGATCACCACGCCGTCGCGGACGATTTCTTTCAGTCGGTGGGCGATGGCGATGATGCGCGGAGCCTGGGCCAACACGGGATTGATCTCTGCAATTGACGTTTCCATTTGCTTCCCTTTCGGAAGTGCATCCGCCTAGGACGGATAGGGTTGTGAAGAAAACAATGTGGAGAGAAACAACATGAATCAGTTTGCGCTATGGGAAGAGCCTTCTCTCTCCTTGAAATCAAAGTCGCGCGACTCAGACTCAAAGGAGGGCCCGAAGTGATGTTTTGCAACACTTCGGGATTCAGAGGATAGTCGTGCCATCAGGCGTTAAACTTTGGATCATCCCCTGAATAAAAGTGACGTGAAGGATAACGACCCATCCAACGATGAGCTAGCACATCTCTCATCCTTCACGCCGAAACTACAAAGAACAAAAGCTTGAGAAGATATCGCACACCTCAAAACTTAGTTGCCAACTCATCCCCTCAAGCAAACGGGTGCAGCGACGATAATCACCTAAACATTGCGAATAAGGCGTCATTCATCGTCGCTGCCAAAGAGTCGAGTGGGAGAATACGAAGAACATCAAGAAATTATCTCTTCTATCATCCAACCACTCACTCAAAATGGAGAAATTTCCCAAACTTGAGTGAGAGCCCGAAGCAGTGTGCAACACACTGTTTCGGGATTCAGGGGATAGCCATGTCATCAAGGATTAGACCTCCTTACATCCTCTGAACAAGGGTGGTGTAAAGAATATCATCTAAGTCATACTCGCAGACATATGACGTCTTTCATCCTTCACACCAAAACTAACAAAGAGCAAGACCTGAAGCGATAGGTGGCTCATCAAAAAAACTATCAGCTACTTCATCACTCCAGGAAAAAGGATGCAGCAACGATAACAGGGATCTCGGCTAAGAGCTATCGTACTACTCATCGGTGCTGCAATGGGGTTGTGTGGGAAAATAGTACTCTTCTCAGAAACTCTAAGACTACTCGTCATTCTTCCCACACAAAACTATCCTGACTAACTATGTCAGGCTGGTCGATACGGTTCGATTCAAAAAACTAAAGAACTAGTCATCGACTAATTTTTTTATCACAGAATATAATCACTGTCAATACTGACCTGCTAGGGTCTAAAACTTCCAGACAAAGAGATCGAGAGCAACACCTGGACGAATACGACCAGTTTTGGTAGCACCATCAAGATCAGCCAAAAGAATGAGTCCAGATCGAAGTCGAGAGAGTGGCAACCTCCCAAGTAGTGGTAATGTTTTTTGAATTGGATAGGGTGAAGTTTTGAGTTCCCGGGCAATGGCTCCAGCATTACCACCCAATTCTTGTGCCAATTCCTTTATCGCCACAAGTCTTCTCAGCTGCCATGCGCACAGAGCCAAGAGACCAAAGGGTGCCTCAGCATCAGTCTCTTCTCTCCGAAAGAGGGCCACCGCTCGAGCCCGATCACCACGAGTCAAATAGTCGAGAGCTACAAATACATTTTGTTCTTTTGGAGGCTGCACACTCATTTCAACCTGAGACAGAGTAACTACCCCGCTACTCTCGAGAGCGAGTCTTGTCGATTCTTGAATAAGCCTCCCTCTATTTTCAGAAAAAATCTCACCCAAAAAGACCACTGCTTTTGGCTCAAATTTTACTCCATATTCCAAAGAAATACTTTCCACTATCTGTCGAGAATCCGTATTCCGTCCAGCAGCACAAGTTTCGCCTGTGCCATGCTTTACCAATTCATTCCACCAAGTTGGAAGTTTTTTTCTTGGTGCGAGAAAATATGACATGATAAGCATCCTTTCGGGCGATTGGTGCTGTATCCTATCAAAAAACAATTTCCCTTCCTTTTCATCAAGAAATTCGCCCCCTCGTACCACGATAAGATGTGGGGTAGCAAAAAGACCTCCCGACTGGAGAGCCGCCGATAACCTAGTCCGAGCGTTTTCATCCCAGCTTTCTTCAATATCAAATACAAATTTTTCCCCCTGAGGAAACTTTTGGAAGAACTCTTTTTCAAGAGCATCTTTACGCTCAGTGAGAATAAATCGATCGGTGCCAGAAAGAAAATAATACATAGAAAAACAAAGATTTCATCGTCTAGTATACCCCGAACTAAGGACAATCAAAAACAGGTGTTTTGGCACCTGTTTTTTCCTTTCTTTCTCTCCCCAAGACTACTGACCTGGCTGCCACTCAAAAGCAGTACCTGGTTCAACAACATTGACCCAAATTTGCCCTGGGACAAACCGTACTTCCCGGCCTGCGCCATCATACATATAGAGCTTGCTCGCCAGACTGGATTTATCTTTTTTCCAAGTACCCTTTTCTTGTTTACCGTTTAGATAGTAGTAGGCATCACCTGAATCTGTCTGATCATACCATGGGTCACCAAGCTGCAAGTTATTATATTGCCCTTCGATTTGTTCTGATCGAGCAAAAAGGACAGCAATATTCTTGGAAGCAATCTGCTTCCCGTTATTTCGATCGGTATCAGCAGTATTCCCCCAGAGTCTCTTCCAGGAGTTCGTGTCTTTCTGGTAGAGATATTCCACTTCTCCGGCTCCCGGATAACCAATACGTACTCGACCACCCGTTGGACGAGACTCAAGAGCTACCTCTTCCTGATGTGGGTAGCCCACAAAGGTATTTTCCGTGCTATAACCAAGAGACTTCCCCCTCTCAAAAGCAGCCTGAACATTTACACGGCTAGTGTCTTCGAGTTTCATATTTCCGGTTCGCTCTGCTCGATAGCAGACATCTGTTCCAGCACCGTTTCCAGCTGCTCCAGTACAATCAATGTTATCAAGAATTCCCTCTTTGATCTTGTCGAGAGCAAAGTGCGATCCACCCCAGTGCACATAGATAGCATTGAGGCTTTTGGCGAGCTGGAGAAAATCATGTCGTGAAGAACGAACTGCTCCAGCTTCTTTAGGTAAGGCACACTGATAGACCGCCATAAGCCGGTTGATAGTGGCCGTAATCACCGGCATCTCAAACACCATATCCGCATCAGAAAATCCGGCTGCTGGACGAGCTGTAAGATCAGCTGGCTGCATCACCGCAATTGGCCTACGCTTCATATCGGCGCAAGGAAGTCCTGCCAAAGCGCTGACTGAGTCAGGATTCACCGGCTTGGTATCTGCCACTGGCGGCTTGGGGGAATTATTAATATCGATTTGCTTATTCTGGAGAGCAGTCTTGCTACGATCACCCCACAGATACCACACCCCACCCGCCACTAAGAGCACCAAAATTACAAACAACAGTTTTTTAAACATAGACCTTATGAAAAGCTTAGCAGTGCCGCGATTTTGATTTATTGCTGGCACTGAGTACAGGCAAAAACACTTCGCCCGCCCATTTTTTTTCGCACCACTATTGTACCACAACGCTTACACTCCTCCCCTTCCCGAGCGTAGACAAAGAGTTTCTTCTGAAATCCTCCTCGCTTACCTTCGGTATCACGAAAATCACCGTCCGTTGTCCCACGAAGCTTGACTGCTTCACGAAGTACTTCTTGAATCTTTTTGTGAAGAAGCTCTCCCTCATCTACCTTGAGACTCTTCGCCACGCGCCACGGGAGAATTCCCGATCGAAACAAGGCTTCACTGCGATAAATATTTCCAATTCCAGCAATTTTTTCCTGATCCAGAAGCAGTATTCCGATTGGCTGCTTGGGGTATCGCTGGAGCAGTTGATGAAAATATTCTTGAGAAAAATCGGGCGACAGAGCATCTATTCCGAGTTTCTCGATATGAGGGTGTCGTTCTATTTCATTTGTCTTGCAAATATCTACCCAGCCGAACTTGCGCATATCTGAAAAATCTACCCACGAGCCATCAGCAAAAACAAAGCGGTGATGAATAAACTGATTGATCGGATCCTGCCATGCTTTGGCATTTTTATTGTGCGCATCTTTGTAGAG
This sequence comes from uncultured Bdellovibrionales bacterium, assembly GCA_964398485.1. Classification (GTDB taxonomy): domain Bacteria; phylum Patescibacteriota; class Minisyncoccia; order Moranbacterales; family UBA1568; genus SSEF01. The sequence goes on along the minus strand of CAYNMD010000015.1, from coordinate 4,699 downwards.
GAGATGACCTGTCATTTTAAGATGGATCACTATCGAGTACTCATTGTCGAGATCGATGACGATTGTCTTCCCGAAGCGCCTCGTCCCAAGCACCTTCGCATCCTTGATCAGGCGGCGAAGTTTGGGGAGGGGTTCCAGCACTTTCTTCTCCCAATCCGTCCAAAATGATGTCAAAGTCTTTCCGGTAATTTTACGACCGAGCTGCGTTACCACGGTTTGGACTTCAGGAAGTTCAGGCATAATCGAAGATATATTCTTAACTAGAATAGAATTTTTTATCTTTTTAATCCAATCAAGACAATACATTGACTCATTTGACTTCGCCGATGTATCCTAGCCTGGTTCCTTAACAACCACGAAAGGACTTTTTTCCACTGACTGTTTCGTACCGCATATTGTTTCAACGCCTTCTTTGGAGTTCATCATGTTGCCTATCGTTCGACTCATGCTGACACTAGCGCTATCCCTCTTGGCCTACAATAGCCAGGCCTTCACCACTCCACCATACACGGTTCCATACTACTCTGGAGGGACAACTTATACCTGGATCACCCAGGCTCAAGCAGACAGTAACAACTCCTATGTCTTCTATTGCAAGGAAACAGCCAGCGAACCCACTATCGACTTCAATTCAAGCACTACCTTCTTCCTTCGTTTTGGCGGTGGCTATGGATGGTATGAAAGCAACTACTGCATCCTCTTCTACACCTCCAACAATGGCAGCTCTTGGGGCAGTGTCCCAATCAACGGATACTACTACATGGGTCATCCCGATCACACTTCGTTCACACAGTTCCGATCACACCGTAATATCAAGTACAACAGAGCTCCTTCCAATGGGTATACCAATGCCAACTTTGGTGTTTCGAACATCAGTCAAGGAGACACCCTCATCGCTGGATCGTCATTTTCCAATGGCCCACTCCTTCCATTCAGTTTTGTGATAAACGGCTACACGCCATACAACGCCCCAGTCACCGCTGTGATGGATCAGGATTCCCTAGGAACAGCGACTCCCTACGCAGAAAACAACATCGTTAATGCTTATATAGGTAGTTCTGGAAATATTGGTCCTTATGGAGGTAGTACCTGCTATCGAAAGAGCGATAACTCAGCCTTTCTGACAGGATATCTGACTTACATAGGGGTTTCTTCTGCTGGCGGGAACACCTATCTCTGCTACGACGGCCATCCTGGCTATGACTACGGCTTCACTCAAGGCACAAATATCCTTGCTCCTGAGGGCGGAATAATCTGTGCTATACATAGCACTACAAATCAACAGACTCCCCCAAATGTATGGCGTAATACAGCATATTGCCCACTAGCAAACATACCCGCTGGAACAAGCGCGAACATCAATTGGACTAACTATCATGCATTCTACATCCTTCATGGATCGAAATCCATCAATGGATCAACTAATGAATACATGACTGTAGTTCTTCATAGTGATGAACTAGAAGGTTCTGTACTATCAAGTATCCATCAAAACGGCTACGCCAACATATCCCGCTATCAACCGGTAGCAACCATAGGCGGTTGGGGGCCAAGTGGAGCTAATACATACTCCGCCCATCTCCACATCGAGTTTTACAAAAAGGTAGATGGGGTCTGGAATCGAATAGACCCCCACGGCAGTGGTTTATGGTGATAAACCACTCCTAACTAAGTAGCTCACACTAATTCTCACTAGAAATTTCTAGTGAGAATTTTTATGTCATTCTTGCCATCGTAAACTTGCAAACATCTTATCATAAACACCTCTTTCAATTAATGACGATGCTGAGTAATAATTTTTTAAAGTTATCGAGTAAACTACATCATTCTTTAAAAAATATGCGATTTTTTCACAATTATCATCAAGACTACAGCTCTTAACAACTTTTAGAGGAAGCTCATTTATACTCTCATCAGGCATTACTACTAACTTTCTTTCCATTTGACTTCCTAAATCAGCATGTTCCCGTATTAGGTCGGCAATTGACTCATTCTTTCCGAAAACAGTAATCATGAACCCGTCAGCACTTGATCTCCGTGGATGATTTTTACCAAAAATTAAACTGTACTGTGGCCCAAAGTTGATACTATACTCTACCGCATCAGCAAAGTTTTCATCAAGAAGGAAATCGGAAGGATACTCAACTTCAAATCCGTAAATTGAATTGCGGTATTCCCTCCAAACTAGGGGGATTTTGGTTGATTCATCACTGTTTTTAGCTTTGACAGAGGAAGTATTTAATTTCTCCTGATACGAAAAATTTTCTTCCGATTGTTCCGATGTCACCCTGCTTTGCAAAAGCCCAGCCACAAGCAAAACAAGAGTAATTAATGCAATCACAATGGTTCCCAAGTAGATACAGTTTTTATATTTTGGTTCCATAAAAAATTCAGAAAGACAACTATATTATAGCTTAATAAATTTTAATTAGATAATACGTTTTACAAAAAGTTGATACTCTAAGCTCAGAAAGTTGGTTATCTTCATTGACTTCGGCTCTTTTTCTTGCTATACTACATCCATAAAGAACGGGTGGCGACCCGTCTTTTTTGTTTTTTAAATCGTTAACAGAAAAAATATGGGTATTGAAATGCCTACAGAAGAGTGGAAAAAGCCAACTGCTGATTTCCATCTCGATCCATCAAAAAGCCTCGATGGTGTTAGCACTGCGGAGTTAGCTCGGGAAAATGATGTGCTCCGTCAAATAGGAGAACAGGGGTTCGATGAACTCGATGATGTACTCGATCGACTCTCGGAGGCGGTACTTAAAAATCCTGCCGTAGCTCATGATCCAGGATATCAAGCCCGACTTGAAGCAGCGCAAAAAAGACTTAATGAACTCACCCAAGGCCCGCTTCACTAAAAGAAAATGCCCCGCCTCGGCGGGGTTTTTCTTTTGCTCTCAATTTTTAAAAGCCACACTAAATCTCTCCCCATGTGTTACCGATTTCTACGGACACAAGGAGTGGGACTTTAAGTTTGTAGGCGCTTTCCATTACTTCTTTCAGTGCTTGCCCAAATTCTTTCGCGATCGCTTCGTCAACTTCAAAGATAAGTTCATCATGGATCTGGAGGAGGAGAGCTGCTCGGTCGGTATACTTTTTGAGAAGTGCCCGTGAGTCAAGCATAGCGAGCTTCACGATATCAGCTGCCAGACCCTGGATTGGCATATTGATAGCCATCCGCTCCGCCGCCCGCACGAGTGCTACATTTGTACTCTCGATTTCAGGGAGGAGCCTCCTTCGGCCGAGTTCTGTTTCAACAAACCCGTGCTCATGGACATGTTTCTTCATGTCTTCCATGTATTTGGCTACGCCTGAGAATTTTTTGAGATATCCCTTGATAAACTCACTTGCTGCTTTCTGATCAATCTTAGCAGCCTGAGCCAGACCAAAAGCTCCCATTCCATAAATGATGCCAAAATTGAGCACCTTGGCTTCGCGTCGCATGCTATCGGTCACATGTTCTGGATGAATACCATGGACGAGCGCTGCTGTTGTCCGATGAATATCCTCGTTATTCTGAAAAGCCTTGATCATCGTCTCGTCGCCCGAAAGATGGGCTGCGATTCTGAGCTCGATCTGCGAATAGTCAGCGCCCACGAGCTTTTTTCCAGGAGCTGCTACAAAACCCTGCCTCATCCGGTGCCCCCAATCAGTACGAATAGGAATATTCTGGAGATTGGGATCATTGGAAGAAAGTCTCCCGGTTGCTGCCACTGCCTGATCATATCTGGTATGAAGCCTCCCATCCCCCGCCGCCATGCCCGGCAAGACATCGACATAGGTTGTTTTGAGCTTGAAAAGCTCACGATACTCTTCGATGAGGGCAATAATCGGGTACGCCTCACGGAGCTTCTCGAGTTCAGTCGAAGCCGTAGAAAAACCCGTTTTATTTTTCTTAATGTTTCCTGTCGGGATAGCAAGATCAACAAAAAGTACCTCGGCAAGCTGCTTGGGTGAATTGAGATTAAATTCCTTGCCTGCCAAAATAAATATTTCTTTCTCTACCGTTTTCAGTTTGGCTTCAATTTCTTTTGAAAGTGTTGCGAAGACTGATCGCTCAATCAAAATTCCTTTTTGTTCCATCTGAAATAATACCGAAACCAACGGGAGTTCGAGGTTATGAAGAATGGTGAGCACGGTCTTTCCTGTTGACTGTTGGCTGGCTACTGCCTCAAGCGAGCTCTTGAGCGTCTGATGAATGCTATGCAAGGCAAGTGTGTTGCCTTCCAAGGTACCAACAGCGAGCGAGCGGCCAACATACGTTTCAAATAAAGTTTCCAGATCAAATTTTCCACTTGTCCCCAAAACATAAGCACTGAGCAAGAGATCTTCTGCTACCCCCTGAAGCAGGGTTTTTTCCTTGAGCAATATGTGCTGCATCGCCTTCCAGTCATAGACGAGTTTTGGCTGGTTCGCATCAGCTAAGTATGACCTGAGAACAAGCTCTGTTGCTTCATTCCATTCCACTACTCTCCCCTCGAGAGCGCTGGCTAGTCCCACTGCTTCCATTCCAGTTCCAAACAGGGACGATTCTTTTTCTTGAAGCATAACTGCCAAAGACTCCCCTTGATGAGCAGCAAGAAAATCCTGCAGCATTTTGGCATCAACAATTCTTTTTGATTTTTTTTCTTTTTTACTTTTTCCTACTTCTTCATGCTTGATTCCTGTATCGTGCTTTTCGCCCCCCGGTATT
>CAYNMD010000014.1:0-23439 GCA_964398485.1 uncultured Bdellovibrionales bacterium | reverse complement strand
GTTTTGGCCATACAAAAAAACTCTTTGTGCTATCACCTATTCCCGATTACATTTTTTCTGGGGCTGAAACTCCAATAAGTCTGAGGGATTCTCCAAGTACTATTCGTGTAGATCGAACGAGAGCGAGACGAGCCTGAGAAATTTCTTTCTTCTCAGTATCAATTACTTGGCAATCAGCATAGAACGAATGAAGTCTATCAGCGAGACGGATAGCGTACTGCGGGAGCTGATGTACTGTTTTTTCGCTCGCCATCCGCTCAATGAGCTCAGGAAAAGCGATAAGTTCCCGTATAAGGAGCTTCTCTTTCGGATGAGAGAGGAGAGCGAGTTGCTCTGCATTGGGTTCTAAAGATTCCTCTTCGGCCTTACGGAGAATACTCGAGAGCCGAGCATAGGCATACTGCACATAATAGACCGGATTCTTCTCACTCCGCTCTTCAGCAAGACCCAGATCAAAATTCATATGGGTATCGGGAGAATACATGAGAAAGAAAAACCGAGCCACATCATGACCTACCGACTCAATGAGCTCATCAATGCCTACCACATTCCCGGCTCGTTTACTCATCCTTACTTCTTCCCCATCTTTCATCAGTCGTACCAGCTGCACGATCGCAAAATGAATTTTTTCTTTAGGAAAACCAAGAGCCTCAGCAGCGGCTCTAAAACGATTGATATAACCATGATGATCAGCTCCCCACGTTTCGATAAGAAGAGTGAACCCACGTTCCATTTTGTTCAATATATAACCACAGTCGGAAGCAAAGTAGGTTTTGGATCCGTCTTGTTTTACGAGCACGCGATCTTTATCATCACCATATTCCGTCGTCCTGAGCCACAAAGCCCCCTCAGATTCAAACGTTTTCCCTCGTTCCTGAAGGAGCACGAGAGCTTTATCGACATACCCATCCTCGATCAGTTTCTTTTCCGAAGTCCACACATCAAAATGCACCCGCATCACCTCTTTGGTTACCGGTTGAATCATCTCTTCGAGAATAATCTTGGCCGCCTGTTCCCCAGTCGCTCGAACCTCATCACTCTTACCAAGTCGCTCGGCAAGCTTTTCAATATATTCCCCGCCATAGACTGCTTCACTATCTTTGAGGACACTGTGCCCCAATTTCATTACCTGCTCCCCCGCATCATTCACATAATATTCATTGGTCACTTCAAAACTTGCTTTCTTCAAAATACGAGAAAGAGTATCGGCATAAAATCCGCCCCGACCATTACCGAGATGCAGTGGCCCCGTAGGATTCGCTGAGATAAATTCATTGTTCACCCGCTCCCCATCACCTAACATCGAGCTCCCATAACGATCGCCTTCCTTTAAAATATGCTGGAGCGCCTCACTATAAGCCCTATCTGAAAGATAGAAATTGATATGTCCTGGTCCAGCGATCTCAATTTTATCTAGTAAGTCAGTCCCTTTAGTTTCGATTACATTTTTTATCGCTTCAGCCAATGCGCGTGGGCTATTAATACCCAGTTTCCCTCCTTTTGCCATTGTTATATTTGTATCTGCACGTTCTCGAAGTGCATGAGCAAAGTCGGCATATGCTACCAAAGCTACATTAGAAGTGTAATCTCCAAATTTATCCTCAGAAGGTCTTTCTACCGTATAATTTCGATCAGGTAAAAAAGTGAACTCGCCCTTAAGTTCTCTAAGTGCTTCATTTAGAATTTGTTCTATTTTCTCCTTCATATATAGTCACCGTACCGGAAATACCGAGAAATGGAAAGACTAGGCTCGTACACTCATTTTCTCCTGACACTCGGAGCTACAAAAGTTTTTCATCTTATCCCGGCAGGCATGGCACTGGATAAAGAGACGATTACACTCATGGTTAGCACAATTCGTATAGTCATCGCACGAACTATCACAAGTGAGACAGGTACCAAGCACGTCTTCTGTAATCCGTTCACTCATGCGATGATCAAAAACAAAGTTTTTTCCTTTGAATTTTGATGAGAGTTCTTCGCGCTCGATCTGATGTTTATAATCGATAATACCTCCATGAAGCTGATAGACGTTTTGGAAACCATGATGCTTGAGATAAGCACTCGCTTTTTCGCAACGGATGCCCCCAGTACAGTAGAGCATAACCTTTTTCTTTTCCTTGCCCTCCAATGCCTCTCTTACAAGAGGAAGCTCCTCCTTAAACGTCTGAGCATCTGGCGCGATAGCCTTCTCAAAACGGCCAATAGCTGACTCATAGTTATTCCGCATATCCACGACTACTGTTTCGGGATCATCCAGAAGCTCATTCCATTCGCGAGCCGAGAGATGAGTCCCCACATTCGTCACATCATATTCATGTGGAGCCAGGCCATCAGCAACAATCTGTTTCCGCACCTTGACTGTCAATTTCCAAAAAGCATCATTCTTCTGTTCTACCCCTACTTTAAACGGTACCCCGGCAAAAGCTCGGCGAGCATACAGCAGCTCTTTGAAGCGCTCAAAATTTGGCTCGGGCACACTAATCTGAGCATTGATTCCTTCGGTCGAAAGATACACCCGGCCCAAAACCCCCAGTCCCTGCCACTCCGCATACAGTTCATTGCGCAGCGTCTCTGGTTGGTCGAGGATCACGTATCGATAAAATGAAATCACTCGCCGAGCGAATGTTTCTTCCGCCAGTCGTTTGAAGGCATCTTCTTTCGAAAGATGGTTACGAAGATGGTGAGGGGTTCGGTTCATATGCAATCATCATCCTAATAGAGAACGAAGGAAATGAAAAGGTAATCGTAAAAATATTGCTTATTTAAGCCATTTATGTCATATTTTGAACATGAAAACTATCGCTCACAACAAAAGAGCTAGTTATGATTACAGTCTCCAGGATCACTACGAGGCTGGTATTGTCCTGACTGGCGGAGAGGTGCGCAGCGTCAAAACTGGCCACGCCAGCCTCAAAGGTGCTTTTGTGACTATCCACAATGGCGAACTCTGGCTCACCAATTGCTTAATCCCCCGCTACCGCCATGCCGGGGAAAAAGTCCCCCATGAAGACACTCGCTCAAGGAAGCTTCTCCTAAAAAAGCGAGATATTTCCTCTCTCATAGGGAAAATCCGCACTGAAGGCTTGACTTTGGTCCCTATTCGCTTGTATAGTAAGAGGCGACTTGTGAAGCTCGAGTTCGCAGTAGCTAAAGGAAAAAAAGAATACGATCGTCGAGCAGATATCGGGAAGCGTGAGGCCAAACGCCGCATCGAACGGGCCATGAAACAGTATTAGACTGTCCCCGTCTTCCAGTCTCAAGTAAGAGAGAGTGGCACACGGGGGTTGTTTATAGACTCGACAGGCTGTACTTTCAAAATAGGCAAGCCGATCTTGATAGCATGATCGTAAAAATCGCTATCACGATGATAAACGCAAACTTCATCACCAAAGCCAAGAACGCAATCGCTTCTGCTTTTGCTCCTTCTTTCGCTTTTGCTCGCGCCTAATCGCGCGCAGCCATCAGCTCCCTGACTTCCGATAGGGAATCGCTGGTGCCATAACCATCGGAACGCCAAGAAGCCGTTTTGTTTTCTTTGATCTTCGAGGCCGTATGCCAAAGAAAAACTCCTAAGAGAATTTGGTCTTCTTTTTATCTCTTAGCCGCACACAAAGAATGACTACGCTTGTAGAGTATTTTGGAAAAACTTCACTGGACATGGGTGCAATTCCCATCAACTCCACCTCTATTTTTTAAACATCACTACCGTGAGACGAAGACGCCACAATCGACCGAAGCCGAAAGTTGTTGTAAAGCAACGCTACCGAGTCAATGAACAAATCTTGGCTGCGGAAGTTGTTGTTATTACTGAAGCTGGTGAAAACCTCGGTACCATGACTCCTGAAGCGGGTATGGCGCTCGCTCGTGAACGTGAACTGGATCTCGTCGAGGTTTCTCCTCAAGCAGTACCTCCTGTCTGCCGTCTCACCGACTACGGTAAACTCCAGTATCATGCTGCCAAGCAGGCCCAAGCAGCCAAAGCAAAGCAGAAGAAAGTGGAAACCAAAGGTGTCAGACTCGGGTACCGCACTGAAAAACACGACCTCTTCTTCAAAAAGACTCAGGCAGAAAAATTCATGATGAAGGGTCATAAGGTAAAAATTGACATGATGCTTCGCGGTCGTGAAAAAGCTATGGCCGACAAAGCCAAGGAAAATCTCCTCGCCTTTGCTGAATCCATCGCCGTCCCTCACAAAATTGAGGAAAATGTGACCAAAGGACCCCGCGGTTTCTCCATGACGGTCGCTCCCGAATAACCAATTCTGGCTCCTCTTGCCAAGATGAGGAAAGTACGCTAGAGTGATGTATCTTCAATTTGACTCCTAAACAGTATGCCCAAGCAGAAAACGAAGAAGGCAGTAGCCAAAAAATTCAAAGTTACCGGAAGCGGCAAGCTCAAGCGACGCGCTACTGGCCAAAATCACTACAATTCTCGTGATACTGGTCGAGCCACCAGAGCTAAGCGTCTCGACAGCGGCATCGCAGTCCCAGCCGAAGAGATGAATCTCCGGAAAGCCCTCCCCTACGCATAACCGTAACTAGTATCAGCAATCTTTCATCTGTATGACTCGAGTCAAGCGCGGCGTAATGACCAAAAAACGCCACAAAAATATTCTCAAAAAAGCCAAGGGTTACCGCTGGGGCCGTAAGAAACTCTTTACCAAGGCCAAGGAAGCTGTTATTAAGGCTGGGAAGTACGCTCGCCGCGATCGTCGTGCCAAAAAGCGTTCTTTCCGTGCCCTCTGGATTGTCCGTCTCAATAATGCCCTCCGTACCAACGGGACTACTTACGCCAAGTTTATCGCCCTCATGAAAGAGAAAAATATTACCCTCGATCGCAAGGTTCTCTCTCAGATGGCTATGGAGCACCCTACTGTCTTCACCAAATTCGTTGAGTCCGTGAAGTAAATCCCCTCTTTTGTACTTGGAAATTAAAAGCCACCCTGCCCGGGTGGTTTTTAATTACTTTGGTAAGAAAAATCATAGATATAAAAACAAGGCCGTGAAGCCTCGTTTTTATATCTATCCCTAAAAAAGGATGCGTTTACTGAGCGAGATACTTCTCGATCGTTGCCTTAAGTGAAGCAAGCGGCATAGCACCAACAGCGAGTTCGCCCACGACATTGCCCTTGGCATCGAGTTTTCCAATCACAAACGATGGGGTACCAGAGACACCGGCAGCCGAACCATCACTCATATCCTTGGCAATCTCATCCTTGAACTTCTCGCTCGTAGCACACTGTGTCACACTCGCCACGTTCACTCCGAGCGACTTCAAAATTTCGTCCTGCTTCCCTTCTGGGAGACCCTTAGCATTGGTCTGAGTAGCCCCAAAATAAGCGTCGTTGAAGGCAAAGAAAGCTTGGTCACCTTTGGCTTCACGAACGCACTGAGCCAGATTGGCAGCCTTACTAGCCATAGGCTCATGGAATGGAAGTGGGTAGTCGCGGAAAGAATATACTGCTTTCCCGCTATCCACAAACTCCTTTACAAGCTCCTTGTAGGTTTCCTTATGAAACTTCTGGCAGAATGGACATTCATAGTCACTAAACTCTACAATAGCCACCTTTGCCTTTCCCTTATTACCCAGAACAGCATCATCATCAAGTGATACAGTAGCCTTCTTATCCCCGGCTGGCTGCTGTGCTGTCGGAACATTTTGAGCCCCCTGATTGCCTGTTGGTACTAGAGCGGCATTTCCTCCGGTCCGCGAAGACGAGGTAAGGATACTGGCTGCCACAATCAAACTTCCCAAGAGAATAGCTCCCGAGAGAGTCCAGACAGCATTCTCCTTTCGGCAGGAAGTTCTACAACCCTTCCCTGACTCACAAGAACCCTCACTCGAGCAACCACAGCCAGCCTTAGAGCTCGTCTCGGCCTGAACCATGCTTGGCGATTCCGACTTCACGTCTTCCATAGTGCAAATAGAAATACAAGTTACTCTTCTAGTATACCAAAAACGAGACATCTCGTGGATATACCTATACTAGAGAGCTCGCAGCCAGTTTGGAGCAAAGATAAGGATGCTCCCCAAGATAAGCATCAATATTCCCCCCACCAGGTTGGACCACTTGGCATATTGGGTAGTCATATGGAGCTTCTCTGCACCCCAAAGAGCCAGTCCAAAAACAAGAAAGTCATCAACCATGTACCCGAGAATATAGATAAACATCAGACTCTGTGTACCCAGAAAAGAGAGATTATTCATCTCAAGTATCTTGGTAAAAGCCTGTGGGATACCAATAGAGCAGGCAAACTCAATAACATTGACTGAGAAAGCCAGGAGAATAACTCCTCCGGCCGTTAGCCAGGTAAATGGCTCGGTGGCCAACTTCCGAATTCTTCCGGAAATCTTTGCGCGCTCTTCGAGATTGACTACTTTGCAAGTACCATCCGAGGTATACCACTCATAGAGAAAGAAGGCTCCTCCACCGAGAGAAAGAAGACCAACAAGAGGTGTCACCCATCGATCCAAACCAACAAAATCCCACGTAGTAAACCAAACATTAAGGATAAGATAGTACATCACTGTCTCAGCTACAATAAAGAGTCCTGCTACAGCCAGGAGTCGTTCTCGAGAACGCATCTGTATCAGCACTAAAAGAAAAGTAACCAGAACCCACATAGCACACGGATTGAACCCATCAATAAGACCAAGTACTGCTGCTAGTGTTGGCAATGAATAGCGCGCCACATCAATCACTCCAATAAAAGGAACTTTAACCAAAAAGGATTCTTCTTCCAAAACACAACCCTCCTCTGCATCACAAGTCCCAGTTTCTATTCGCTCTACTACGCCTTCATCCTGGGACAAATACGTAGCGAGACCCATCCGGGGCTTGCCTGCCTGATTCTCAATAACTCGACCAAGCATAACCCCAGTGGTTTCCGGTTGGTCAAAACCCTGGATAACATGATTGCCAATAAGAACGATCGGGGTGGCCTGAGAAAGCCCTTCTTTTTCAGCAATCTGCCGAAAAAACTTTAGTCCCTCCTCAGTCCGAACATTGTAGGTAACAACTTCGATATGAGGATTTTCCGGAACTAATTCAAACGATTTCAGAAACTGTCTCAAATCCTGACAGTGTTGGCAATCATCTCGTTCAAATACTTCCACCAACACTGCCCCAGCATCATTTTGATGCGCTCCTCCGTGAGCCAAAGCCTCGCTGGAAATAACGAAAAATAAAAACATCGCTGGCCAGAGCCAGAGCCTCAGGCTCCATGTACGAGAAGAAGAAATCATAGTTTAATTTACTATCGCACTAGTAGAATCAGTAGGGACCTTTTTAAACAGCTGATACTCACCTGCTACCCAGTTATTCACTCGTACCAACGGGGTAAGAAAGTTACGCCAGGCCAAAATCTTGGCCATAATGTATGCCGCAACTAAGATAATCATTTCCACCAGTGCCTGCGTTGAAAGTCCGTTGATAAGAAATCGATGAATAACAGCAAAAAGGGCCATCACATAAACGCTACGGTGAAGCCATTTCCAATTGCGCCCGCCTAAAAGGCGATTGGCAATATTATTGGAAGTAAAGAGCAGTGGCAAAGTAAGGGAAAAAGCCAAAAACCCAAAAAGAAGCGGTCGCTCCCACCACGCAAGGAATGGTGAGTTCAGTTGTTCAAGGAAGTACGGAGAAAGCAGTGGGTCAGTAAGGTAGCCTATACCATGGACAGCAGCTAAATAGCCAAACATAATCCCAAGCTCCCGCCGAAGACCCATAAGCTGTTGCAAAAGTCGCATACGAAAAATCTTGGAGAGGGGAGAGAGAAAAAGGATGGCAATCAAAAGATTTCCTGAAAGCTCACCAAACTGATGACGGAGATCAGGAAAAAAGAACCCGAAGAGACTCAGATGAGCAAGGATAAGCAAGCCTCGCTTCACCTGAAAATAGTAACGTCCCAACCAATCACACAGTGCATCATGAAGACGGAAAGATATTTGGAGGAGAGAGCGCAGAGAAGTCATAAATAATAGTAGTTAATGCTTGAGCTGAATAAAGAAGAGCAGCAGAATGGTAAGTAAAATGCACTGGAGCACTCCCATCAGAATAATAGTACGCGTCTTGAGTGAAATACCAGCCATAATAGCTCTATCATACCGAGAAGGGCGGCGCAGGACAACAGCAGAGAGCTTCTCTATATGATAGAATAGAGAAAAATCTCATGTCCGATACCTCTGAAAAAATACCGGTTTCTTTAGCTCGACCGGCAGCCATTCCTTCGCCCGCTGCTCCCGCTCCCAATGTCGATCCCCTTATCGTGATCGATAAATTGCGCATTATCTACAATCAGGGAAAATCTAATGAAACAAGAGCTCTCGAGGAGACCAATCTCACTATCTATCCACACGAATACGTTATTATTTTTGGACCATCTGGTTGTGGTAAATCAACCCTTCTCTACTCCATTTCTGGTCTTCAGCGAGCAACCTATGGTGAGGTTCGCATTAAAGGCAAGGCTATCTCTAAAATGAGCGAACAGGAAGATCTTGAAATGCACCAAAAAGAAATCGGGATGATTTTCCAGGCCTTCTACCTTATTTCCTCCCTAACCATTCTTGATAATGTTTGTCTTCCACGTGTATTCCGCGGAGAAATACCGGCTACCCGTAAAAAAGATGGTCTTGCTCTTTTGAGACGTTTTGGTATTGCCGAACAAGCCGACAAAATGCCCAACCAGCTTTCTGGTGGACAAAAGCAGCGCGTAGCCATCGCTCGCTCCATCGTAAATAGCCCAGATATTATCCTTGCTGATGAACCAGTTGGTAACCTCGACTCGGAATCCGCTCAAAACGTACTGGATATCCTCAAGGAACTCAATGACATCGACAAAAAAACCATCATCATGGTGACTCATAATCCGGAGCACCTTGTTTATGCTGACCGAGTAATCTACATGAAAGATGGTCGTGTAATCAAAGAAGAGGTCTTTAAAGAGAAACGGCCAATAGTCAAAGAAAAGAAACCTGAGGAAATTGAGGAAGAAAAGAAAGCTGAAGATAGCGAGCTCAAGCTCCTGATGAATTCCTTCAAGAATCTCTTGCCTCAGCAGATCGACATGCTCCTCATTCCCTTCAAAGCCAAACAGCTTCTCGCTCATTTGCTTTCACAACTCTCAGAAGAACAGGTTTCTATGGCCGAGGCTTTTCTCAAAGAGCTGCTCTTTAAAAACATTGACCTCTCAACCTTTGAGAGCAGGCTCGATCTCGATATTGATCAGGGTGGAGCTGGCTGGAATCGAATGCGCTCCAAAGCCTTCAGCGAGCGCGTCCAAGAAATCCTTGATGTCACTCAAAAAATTCATCGCGCTCCAAGCGAGGCTGTCCTTACTTTATCCCAGTACATAGAGCATTACTTCAAGCTCAAGCTCTCTCCTGAACAAAAACTCCGTCTTCAAGCCGCTCTTAAACAGCGCCTCGGAAGCGCTATTGGCCAACTTGAACTCGCTCGTAAGCTGGATAAGTCTCTCCCTCAAGGAGGGGTGGGTCTCCGCAAAGACACTGTAGAAAAAATCACCCGGGAAGTAGAAATCATTATGCTTCTCAAATACAGTTAAACTATGCGCTTTTTCGATATTCTCAAACTTTCTCTTCGTATGTTCAAGGCACGTACCATGCGTACGCTCCTCACTATTCTTGGCATGTCCGTTGGTATCGCTGCTATTATGTTTCTCGTTTCTTTTGGCTATGGACTTCAGAGAACCCTTCTCCAGAAAATTACGACTTCCGACGCACTCGTCTCACTCGATGTAACCAGTGGTAAAGATCAAGAGGTAAAACTCAACACTGAGACCATAGAGAAAATCCGTGCCATTGAAAACGTCATCGATATCATTCCCGCTCTCGAACTCTCTGGGCAAGGGAAATTTGATAACCTCACCCTCGATGTTGCTACCGTTTCTACTGGACCAGCCTTTCTCAAAAGTGAAGGACTCAAGATTCTCCACGGTCGCCTTTTCGATGCTGGCACCAGAAGAGAAGTAACTATCACCAAAGGAGTAGCTCAAGTATTCAACGTCACTCCAGAAAGCCTCATTGGCAAAACTGTTGCCCTCACTCTTTTTCAGGGCGAAGCCAGCGGTAAACGAGGAACAAGCTACAATCTTGGCGAAGCCTACACCATTGTTGGAGTTGCTGAGGGAGATGAGAATATCGTCTATATTCCTATAGAATCCCTCCAGGGGGTGCCTATTGGAAGCTACACGAAACTCAAAGTAAAATGCCGATCTACCGACGTTATTGAGCCAGTAAGGCAGGCAATCGATACACTTGGACTAACCGCATCCTCCATTTCTGAAACAATCGACCAAGCCAATAAGGTCTTCCAGGCTATCCAGCTTATTCTCATGGTTTTTGGTATGATTGCCCTGATTGTTTCTGCTATTGGTATGTTTAACACCATGACCATTACTCTTCTCGAACGTACTGAGGAAATTGGGATCATGAAAACTATTGGGGCTTCAAAAAAGGATATCTCACTCATGTTTGTAATGGAATCAACCCTTATGGGTTTTCTGGGAGCTCTCGGTGGTGTTATCATTGGTTTCTTAAATGGGGTGGTTATTAATATACTCATTAACGCTATCGCCACTCGTTTTGGTGGTGAAGCCGTCTCCCTCTTCTACTCACCCCTTTGGTTTATTATGACTGTCGTTGGTTTCGGTGCTTTTGTTGGCTTTATGACTGGAGTCTTTCCGGCACGCAAAGCAAGTCGCATCGATGCCTTGGATGCTCTCAGATACAAATAACCTCCTCAACAGAAAAAGTGGCCTGAGGCCGCTTTTTCATAATGGACAAAAGTAACCTCCGCTTTATGACTTCGATACCAGGCTAAAAAGATTTGACCACTGCTCTGGCTTGAGAGTTACCAAAAGCACTCCAAACGTAATAAAAAGAACGCCCCAAAACTTTGCCCACGTAAACTCTTCACCAAGAAAGAATACCGCCAGTACCAACAAAAAAACAAGGGAAAGTCGATCAATAGCATTTACAGCCGTCGCATCACCACCCGCTTTGAGCGCCATAAAGCCCCAAAGCCAAGAGAGACCGCCAAATATCCCCGTGAGAACAATAAAAAGAATGGTTTTAGGAGAAGTCTCCATCACTCCTTGAAACTTACCAAGTAGCAGCGCCGTTCCACCCATAAAAACAGCAATAGAGAGACCACGAATGGTAGTGGCTACGGTTGAATCAATACCAACTATACCAATTTTTGAGAGTACCCCGACAACTGCAGCTGCAAGAGCCGCTAAAAATGCATATACTACCCAAGACATAAAATAATCAATAAATTAGTTTCAATCCCCACCTCATAATCAAGATTACCAAATATCATGAGTGGTATTCATGTTCATCTCGGTCAGCTTCTTCTTTGGTCTCATGATTAGTTCCTGCAAGATGTTCACTCGGGGCATAGACAGTGAAGAGTTTGAGCGGGATAGCTCCGGTATTTTTGAAGTTATGCCTCGTTCCTGCTGGAACGAAAAAGAGATCTCCTTCATCAAAAGATTCTGTGACTCCATCAATAATTGCTTCCCCCTGTCCGGTAACAAATACCAGTGTCTGATCAACGCCATGTATTTCCTCGCCAATCTCTTCTCCGGGTAAAATCGACATAAGCATCACTTGCGAATGAGTCCCAGTCACCACCTCACGGCGAAACCAGTCATTCTGCCGAGTAAGTTCCAAAATATCTTTATGCAGTAATGTTTTTTCCATATGTTTCCTTGATAAAGAATTACCTCCACCTGAAGAATACCCTATTTTTAGTAGGGTAAATAGGGCAAATTATCACCTTCCCCACCTCCCTTGACTACCGGTAGTTTTTTTGATATTATTCTATTTCTAAATTCAGTCTAAACTCCTCTATGCAAAAACTCCTTTCGTGGCTAAAACAAAGGCCAACCCTCAGTTTTTTTATCCTGCTTGGGCTGCTTTTTGGTATTATTGTTCTCTCCTCCCTTAGTCGAAACCCTGAAGAGATAGCCACTCTAAAAACCAAAGAACCAAAAACTTCGACTGTTTTTTCGGTGCAAGAAGCTGGCTTTGTCATGGCCACTGCTCAAATCAAAAAGACTGATGTTATTGATGTAGTTGCTCTGACCAATGGAATGGTCAAATCCGTCCACGTACGTGTCGGTCAAAAGGTTAGTAGCGGCACCCCCCTCGTACACATCACCAATGACTACGGTACAGAAAGTGGTCGCTTAGCTGCCCAAAAAGCCGACCAATATGCTCATTTTAGTGATCGTGTTTACTCACTGCAAAAAGATATTCTTGAGCGCGAAAAACGAATTGCTGAAAAAAACTCAGAACTCACTGATCGAGAGGAAAAGAACGCCATTGATAATCTCAAGGTCGAACTCGAGCGCTTAAAACTGAATAGGGAAATAGCAAAAATTGATGCTTCTCTCGCTCACGCAAGTGATGCCGCCCTCACTCCGAAGAGCATCTTTAATGGCACTGTTGAGTACATCGGGGTAAGGCCTGGGGAGACAGTAACTGCAGGGACCATTATTGCTACCATTCGTGGAATTACTGACAACGCCTCACTGGTTGCCTCCCTTCCTGATCGTATTGCTCACAGTCTTGATCCTCGAGGTTTGGCTACTCTCATAACTGATTCTGGAGAAGAAATTACTCTGACTCAAGGTTACTTAGCTCAAGGGGAAAACACTCTTGGATTAAGATCTATCACTTTCCCCCTCACTCCAGAGGTAGCTCATCGTTTTACCAACAGCGAATTTGTAAATATTTTCGTTCCTTTAAGCAATCCTCAAGGCCAGTATTTCGTTCCTATTGATGCACTCCTTTCTGGCCCACAGGGATCGAGTGTTTTGGTACTTGCTGAAAACAACCAGGTAAGGGAAAAGCCTATCGAGACAGGTCAAGTAGTTGGTTCCTTCGTTCTGGCTACGAGCGGTCTTGATATCAATGATCAGATCCTTCTCAATCGCAACGTCTTCCCAGGAGACACTGTAAACGTTGCTCGCTAATTCCTCAGCGATACCCAAATGTCACCCTCACAAAACTTCTTCGAAAAACTAGCATTCGATCCTGAGCTCAGAAAAGGCTGGGTGGCCCGTTATTTTGGCGGCATCCGTAGTCTTATTCTTATTGTCGTAACTCTTACTCTCTCTGGTACAGCAACTTTTTTCGCACTCGAGCACGAACTCAATCCTGATATCCAGATCCCGACCGTTATTGTCACCACCACATATCCCGGTGCTGCACCAGAAGACATTGAAAGTCTCATTACCATCCCCATAGAAGAGGCCGTGAGTGGTCTCTCCGATACCACAAGGGTATCGTCTACTTCACGAGACAATACCTCGAATGTGGTTATTGAATTCTCATCAATTGTCGAACCAGAAAAGGCGAAGGAGGAGGTGCAAAATGCAATAGATAAAATCACTGATCTTCCCGAACGATCCGAGGACCCGTCAGTCCAAATTGTTGATCTTACGAATCAACCAGTGTTCCTCATGGCTCTTTCTGCACCCAATCATGACACCATTCTTCCTCAACTTGCTGATGATCTCAAAGAGAAGCTCCGAGTTATCCCGAATATTGAAAAAGTTGAGCTCAAATATCGACGTGACCCA
This sequence comes from uncultured Bdellovibrionales bacterium, assembly GCA_964398485.1. Lineage (GTDB taxonomy): Bacteria > Patescibacteriota > Minisyncoccia > Moranbacterales > UBA1568 > SSEF01. The sequence goes on along the minus strand of CAYNMD010000014.1, from coordinate 9,825 downwards.
GAAGTAGCCATCACTGTTGCACCAGAAAAACTGCTACAGTACCGGATCTCTCTCCCGGCCATGCTCTCTATTTTCCAGGGTACACTCGAGGATACCCCATCTGGAACCATAGCGAGCGATGCTACACTTCTCTCCCTTTCTCAGAAAGAAGAAGAACTTACTCTAGAGAACTTACGCATTGTTCCCCTCCCTATTGGGAATTCCATTCTCTCTCTAGAAACTATTGCTACCGTCAGCGAACAACCCAAACCAGGAACTGCTCCTGCTTTCCAAAGTGGTACTGATGGAAAAATTACTGAGGCCATTTACTTCTCTCTCTTTCAATCCAAGAGTGCTGATACCCAGGAAACCATTCAAGCTGTTTATGAGGTACTCCAAAAATTTCAAAAGGAGACACCTGTTCCACTTACCTACTCAACCTATTTTGATGGCGCCAAAGAAATTAACAAGAGTTTTGATCGACTCGAACACGACTTTCTTATTACCATCGGACTCGTTTTCGTTGTGCTCCTCCTCTTCTTTGGTTGGCGCCAATCATTTGTCTCAGCTCTCTCTATTCCCTTCACCTTTCTCATTACTTTCATGGTTATGGGGACAGTTGGTATCTCCATCAACTTCATCTCTCTCTTTTCCCTCCTGCTTGCTCTCGGTATTCTCGTTGATAATTCTATCGTGGTTATCTCCGCTCTCTCAAGTTACTATCGCTCTGGGAAATTCACTGCCTTTGAAACAGCCCTCCTCGTCTTCCATGACTTCAAAGGAGTAATTTTCACCACCACCATAACTACCGTCTGGGCTTTTCTCCCTCTTCTGCTTTCTACTGGTATCATTGGGGAGTTTATCAAACCCATTCCAATTGTCGTATCATCTGCTCTCGCTATCTCTGCTGCCGTGGCTCTTTTTATCGTAATTCCTTTCATGGCCTTCTTTTTAGGCGGAAGCATTCCTCCAAGAGTCAAAAAATTCAGCGCCGTACTCTTCTTTCTCTTCCTCCTTGGAGTGCTCTACTTCATCCTCGCTCCAGGACCATTCAAGATTATTCTCTTTGCTCTTGGCGGCATCATCCTCTTCTTACTGCTCAAGCTGACTCGCTCATTTCTCGACATTGTCACTGCTTGGCGCGCTACTCGAGTTGGTCAGTTTTTTCTACAGGTTCAAGATCATGGCCTCCTGAACTTTGATCGTCTGGGAGAGTATTACAGCGAACTACTCGACACCATCCTTTCATCACGAAAAGCTCGCATTCGGACCATGACGTTTCTGATTATTTTCATGGTATTTTCCTATTCCCTCGTACCACTCGGCTACGTCGTCAATGAGTTTTTCCCCGATAACGATGTTGATCTGGTCTATATTGGTATCGAACTCCCCATCGGTACTACTCCCAAGCAGGGTGAAGCTGTATTGCGAGACCTCCTTCCTCAATTTACTCAGTTTCCTGAAATCCAATTTGTACTCGGAGAAATTGGTGCTACCCCACCAGTCGACAACACCAGTAGCGGTGGGAAAGATTTCAATCAATTACTCATCACTGCTCACCTTACCCCAGCAGAAGAACGGACTAAAAACTCTAGTGAAGTCGTAACAACGCTTGAAAAACATTTCTCTTCTTTTAATCAGGGGAAACTTTCTGTATCACAACTCTCAGGTGGACCGCCAGCCGGAAGCGATCTCCAGATAAAGCTTCTGGGAGAGGATTTTTCCACTCTTGAACTCCTCGCTCAAAAGACGAAAACCTTCATGGAATCCCTTCCTGGGACTAGTAATGTAAGCATATCTATTTCGAGCGCTGGAAAAAAACTATCCTTTACTCCCGACCAGGCCAAACTCATTAGCCTTGGACTCACTGGTTCAGACACTGCCAATCTGCTCCGTATTCTCGCTAGCGGTCTTACTATCAAGGAAGGTGTTCGTTTTGGTGAAGAGAAACGGGATCTCGTTGTTCGTTTTACTCAAGATGATTTTGGTCACCCAGATGACTTGGGACACCTCCTCCTCACTACGCCAAATGGCAAACTTGTCCCTCTTACAGCTCTTGGTACGCTCACTATTGAAAAAAATCCCACTCTCATCACTCGTGAAGATGAGCAGCGAAGTATCGCTATATCAGCCAGTGTCGCTGATGGCTATGTAGTGACAGAACTCAACAAAAAACTTGAGGACTTTGCTGATACAGAACTCCAGCTTCCTGACGGTTACACCTGGAAAACTGGTGGGGTCAACGAAGAAAACAACAAATCCGTGCAGTCAATTATGTACGCCATGATCCTCTCAGCTATACTCATCTTCGGTACCATGGTGATCCAGTTCAACTCCTTTCGCAAGGCCATGATTGTCCTTCTCGTTATCCCAATCGCTGTATCGGGTGTCTTTATCTTCTTTGCTCTTTTCGGTATCCCACTTTCTTTCCCGGCACTTATTGGAGTACTCGCCCTTTTCGGTATCGTCGTCAATAACTCTATCATTATGGTAGACAAGATCAACAAAAATCTTGACCTTGGGCTCTCCGTTCGTGAAGCCGTCGTGGAAGGCGCAACGAGTCGTCTCGAGCCTATCCTCCTCACTGCCATCACCACCATTGTTGGCCTCATCCCCATCACCCTCTCTGATCCTATCTGGCAAGGGCTCGGTGGAGCCATCATTGCCGGTCTCACCTTCTCCGGTATTGCCAAACTCTTCTTCATTCCAGTCATATATGAAATGTGGTTTGACTACAAGTCTGACCATGACGAACACCATCGGCTTACCGATGATTATCGAGCTAGTTTTGAAGCTATCAAATAAGCTGTCTCCTCCTATTTGAAAAAAATAGTCTTGGGTGTAGAGTAGAACCATTCCTCTAGCCCACACACCCCCTCGGGGCGTATTCGTCAAAAAGGAACACTATGTACCTTGCTACCTCACGAGGCATGCCCTTGCCAGCCCCGGCCATCCAAGAAATCCAGGACTGGCGACATCGTCAACATGCCATGATTCATTTGGCAGTAGCTGGCCATGACCTTTCTGCTGACGAGAATCTTCCCAGCCCTCGGGCTACGAGTCGTATCCCCAAGATCGGGGCAGCCACCCGTATTCTCCTGGCTCACAACCCCAGTCTGGTAAACTTTGGGTTCTGGGTGCTCGTATATCCGACGGTCGTGAGCCAGACCGAACTCTTGGCTGCCAACCTGCTGCAACTTGAACACGACTGCATGCATCTCGAACATGTCCGACCCAGCGAATGGAGGCATCGTCATGAGCATGCTCTTGTAGAGCTTCTCTCACGCCGACTTGATCTCGTCATTACCCTCCTCGGTTATCGTCATTGGGTACCGATCTTTCGAGAGCAATTCATCGCCTGGCACATAACTCCTGCCCTCACTACCTACCCCGCCAAATAGACATGAGGCAACAAAACCGCTGAGTACTTCCTCGCAAGCACTCAGCGGTCGTTATTTTCTCAGGGAGAATAAAATTTATTGTGAAGCAATCTTCTTTGGAAACCACGGGAAAAAAGCGCTCGTCTCCTTTTTATATATCTCCCAATCAGGCCGACCAGCAAAGCGTTGCTCAAGCATAGGGATGCCAGAAACGCGGAGAAGCAAAAAGGTAATAAGTATAGGTGAAAAAATCGCTACTCCAGACAATGGCAAGCCAAGAACAAAGAGAAAAATCCCCCACCACATAGTGGCTTCTCCAAAATAGTTCGGATGTCGAGTAAAGCGCCAGAGTCCTTGGGTCATAATTTTCCCCACATTTTCCTGGTTGCGAATAAATCGATCGAGCTGCCAATCACCTACCGCTTCAAAGAAAAAACCGATACCCCACACTACAAGACCTATCCAATTGATAAGGGTCATCGGTACCTGAACTTGAGAAAAAGTGATCAATATTGGAAGTGAAACAACAAGAACAACCAGTCCTTGGAGAATATAAATTTGTCCGAGACTCCGGAGAAAAAAATAGAGCATCCCTCGCTTGGTCCAAGACTCTCTCCAAGCGTGGTAGCGGAAATCTTCTGGCTTTTTCCAATTTTTTCTCAGGATGCGCAAACCAAGACGTAGTCCCCACAGAGTGATCAACACGAGAAGTAGCCATTGCCTCTCCGTCTTCCACTGCCAAAAAGAAGCCATGCTCCACACCACCAGGACAAATAAAGGTCCGTAAACAATATCGATAATACTATTGTTTTCCAAAAAAAGAGCTAGTCCCAGTACTACGAGAAGACTACAACTCAAAAGAAGAGCGGAAAAACTCATGAGGTGGAACAGAGATTCATTCATAATGATGTATTATCTACGACGCATGCCAAAGGCATTAGACTCCTCTGGCACTCGTTCGCGACGTGTCAACGTAAATTGATAAACACCGAACACAATAAAAGTAAGCGTAGCAATAACCTTGAAATAAACCCAGAGCTCTACTGAGAGAACCCTCCTTGCTATTTCATTAGCGGTAGCCATAATCAAGAAGAAAACAGCCCAGCGCCAAGCAAGGATTTGCCAGCCCCGATCGGTCAAAGCAAACAGTGGTAAGAAAAATGTTCGAAGGATATTTTTCTTCATCGAAAGAGCTATGAGGATAATGAGTCCAAAAATACCATCGTACAGAGTATCTCGCACCATGAGCCACCGCGGATCATGATAGTACAATGTTGCTCCACCAAAAAAAAGAGTAAAGCCGGCAGCATAGATAGGAAACCATGGGACACGACGATCCCTGACTATACTTGCCATAGTCGCCAAAACGATACCAATCATGAGAACCGAGGTGGCCACAAAAAAATTACCTCCCGACAGTTCGTAGGTAACAAAGAAGGTAGAGATTGGGCCAAATTGGATGAGCCATTCAGTGAGCATACCTCCAGTATATCATCTGCTTAAAAATTAAAAATTTTTCGCAGCACCTCTACTCAACTATAATTTTTCCACGCATCTCACTATGGCCCTCACCACAGTAGTATGAGCAAAAAAACACAAATGAACCCCTCTTGCTGGCAGTGAACTCGATAACAGCACCCTCCGGAGGAATATCAATATTTAACACATTGAGCTCCGGGATAACAAGTCCGTGCTGCACATCAGCATTGTGAACGATCAGCCGTACCAGCTCTCCCTGTTTAACTTTTATTTCAGAAGGATCCCAAGCATACTGTCGTACACCCATGTGAATAGTACGTTCAAACCGACCATCTATCACTTGAACAGTCGGCTCTGGAAAACCCTCCTGATTACTAATCAAAGAATTATCTGAAGAAATCGATGGTAGTTGAGAATTTATAGTATCAGCCACCGGCTGAGAATTCTCTTGATTGGGATTAATCGATATCAGCTGTTGTTGCGGTACCTCACCAATTTTTTTATTCCTGTCTCTTGGTTCTAAAAATGATGATTCTTCATCAAAAATATCTCCCAGTTGAGTAAATCCCCAGATAAAGCCAAAAAGTATAAGAATAATGACTACAATTTGCCTCATGATCCAGCGTTTCGTATTGAAATAGAAGAGAGCCTCAGCACTCGGTATTCATTCTCTGACATTCAGGCCAATAAGAACGACTCTACTATTTCTTCCGAGCTGCTCTTACTCGGTCGGTCTCCTTAAGAAACTGTTTCCTTAACCTCACGGACCCAGGCGTTACCTCGAGATATTCATCACTGTTCATAATTTCAAGCCCTCGTTCAATCGAAAGTTCCCATGGCGGAGTCAGTTTAATAGCCTCATCCGCTCCCGAAGAACGCATGTTACTCATGGCCTTTCCCTTAATTGGATTTACGGTCATATCCTCTCCCTTAGCAGCATTCCCGATTATCATCCCTTCATATACTTCAGTAGCATGCCCAATATAGAGAGTTCCACGTGTCTGAAGATTATCCAGAGAAAAAGCAGCTGCTTTCCCCGTTTCCATTGAAATCATTGACCCAACATCCTTGTGATCAATCTCACCAGCATACGGACGGAAACCTATCACTCGAGTATAGAGAGTCCCCTCCCCACGCGTATCTACCATAAACTCTCCACGATAGCCAAGAAGTCCTCGGGTTGGAATTTCAAAGAGAAGCCGTTGGTACCCGCCCGATCCCTCGCGCATATCCATCATAATTCCCTTACGCTTTCCAAGTTTCTCGATCACTGATCCCGTTACCTCCATAGGACACTCCACTGTCACTTCCTCGTACGGCTCTGACTTTACACCATCGATATCCTTGATAATAACCTGTGGCTGCGACACTTGTACCTCGTATCCTTCACGGCGCATGTTTTCAATAAGAATAGAGATGTGGAGTTCACCACGACCATACACTTTATAATGGTCATCAGCAAAATCTATCTTGAGACCCACATTGATCTCAAGCTCTTTTTCAAGACGTTCACGGAGTTGCTTATTGGTAACAAACTTCCCTTCCCGACCAGCAAATGGCGAGTCGTTAACCATAAAATTAAGAGAAATGGTCGGCTCATCAATAGCAATAGCTGGGAGGAGTTCGGTAAAATGGTCACTGCAAATGGTGTCCCCAATCTCTACATCAGCAAGACCAGCGATCATCACAATATCCCCAGCCTCAACCGACTGTGATTCCACCCGTTCCATCCCTCGAAAGGTAAAGAGTTTGACGATACGGCCTGTCGAAGACTTACCACTCGCATTCCGAAGAATAACCGAGTCATTCACCGAGAGTTTCCCGTCGTACACCCGAGCAATAGCGAGACGTCCGACAAAATTATCGTAGCCAAGATTAAAGGGTTGGGCTCGGAGCGGCTTGTCCACGTCATGCGGAGCAGCTGGAACATGTTCCAGAATCGTATCCAGGAGTGGAGCGAGATCCTTCTTCTCATCTCCTATTGCTTTCATCGCTACTCCCTCACGAGCAATCGCGTATACCACTGGGAAATCCAGCTGATGATCATCGGCACCCAAGTCAAGGAAAAGTTCATAGACGAGCTCCTGTACTTCATCGGGACGAGCCGCTGGTTTATCGATCTTGTTGATAACCACCATCGGCCGAAGACCAAGCTCAAGAGATTTCTTTAAAACAAATCTTGTTTGTGGCATCGGGCCCTCCTGAGCATCCACCACCAAAATAACTGAGTCGATAGAACGAAGCACGCGTTCTACTTCAGAACCAAAGTCTGCATGTCCTGGGGTATCGACAATATTGATCTTGGTATCTTTATAAAAAAGTGAGGCATTCTTGGCGTAGATCGTAATCCCTCTCTCACGCTCCAAGGCATTTGAATCCATCGAGGCTCCCTCGGCGGTTACTGCTCCTGTCTGACGCATCAAAGCATCAGTGAGGGTGGTTTTTCCGTGGTCAACGTGAGCAATGATGGCAATATTACGAGTTTCCATAGTAGTTTATTCTAAGAAAGATATCGAAAAAAGGCGTCTCCGCCTTTTTCTTAGCCCTTGCAGTATAGCCCAAAAATGTCTCCCAGTCAACGACCTCTCCCCTAATCCACCAAGGCGGTTCCTGAACAGGGAGTTGACGCTGTTCCACTCTGGGCTCGACAAAGCCAAGTGCAACTTACGCTATTGGATGAGGTAGTACAAGAAATAGCGTCAGCCCACCCCTCGGTACAATAGGATGAGGCGACTACTCCAATACCACCACCATCACCTCGAACAGCTGCTAAAGTACCACAAGAAGCACCACTCGTTGTTTGATCACAGGTTGGGCTACCAAAAGAGGAGCTTGGGATAGGGCTTCCACCCGAACACTGAATACCCGCGCTCCCCCAAGTTGATCCCTCATTATCAGTGACCCGAGTAATTTGATTACTAGCCAAACCCGCGTAGCTCGCACTACAACTATTGCCTCCAACAGACCAAGTATAAGTCCCCGCTGTACAACTTCCAGAATTACCTCCGCCCCCTCCGCCACCGACACCTGAGCCACTACAAGGTCTACAGTAGTTAATATCGCAAGTTATCGTATTGTCTCCATTGTTACAAAGTCCATTACTTCCTCCTTCATCACATTCTTCGGGAGTACCATATTGGGTAATACCACTCACCACACCATCACCGCAGCCTTCGAAACGCTCAAAACAATATTGTTGATATGAATCTATCTTACAAAGCCATGTCCAGCGATCGTTGATCTGCTGATTATCTGACGATGTGCCATTGTCACAGCTGTAATGAGTTCGTCCACATTTTGGTACTGGGACTGATCCCCCTCCTCCACCGCCGCCACATGCCCCACAGTCAGTAGGGCAAGTAGCGCAAGTTTCACCTGATCCGCAGGAGCCATTACCACAAGTTGATCCTCCTCCACCGCCATTTCCCCCGCCACCTCCAGGTGTACTCCCTGGAAGCCCTTCTCTGCCTGGCTGACCGTTTCCTACGCTACCAGTACCGTTGCCAATACCTGAGGTATTGCGATTACCAACCCAACCAACCTGAGAAGTGGTATTACAGGTGAAGGTATCCCAGCTACCATCAGTTCTGACCAATCCATTGTTGGCAAAGATCGGGAGGGTAAAGATAAAGTTGACAATGACCCACGCAAGAAGAATGACCACGATACCGATGAGAGAGCCAATAATTCCCTTCTTAGCTGTAGCCATCATGTCTTCATTCCCAGCAGAGACAATATACATGATAGCCATAGCCACCATAATAGCGATAGCGATAGCCGTCATGAGGTTTCTCAGGAACTTTACGACAAAATTCATGCCAATGAGGAAGTGACAAAGGGTGCAGGGGGCTCGATCATCCCAGTTGGTAGCTGGATTATCATTTTGAAGAGCACACGGGACGAGGCCAAAGGCGGCAGCTGAAGCTGGCTGTGGGATGAGAAGAAAAGAAGGGAAGAGCAGTAGGAAAAGAGAGAGAAAAAAGAAGAAGCGAGAAAGCATACTGTATGTTTATTTTGTGTAAGATAAGTCTAGTGTATCACAATATCCTACTCAAAAAAGAGTGCTGTCAACACTCTTTTCTTCATCCATCGAAAGATGGCTTTCTAGTAGCAGATCAGCCTTCTATTCCTCTTTGACACTGACTGATTTAACAACAACTGGTGTTACTGGTTTGGAGGGCTCGCCCATTTCACTGGCGACAGTAGGGGCAGTAGCAATGGCGTCCACTACCTCAATTCCTTCTACCACCTCACCAAAAATGACGTAATTTGGCGGGAGAGCATAGTCGGCATGCATAATAAAGAACTGACTGCCATTGGTATCAGGACCTGCATTAGCCATAGCCAGTGTCCCTCGTTTGTATTCACCCGTAAATGGTTCGTCTTCAAAACGATAGCCCGGACCTCCTCGACCAGTTCCCTCTGGATCACCTCCCTGAATCATAAACCCCTTGAGAGTCCGATGAAAGATAGTATCGTCGTAAAATTTCTCTCGAGCCAAGAACACAAAATTATTGACTGTCTTTGGTGTCTTGTCAGCAAAAAGCTTGACCGTCATGTTTCCTTTATCAGTTTCCAAAACAGCCGTATATTCTTTCTGAGGATCAATCGTCATGGCTGGTGGCGTTGGATACTGTTTCTTGTTCATAGGGGTAGTTTTAGATGATTCAATTTTTTGGGAAGTCTGCGAGTTCGTCGCAGCTGCTTTATTCTCTTGAGGAGTATCTTTTTTGAGTTTATCAAGAGCGAGCGTCTCATCAGGTTTATCTTGGGCTGCCGGCTTATTTTCCCAAGAGCATCCTGAGAGTAGCACGAGGGCCCCTCCTAGAAGAGCAAGTGAAACAAACAAAAGTGATTTCTCTTTTTTCATAGGCATACTTGAAAGAAAGTATATCACAAAATCGTCTTGCTGCCGACAGTGCTCTTTCATTCCCCCCTTGACTCCCCCTCTTTTTCTTGCTATACTGAGTATGTTGAATTGAGAGCG
>CAYNMD010000013.1:12636-23631 GCA_964398485.1 uncultured Bdellovibrionales bacterium | reverse complement strand
CCGATCCAGCGGGAGTGACTCCATGAGCACCGATATTATCCTGATGCTCCACAGCGCCAGAGAGAGGGATGGTGATGATTTCCATATTACTATGGCTATGGGTGTCGAAACCGCTTCCGGGAGCAATAGTGTCATCGTTGACCACTCGGAGCGTGCCAAAACCCATCAGATCAGGGCGGTAGAAATGACCAAAGCTGAAGCTATGATAGGTATCGAGCCAGTCCCAGGTAATGTGACCTCGCTCGGCAGCTGGAAAGAGACGAAATTTCATAGGAATACAACAAAAACAAAATGTGGCCCCTCTAGGGTACCACACTTTGTATTGAGATCAGAAAAGTTTATGAGAGGTGTTGGCTAACAAGCTTGGTCATCTCAAACATTGAAACCTGAGACTTTCCTCCGAAAACGACCTTGAGCTTTTCATCAGCGTTGATGTTACGCTTGTTCTGACTATCCTGGAGACCGTGTTCCTTGATGTAAGCCCAGATTTTTTTGGTTACTTCCGATCGAGGCATCGGACCTTCTCCCACGACTGCTGCGAGCTCAGCGCTCAGCTTCATCGGCTTCATAAATGCCGCGTTGGTCATAGTTTCATCATTACCTAATTAACTACTCCTCTAGGGTACACGACTCTCAAAAAAGCGCAAGAGGGCTTTATTTGAGAGAGAAAGAGGGCGGAAAGGGCGGGATTCGAACCCGCGAGAGCGATTAAGCCCTGCCACGTTAGCAGTGTGGTGCCTTCAACCAGCTCGGCCACCTTTCCATTTACTACGCTCCTTACCTTAGCATGAGTGAGGGGCATTATCAAGAATGTCTAGCGGGCAATTACTACTCCCCAGACTTTTTTTACTCCAGCCTGTTTGAGGGCGCGAGCGCATTCATCGAGGGTGGTGCCGGTGGTAGCGACATCATCTATGAGCCAGACATATTTTCCGAGTAGTGGCCCTACTACCTCGAGATCAACCTGGAAGGCATCTTTTAAATTTTTGATACGCTCTTCCTTGGTATCAGTTTTCATTTGAGGTTTGGTGAGTCGTATTCGTTTGAGTCTTTCAGTATCAATGGGGATGCGTATTCCCCCGGGAGTGAGTCTTTTTTGGAGTATTTCAGCGAGAAGGGAAGACTGATTAAAACCACGGTAGCGAAGCCGTCTGGGATGGAGTGGTACGGGGATGAGAAGATCTGGGAGAGGGAGAGAATGATGATTGAGGCTTTCTTCAACGAGGAGAGCAAGTGGTCGTGCTGCTTTTTGGAGAAAACGATATTTAAGGGCGTGGATGAGGACAGATACGAGTCGAAAGCGGTATACTCTAGCGACGAAGAGGCCATCCAGAGCAGTAAGAGAGGAACATTTGTTACAAGTAGCTCCGTTGGGGCTGAAGGGCGCTTTGCAAATAGGACAAACCTGGTAGTCTGGCTCTGGTACTTGTGAGAGACAGTTTTTGCAAGCCAGTACTCCTTCTTTACCACAACCAAAACAGGTTAGCGGGAAAACAAGGTCAAAAACGCACGACCAGAAGGAAGCCCATTTACTTTTCAGTACTGATGGTTCCATGCCTGAGAGTAAGGGTAATTTTTTTAGGCACTGGAGACTCCATGAGCATTTGAGCTATGAGAAACTCAATAGTGCTACGGATAGTCTTTTTGATAGAGCGAGCTCCTTGCTTGCGTTCAAGAGCTATTTGAACGAGATGATCAAGAACAGTGGGTTTTACAGTAAGGTGGATACCTTGGATAAGGAGGCGTTTCTGAAGGAGAGAAAGTTCTTGACGGGCAATTTTTTTGAGTGATACTTCACTGAGAGGTTCGAATACGAGTATTTCATCGAGTCTTGCAATGAGTTCCGGACGCATTACTTCTTTGAGCTCTTGGAGGACGTTGTTCCGAATGGTTTCAAAGGCGAGGTCTCTTGCTTGATGAGAAGTTGAAGCAAAACCTATTTTTGCTGCCTGATTAAAGCTCTCGGTACCAATATTTGAAGTAATGAAGATGAGGGTATTACGGAAGGAGACCTGTCTTCCTTCGGCATCAGTCAGTACACCTTCATCAAGAATTTGGAGGAGGAGATTAGCGACATCTGGATGTGCCTTTTCAATTTCATCAAAAAGGATAATGGAATAAGGCCTACGTCTGACAGCTTCGGTGAGTTTTCCTCCATCTCCGTAGCCAATATACCCTGCGGGGGCACCGAGGAGTTGAGCGGTCGAATGACGCTCCATGAATTCACTCATGTCGAGTCGAATGAGGGATTGTTCATCACCAAAAAATTCTCGAGCCAGTACTTGGGCAAGATAGGTTTTGCCGACCCCAGTCGGACCCATGAGGAAGAATGACCCGAGTGGTTTTCTTGGGTCTCGAATAGAGGAAAGTGATCGGGTGATAACGCGAAGTACGGCTGTTTGTGCCTCGCTTTGTCCAATGAAAAGCTGCTGGAGGCTTTTTTGGAGACGTTTTACTTTAGCAGCAGGGGATTCGTGACCCAGCTGTTCTTTGGGGATACGGGTTATGTTGGCTAGTACAGTGATAAGATCATCATGAGTGACTTCCGGAAGATTGGAATCGCTCACATTGTTCCCGAGGGTTTTTTCGAGAGTTTTTATGGTTGTGCGCTGTAGTATTTGGAGCTTTTTTTCGAGAGCGAGTGCTTGATCATAGGAGCCTGCTTCGATAAGCTCAGTCTTCTGTCTCTCAAGTGAGGATACTTTTTGTTCAAGTGAGTGAAGAAGCGAAGGGGTCTTTCGGTATTCGTTGCGACTACGAACGAGCGCTCCAGCTTCATCTATGAGATCAAGGGCCTTATCAGGAAGAAAACGCTCAGGGATAAATCTCTCTGAAAGGGTGATGGCTTCTTCAAGAATAGGTTGAGGAAAAATAACACGGTGATAGGTTGTGTAATAAGGTGCGGCTGCTGAAATGATAGCCTGAGCTTCACTGAGGGTGGGCTCTTTGACAACAATTGTTTGGAACCGTCGATCAAGTGCAGCGTCTTTTTCGAGATGTCGTTTGTATTCGCTCAAGGTAGTGGCTCCGATGCACTGAAACTCTCCCCGGGCGAGAGCGGGTTTGAGAATGTTGGCAGCGTCTAATCCTCCTTGAGTATTCCCAGTCCCAACGAGTGTATGTATTTCATCAATAAAGAGGACAATCTTGCCATGATTTTTGACCTCTTTGAGGAGTTCTTTGAGTCTACTCTCAAATTCACCACGAAAACTGGTACCCGCAACTAAAAGGGCAAGATCAAGACTGCGAATGGACTTTCCATGAAGAAGCGAGCCTACTTTTCCTGACTGGATGCGAGTGGCGAGTGCCGTGACAAGGGCTGTTTTTCCAACACCTGGCTCACCAATGAGGAGGGCATTTCGTTTTTCCTTACGCCCGAGAATCTGCATGAGTCGTTCCAATTCTCGTTCCCGACCGATAACAGGGGTTGGATTTTTCTCAGCTTCTTTTTTGAGATCAACGGTGTATTGATCTAGGAGAGGGGTGGTGCTTCCGTCCTGGTTTTCTGTAGTGAGCGTGTCTGGCATCTCAAACATTCGTGCCATCTGAGGGAATTGTTCAAAATGAAGATGAGACTCTATGAGGGTGTGTATCTTCTCTTGATCGATCTCGAATTCTTTGAGGAGGCTTTGAATAAACGTGTCCTCAGAAAGAAGAAGGGCTCCCATGAGGTGCTCAGTACCCACGTAGGGGTAACCGTTTTCGCTCGCAATAAAAAAGGCCCGCTTAATAATCTCTTGGATTTCAGGAGAGAGGGGGAGTGATAGTCCACTTTTTTTCTTTTGAAGCGAGCGTGCATTTTTCTTTAGACAGCTTTTGCCAAGGGTGTCTTTTTTTAGGCCGATATTTTCCAGGAGGATACTGCCGAGACTGCCATTTTCAAGAGCAATAGCAAGAAGGAGATGACGAGATTCAATACTGCTACTTTTTGTATAGAGAGCAATATCCCGGGCCTCCTTGAGTGTGTGGCGAGCATGGAGGGAAAGATGGCGACTAATGGGAGAGGAAAAAATCATAGACGTTTTATGGTACGTGTTTTAGGTGAGCACGTCAAGTAAGTTTAGTGAGTGCCATTGTGTAGCAACAGTATACCAGGAAGCGATCAATTTTTGCGGGCATTTTTTGAGAGTCTGTGATAAAATAGGGAAGAAAATGTTTGTATGTTTAGTTTCTCAAACAAAACCTATCTTGGTGTTGATTTTGGCACTTCCTCTATTAAAGTGGTTGAGCTCGGCGTGGAGAAAAGGGAACCAGTGCTCCTTAACTATGGGGAGATAAATTTGTCTATTCTTGAGGCATTACGAGGTGATGACCAGGGTGATTACGATGCTCAAATAACGATCTTTCTTCGAGCGCTCTTAGAGAAGGTTAGTCCCAAAACAAAAGAGGTGTATGTGGCTATGCCAGCTTTTATTGGCCTGGTTTCTCTGGTTGATTTTCCGCAGATGAGTGAGAAGGAGCTTGAAAGTGCTATTCAGTTTGAATCACACAAGTATATCCCCTCGCCCCTCCATGAAGTAGCCCTTTCTTGGGAGGTGGTAGGCGAGCGGATGGTGCTCTCTGAAGAAACTGGTAATCAAGTCAAAAAACTTGAAGTACTTTTGGTAGCGGCACTGAATAAAGAAGTTGAACGTTACGAGAGTTATATTCGTTCAGTGGGGTATGATATGCAGCTGCTTGAGCTAGAGACCTTCTCTATGGTCCGTTCAACAGTCCATGATCCAGAAGAGGCCTACTTGGTCATTGATATCGGTTCACGAGCCACGAACTTTGTTTTGGTTGAGAACAAACTAGTTAAGATGAATCGAAATTTGGATGTAGGAGGCCGCGATATTACTCGTACCCTTATGGAGAGTCTAAACATAAGTTTCGATCGAGCAGAGTCTCTCAAGAAAAGTTCTAAAGATTTTTTGACTCAGGCCGAATCTAGGATAACTTTTTTGCCACTTGAGATGATTATGAGCGAGGTAAGGAGAATGCTCCAGTCACGAGAAGTGAAAAATCCTCAAGCAAAAAAAATTCATGGTATAATTCTTTCTGGTGGGACAGCTGGTATGACGGGTCTTTCTCAATATTTCGAGAGTGCTTTGGGGATACCAGCGGCAGTAGCAAATCCGTGGAGCGGTATACGTTATGATCAGAAATTACAGTCCGCTATCCAGCGAATGGGCACTTCCTACTCTGTGGCGCTTGGTCTTGCCTTGAGAGGCGTCGAGCGTCGTATTCAGATCCCAACATCCAAAGAATCAATACGTTATTGGTTCAAATGGATGAAAGAAAAAATGAATATGAAAATTGGAGGGTAAAATATCCATAAAAATAAAAAAAGTGTGTCAGGCATAAATCTTTCTCAGTCAATACAGGAAAAACAAGCTCAGGCTCAAGTCAAGTTTTTTGATAGGGGTCTTATTGTCAGTATCGTTATCTTGGTGCTGCTTGCTATCGCTACAGTGGGGATTCGGTGGTATGTTGGTACCCTGGAGACAAAAATGACAGAGCTCGATACGCTTATTACCCAAAAGACAGCTACTCTCAAAGGGCAATCGATAGATCGACTGGTTGATTTTTCTGACCGGATGACGGCTATAGGGAGTCATATACAATCAGAGCCTAATCCAGCAGATATACTTGGTTTAGTCGAGGAAAATACTTTGGCCTCTGTTCGATTGACAAACTTTCAATACAACCGCACCAATCATCAGGTTTTGGTTGAGGGAGTAGCTCGTTCTTTAAAAGAGATTGCTCAACAGATGCTCGTCTTTAAACGTGTTGATGTAATAGAAAGTGTCCGAGTAGAAAGTATTGTGTATGATGAGACTGGTACTATCAAGTTTTCAATTGTGGTTCAAGAAAAAGCAGTAAACTCTACCAATCCATAATATTAGTGATTCTATGGGTCTTAAGTTACTTGTTTTTCCTACTATCGTTGGTCTTTCTCTCATTTTGGCAGTGATGTTTATTCAGCCGGATGTTATGAGTATTTTGGAACAAAGAGCGATAGAGTCAACGAAACAAGAGGCTCTTTCAAAAATAGAGACGGTGGCAGCAAATATCCAAAATATGTCCTCCTCTCTTGATTCAAGGAAGGAAACGGAGCTTCTTATAAAGAGATACTATCCAGATAAAGTAGATCAAGAAAGGGCAGTGGATATGGTAAACTTTCTTGCCCAACAGTCAGGAGTGATAGTTACCAAGATTTCTTTGGTTGAGCAGGAAAATAAAAAGAAGAGTGTTTCTTCGGCTCAGGATGAATCAATGGCTAGTGAAGAAGTCGATATTCTTAGTAACACTGAGCCAATAGTCGAGCCGCCAAAGAGCTATAAGGTGGATGTGACGGTAATGGGTACCTATGAGAGTATTCGTGGTTTTTTTGAACGATTGTATCGAACTGATCGCTTCAGGGTAATGAACTCCTTCTCTGTTCAAGAGATTACCCTGAAGACAGAAAAAGAAGGTGAGTCCATTCCTGATAATTTTCTTGAGGGGTCCATGTCACTTGATTTCCGCTATATTCCACAAAAGCGCGCTGGAAACGTGCTTCATCATCCATTGTTTCAATCGGAGTCTCTTGACTACTCGAGCGCTAATCAGCTTGCGGATTTTATTAATAGTCCAGTAAGTGATTTAACTATTCCTACGACAGGCCGCTCTAATCCATTTGAAAAAATGCCGTAATTTGCCATTTTGGTTGACGCACATGGATACTTCGCCTTTGCCTACCCAAACAAAACTAGAAGAGAGTGATTCTTTGTCGGCACAGTCACAATCCGGTTCTGCCCCCTCTAATGTTCCTTCATTTGGACAAAGTCTACAGGAACTTTCTAAAGCAGCTCAGGATATCGGAGTTTCTTTTTTGGCAGAAATGCCTCAGACAGTCGATAAGACAATTCTTGCTCTTATTCCAGAGGAAACAGCCATCAAATATCGCATGGTGGCCTATGAGAAAAAAGATAATGTTTTATCGGTCGCCATGGTGAACCCTCAGGATTTTGAGGCCCTCAATGTTTTGCGTTTTATTGCTGAAAAAGAGCGATTGGGAATAGAGGTTTCATTAGTTTCAGAGGAAATATTTCTCCAAATTCTTAAACAGTACTCCGGAGCAGATAAAGCTTTGGAAGAAGCTATTCTTTCTCTAAAGAAAGAGCAAGTTCTTGCTGTTGACGAATCATCGCCGGTGAAAGTTGCTAATGAGCTTTTTCAGGACGCGCCTATTGCTAAGCTGGTGGATGTTATTGTAAAGCATGCTATTGATGGACGAGCGAGTGATATTCATATTGAGCCTGTGGATGGGAGCTATCGAGTTCGATTTCGTATTGATGGTATTCTCAGGTCAACGCTGATATTTCCTATGGATGTTGGCCGAGCAGTACTTTCACGTATCAAGATACTATCTAATCTAAAAATTGATGAGAAGCGCAAGCCTCAAGATGGTCGTTTTCGCGTTGTATTGGAGAGTAAGACCATTGACCTTCGTGTTTCAACTCTACCTGTTATTGAAGGGGAGAAGGCAGTAATGCGTATTCTCGACAAGTCAAACAACATGGCCGACCTTGATATGCTTGGTCTTTGGGGAAGAAACCGAGAAGTATTAACGAGAAAAATTCGTGAGCCATATGGCATTATCCTCATTACTGGACCAACTGGATCAGGAAAGTCTACTACTTTATATGCCTTTCTCTCTATTCTTAATAAAGAGGAAAGAAATATTATCACGCTAGAGGACCCAGTCGAATATTTTATGGATGGGGTCAATCAGAGTCAGATCCGTCCAGAAATTGGCTACTCGTTTGCTTCAGGGTTGCGATCAATTTTGCGTCAAGACCCTAACGTTATTATGGTTGGTGAAATTCGCGATGAGGAGACTGGTGAACTAGCCATCCATGCGGCACTCACCGGACACCTGGTGCTTTCCACGCTTCATACCAATGATGCTATCAAGGCCCTACCGAGACTTTTGGATATGGGAGCAGAGCCCTTTTTGTTGGCGGCATCAATACAAGCTTTGGCAGCTCAGCGTTTGGTTCGGAGAATCTGTGCTGAATGCAAAGAGCCGATCAAACTTACACCAGGAATGGTAAAACAGCTCGAGGCTATTCGTCTTGCTATTGATCCATCAGAGTTAGAAGCCTATGAGCTTACGCAAAATGACCCAATTATTGCTTATCAGGGTAAGGGTTGTAAACAATGCGGGCACTCCGGATACAAAGGGCGTATTGCCATCTATGAGGTATTTGAGATCACTGATGAGGCTAAAGTGGTGGTAACGGACAAAGCGGGTAATGAAAACGAACTCAAAAAAGAAGCACAAAGACAAAGCATGCTCTCCATGAAGCAGGATGGTTTCCTTAAAGTACTTAAGGGTATTACCACTATTGCCGAAGTTGAGCGAGTCACTGAGGGTACTCTCGTAGATGAAGAGTAGGTGAATGAAATGAGAATTAATGTTACAGTGAGTTAGGAAGAAAATACAAACGAACATTTTATGGAGAAACTCGAAGCTGAAAAAAAGCTTAAAGATCTTTTGAATTTTGTTGGTCAACAAGGCGCTTCCGATTTACACCTGGTGCTTGGCCGATATCCAACACTGCGTGTAAATGGCAAACTCATCCCTCTCACAAAGGAGGGTGTCTTAACTGCTCATGATACGAAGGCAATGAGCGATGTTCTTTTGACTGATGATAAGAGAGAGGAACTAATGGCTGATGGTCAAACAGATCTTTCTTATAGTCCTGATGACAAATCGCGTTTTCGTGTGAACGTCTTTTTTCAGAAGGGAGCCGTTTCTATTGCTATGCGCTTTGTTTCTAGCAAAATTCATACCCTTGAGGAGCTTGGGCTTCCCAATTCTCTGTATGGTTTCACTCAGGCCTCGCAAGGACTCTTTCTGATGACTGGCCCGGTGGGCCATGGAAAATCAACGACATTGGCTGCCATGGTTGATTATATTAATCGAACGCAGGAAAAGCATATTGTTACCATTGAGGACCCGATCGAGTTTGTGTATGTCCAGGATCGTTGCATTATCAATCAGCGTGAAGTAGGGAGAGACGCCAAGACTTTCTCTTCGGCGCTTCGGGCTGTACTTCGTGAAGATGTGAACGTGGTACTTCTCGGAGAACTTCGAGATTTGGATACTATTGCTACAGCTATGACAGCAGCTGAGACGGGTCACCTTATCTTTGCTACTCTGCATACCAATGATGCCCCACAGACAATTGATCGTATTATTGATGTTTTCCCTGCTCATCAACAGAATCAGATTCGATTACAGCTCGCCAATGTACTCCTCGGTGTTGTTTCGCAGCGCCTCCTGCCACAGCTTTCTGGTGGTCGAGTACCGGCGCTTGAGATTATGTTTATGAATCATGCGGTGGAGAATCTGATTCGGGAAAACAAGACTCATCAGATTGACTCGGTCATTGAGACAAGTCTTAAGGAAGGTATGATCTCACTGGATCGATCATTGGCTGATCTTGTTCGACGAGGGGTAGTGAGTCCTCAGGATGCGATGGCGTATGCCAAAAATCGTGATTATTTCAAAATGCTGGTGGGTCGGGCAGAAGTTCAGTAAATAATCCTCAGATGGTTTTCGTTGAGTATGAAGTTCTCTTTTCGAGCTAAAAATGAAGCTGGCGAAATAAAAGAAGGGCTTGTGGACGCTGTTTCTCGGGAGCTCGCTATTGAAATTCTTCAGCGTAATGGGCTTATTCCTCTTGATGTCAAAGAGGAGGGGGGTGGCATGCTTTCGATTATAAAAAGTTTCAAAAGACTTTGGGAGGGTAGAGTGTCACCCAAAGAAATCATGCTTACCTTTAGGCAGCTAGCGACATTGATTCAAGCAAGAGTCTCGGTCGTGACTTCGCTTGAGACGGTAGCTATGCAGGTGGAAAACAAATACTTTCGATTGGTCCTTATGGAGATCAAGGAGGATATCGAAGATGGTATGTCGCTTTCCGAGGCCCTCGAACAGCATCCCCAAGTATTTGACTTTATGGTGGTAAGCGTCGTGAGAGCAGGTGAGGTTTCTGGAACATTGCAGCGATCAATAGAATTCGTTGCGGACAATACAGAAAAGAATTATCAACTTACCTCAAAAGTACGAGGAGTTCTTATTTACCCTGCCTTCGTATTTGGTGTGGCCGGAATTGTCGCTTTTCTGGTAATGACCTTCATGCTCCCGAAAATTTCAGCTTTGATCCAGGATTTGGAAGTTGATGTACCATGGTACACTACCTTTCTTATGAATGCCGGTGCCTTTATGAATGCCTATTGGTGGGTAATTCTTTTAGGACTCGCAGCGCTTATTGGGGGAGGGGTCTACTATTTTCGATCAGAAAACGGGCGGAAAGAATGGGATAGGCTTGTTTTGAAGGCCCCGGTATTTAAACGTTTGGTAAAGAATGTTTGTGTAGCACGATTTGCTGGAAATTTTGGGTCTCTCATCGAAGGTGGTATTCCGGTAGTACGTGCCCTCATGATTACGAGTGATATTGTGGGAAATAATGTCTATACCAGTATTATTCTCAAGGCAGCTGAGGAGGTAAAGACAGGGGGGAGTATTAGCTCAGTGTTCTTTCGTTATCCCAAAGAGATACCATCAATCGTAAGTCAGATGGTAAAGATCGGTGAGGATACCGGAACCACAGCAGAGGTACTTTCTGGAGTGGCAAGATTTTATGATCAAGAAGTAGAAGTGATGACGAGAAATCTTTCAGTATTGATTGAACCAATTTTGATATCGATACTGGGGCTTGGTGTAGGAATTTTAACAGTAGGCGTGCTGCTTCCGATTTATAATGTAGCTGGACAGCTGTAGACTATTCTAAATGCTTGACATGGAGCTATTTTTTTGAGCCACGTTAGTTTATAATAAATATGTGCGTTACAAAAAATAAAAACTCAAACAGAAAGGAGGTGAGAATATGAATAAAACATTTAAGGGTTTCACCCTTATCGAACTCCTCATCGTTATCGCGATCATTGGTATTCTCGCCT
>CAYNMD010000013.1:0-12536 GCA_964398485.1 uncultured Bdellovibrionales bacterium | reverse complement strand
CGATCATTGGTATTCTCGCCTCGATTGTACTCGTGTCGCTCACCAGCGCTCGTGAACGGGCAAAGGTAGCTGAGTTTAAAGCGGTAGCTCACTCTATGCAAACTCAGGCTATTAGTGCTTGTGAGGATGGAGTGCTTGATGCTACTGATCTGACTGGCTCATGGGGTGATATACCAGATTCGATAGACGTAGCTAGTATCAATATTGTGGCTGATAATTGTGCTACTGATGATAAAACTTTTACCGTAGATGTACCATCAGCTTTCCTGACCACCCCTTGTACAGCAACTCTTCAAGAAACGGGCGTGACAGCCTATGTGGGATGCTAGAGAGTCTCGATTTGATTGTTCAAAGAGATTGAGGATGACTCGATCTCTTTTCTTTTTTCTTGAGGGTATACTATTCTAGTACTATATGCTTATTTTCTTTTTATTTATTTTCGGGCTTATCATAGGGAGTTTTCTCAATGTTGTAATTTTACGGGGAGAAGTAGGGGAAGGCTTGGGTGGTCGATCACACTGCCCTCAGTGTAAGGTCAAAATTTGTTGGTATGATAATATCCCGCTCTTTTCCTTTCTTTTTTTGCGGGGGAAATGTCGGCATTGTCAGAAAAAAATTTCTTGGCAGTACCCACTGGTAGAGTTTTGCACAGGAGGTATCTTTACCTTGCTTGGAGGGCTATTTTTGGGATCTTTGGGGATACATGCGCTGTCAGATATTATTTTTTTTGAAACAACGGGATTAACTTACACCGTATTACTACTTGGCCTTTTTCTTATTTTGGCAGCCGTGCTGATAGCAATAGTGGTCTCTGACATTCGCACTATGACCATTCCTCTCTCGTGGTTATTTGTGGCCGTAGTACTGGCTTTTGGAATAGTGCTCGCTCGTTTTTTCGCTCCGAATACACTAGACATTCTTCCCTCATGGCAGAGTATGCTTTGGGGTGGGGGGATTGCGGGTATTCTTTTCTTTGCTTTAGTATTCTTTTCTCACGAAACTTGGATGGGCATGGGAGATGTTTGGGTAGCGATCGTTCTTGGTCTTACTATTGGAGCACATCTTCTCTTGTTTGCTCTGACACTGAGTTTTCTCTTAGGAGCCCTGGTCGGTCTTGTCTTGTTAGGTTTGGAAAAGAAAGGACTCAAAAGCCAGATTCCCTTCGCTCCATTTTTGGTTGGAGCTATCTTCATCGTCTGGCAAATAGAGTGGATTCATCCAGCGTGGATTGAATACTTCCTTTTGCCACCGATCTCATTCTTCGCTTTGTAATGAAGGTGATACAATAAGAAAGAGATTCTTTACGTAGCTATGCAATCTAAAAAGCTGCTTGCTTTCACACTCATTGAGATGATGGTGGTCATTGCGATCATTGGTATTGTTTCAGCTCTAGTTACTACTTCACTATCATCATATCGTTCTCTTCGTGAGACAGATAGGGCAAGTCACATTTTTGGCTCAACCCTTCGTGAGGCCCAGAACTATGCTCTCGCTGGGAGGGCTGACACTATTACACAAGAGAATTGCTTCTTTGGTATTCGAATTACAAGTGTTACTGACTACAGTCTGGTAAATTACTATCGATCAAGTGGTAGTTGTTCCAATTTTAATACAGTATCAAATTATACTCTTCCGGCAGGGGTACAGTTTTCAGGTATTGCTAGTTATCCGACAGTGTTTGCCTTTTCTCTCCCGAGGGCAGAGGTGTACACCGGTACATCGGGTGCTTTGGCATCACTTGGAGCAAGTCAGCTTTTCGGTTTTACCAAATCTGGCCAGACATCGTATGCCTGTCTCTATCCTACCGGGAGAGTGGAGCAACGTGGGACTCTCAATACCTGTCCTTAGGAAAATATGAATTTGTTGATACTTCAAAAAAAACAGCAAGGGTTCACCATTGGAGAGGTGGTGCTTTCGAGTTTTGTTCTCGCTTTTGGATTGACAGCAGTTATTAGCCTCATTGCTGCATCATTTCGGACTACGGTGGAGACAGAGCGGCTTATTCTTGCTTCAGAATTGGCCCAGGAAGGCATAGAGCTTACGAGAAATATTCGTGACAATGCCCTAGTAGATAAGGTAGCGCTCGATAGTCCCACAGATGTATTTACCAATTTTCCTAATGGCGCTAACCGTAACTGTACGATTGACTACACGATGAGTGCTTTAGACTGTCCAGTGTCAGCTAGTCCACAGCTCGGATTTTCTGGTGGATTTTATCGGCACGGTACTGGCTCTGGGCTTTTTTATCGATTGATCAAGATCAATCATACGGCAGGGAGTGATGAGGCAGTGGTTACGAGTTTTGTAGTCTGGCAAAATCCGGGAGCCAATCTCAATGGTGGTGGAGCTAAAACATGGTGTACTCTCGATAATAAATGTGTGTACAGTGAGATTTTGTTAACACAGTGGCAGTGATGAGATATCGTATGTCAAAAAGAGTATCTGGGTATACCCTAGTCGAGATTGTAACTGCTTTGGCCGTGTTCACAGTCATTATGTTGGCTATGAGCCAGACGCTTGGACGAGGGATGCTTTCGTATAAGGAAACAAAGCGGACTCAGGTAAATCTGGAGACGGCTCAATTTGCTTTGGGACTTATTGCCAAAGAGCTTCGTACCTCAAGCGTGGTGGGGAGTAGTGTCACGGGCACTTCATCAACTATCAAGTTCTATGATTATTCACAGAGTCGTTGTATCGAGTATGTACTCGACGAGGGGGCTGGTCAGATTACCAGGCGGGCGACGAGTATTGTCTCCGCCGATCCCAATCAAAATCGTTCTGATTGTGCTGCCTACGCCTTTGCTGGAGCGGCTCAGGTTGTTTTTTCGGGACTACTTGATCAGTCGGTAAACATCACTCCGTCGGTAGCAGCGAGCCCTGATCCATCAGTAGGAAAGATTACGATGGCCCTAACAGTGGGGACTGGTTCAAATGCGAGTACTCTTCAGACGAGCGTCTCTCTTCGCGATTACAATTATACTGGACTCTAGTCTTTTCTTCTTGCTCAAAAAATGCTAGTATTTCCTTTTGATAGATTTTGATGGACTATATTTATGAAGCTTCAAGAGGCTGATATCAAGAAACGCATCGGGCAGCTCACCCAAGAGATCAATCACCATCGTCGTCTGTACCATGTTCATGATGCCCCAGAGATATCTGATGAGGCTTATGATTCTCTTTTTCGTGAACTCGAGGCACTCGAACACAAATATCCGAGCTGTAAACTACCGACGAGTCCGACTCTTCGTGTAGGTGATGAACCGCGGAAATCTTTTCGTAAGGTAAAGCACGCGACCAGACAATGGTCGTTTGATGATGTGTTTAATCTTGCCGAACTGAGAGCATGGGACGAGCGTTTGCGGCGACTCCTGGAAAAAGAGACAGGAAGAAAGTTTCCATCTCTTGAATATGTTGCA
This sequence comes from uncultured Bdellovibrionales bacterium, assembly GCA_964398485.1. Taxonomy (GTDB): domain Bacteria; phylum Patescibacteriota; class Minisyncoccia; order Moranbacterales; family UBA1568; genus SSEF01. The sequence continues at coordinate 9,120 of CAYNMD010000013.1, read as the reverse complement.
GAGCTGAAGATAGATGGTCTCAAGGTAGTACTTACCTATGATCAGGGAGTATTGGTCCAGGGAGCGACCCGAGGAAATGGCGAGATAGGTGAGGCAGTAACTGAAAATCTTCGTACGATTGAAGCTATCCCACTTGAACTCGCTCGTCCACTTTCACTTACTGCTATCGGTGAAGCTTGGCTTTCTAAGGACGAACTGAGCCGTATCAATGCAGAGCGAAAAAAGTCTGGCGAACCGCTCTTCGCTAACCCACGGAATGCAGCAGCCGGCTCTATTCGCCAACTTGATTCGCGCATTACGGCAGCACGGAAACTGAGTGCTTTTATTTATGATCTCGATCAGATAGAGGGAGAAGAGGCACCAAAAGCCCAATTTGAAGAGCTTAAACTGCTCGAAGAGATCGGATTTCTCGTGAATCCATATGCGCGTGTCTGTTCCGATATTGAGGCTCTCCAAGCATATTACGAAGAGTGGAATGCAAAACGAGAAAGTCTCCCGTATGCCCTTGATGGTATTGTTATAAAGGTTAATGATGTCTCTTTACATTCGCTTTTGGGGTATACTGGCAAGTCGCCTCGTTTTGGAGTGGCTTACAAATTTCCCGCCGAAGAGGGGACGAGTCAAGTTGAGATGATTAGCATTCAGATAGGGCGGACAGGGGTACTGACCCCGGTAGCTCATCTTACGCCAGTGACTCTCGCTGGGACAGTTGTTTCACGAGCAACACTCCATAATATGGATGAAATAAAGCGACTTGGTGTGCGGATTGGTGATACCGTAATTGTTCGCAAGGCGGGTGATATTATCCCTGAAGTGGTGTCAGTGCTCTCCGGTCTCCGCACTGGCAAAGAGATAGCTTTTGTCCTCCCGACACATTGTCCCAAGTGTGGAACAAAAGTACAGCGGGAGGTACTGGGTGAGAAGCAGGGAGCGGTGACATACTCGGCTGCTCTCTATTGTCCCAACCAGAGATGTTTCGGCAAAGAGCGGGAGGCGCTTATTCATGCTGTATCAAGGAAGGGACTTGATATTGTTGGTTTGGGGGAAAAAATTGTCGAACAACTTATGGATGAGGGACTTGTATCAGATCTTGCCGATATCTATGAGCTTACAGTAGGTGATCTAGAGCCCCTGGAACGTTTTGCTGAAAAGTCTGCTGAGAAATTGGTTCAAGCCATTCAGGCTCGCAAAAAAATATCCCTTGATCACTTTCTCTTTGCTCTCGGTATTCGTCATGTAGGGGAGGAGACTGCCGAACTTATTGCTCGTGAAATAGCGATGCAGAAAAAAGAAAAAATGATCCACCCTACTACTCTCCTGCGTCTTCTCATGAGTTATACTCACGAAGCATGGCAGAGAGTGAAGGGCATTGGCGAGAAATCCGCCGAAAGTCTCGTAGGCTGGTCTCAGGAACCTGTGACACAGAAATTATTTGAACGGCTTGATGAGGTCGGACTGCGTATTGAACTTCCCGTCATCAGTCAGACGCTAGGAAAATTTGCTGGTCTTACTTTCGTGCTTACGGGTGAACTCGTTCACTTTACACGTGATGAGGCCAAGCGTAGGATAAAGGAATTGGGCGGCACCGTTGCCTCGTCAGTTAGTCGCAAGACTGATTTTGTGGTGGTAGGAGCCGATCCAGGAAGCAAATATGATACGGCCAGAGAGCTGGGCGTACCCGTGCTTGACGAGACTGCTTTCCGGGCTAAACTTACATAATCAAAAAGCGTATGTCACTTTCTCGAGAAGAAGTACAACACATTGCTCGGCTTGCTCGTATCGGATTGACTCCGGAAGAGGAGGGTCGTTTCCAAAAGGATCTGGCTGGGGTTTTTGGTCTTATCGAAGAGCTGAAAGAGGCTCGAGTGGAGGGAGTGGACGTTGATCTTGCTACTCGTGAGACCAATCGAACTCGAAATGATGAGTCTCTTCCTTCGGAAATGCAGGATGATATCACCAAGGGATTCCCGACGAGTAAAGATGGTTTCAATAAAGTAAGAGCAGTATTTTAGTTTGCCTCTATGATTCGATCACTGCATGAAAAAATTCAAAATGGTGAAAAGAAAGCAATCGACCTGGTTCGCGAAGCTTTTGAAACCATAAAGAAACGGGATGAAACTATCCATGCTTTTCTTACCTTACGAGAAGAAGCTGCTCTGAGAGAGGCTGCGGCTATTGATGATCAGGTACAGCGAGGAGAGGCTATAGATCTCTTGGCGGGTATTCCTGGGGCGCTCAAAGACAATATTACGCTGGCTCATGAACGGACGACAGCTGGATCAAAAATCCTAGACAATTACATCGCACCTTATGATGCTGGTGCCGTCAAAAAATTGAAATCGGTTGGGGCGGTGGTCGTTGGCAAAACCAATCTAGATGAGTTCGCTCTTGGCTCATCTACGGAGCAGTCAGCTTATGGCCCTACCAAGAATCCAGTGGATGAAACGAGGGTGCCCGGGGGTACCTCGGGTGGATCAGCAGCGAGCGTCGCTGGAGCCATGGTTTCATGGGCCCTCGGCTCTGATACAGGTGGGTCTATCCGTCAGCCAGCCTCATTTACTGGTATCTATGGACTCAAGCCGACCTATGGTAGAGTTTCTCGTTCTGGATTGATTGCCGCTGCGTCGAGTCTTGATCAGATTGGTCCTTTGGCGACGAGTGTCGAAGATGTCGCTATTGTGCTTTCACGCATTGCTGGTCCAGATACGCTTGATGCCACTGCCGAAGATAAGTCCGTTCCACGGTACGAGGATGAACTTACCAAAGATATCCGGGGTAAGAAAATTGGCTTGCCTAAGGAGTATTTTTCAACCGCTCTCGATAGCCGGGTACGTGAGCGAGGAGAAGCTATTATTGAAAAATTCAAATCACTCGGGGCAGAAGTGGTTGAGCTTGAGCTTCCCAATAGTCGCTTTGCTCTTCCGGTTTACTATATTATTCAACCATCAGAACTGTCTTCTAATTTAGCTCGCTTTGATGGTATTCGGTATGGCCTTTCGGTTAATGATGGGGAAAATTCTCTTGGAAACCCTGGGACGCTGCTCGAAACATATCTTGATAGTCGTCGGATTGGTCTCGGACCAGAAGCAAAACGACGTATCATGATTGGGACCTACACGCTTTCAGCAGGATACTATGACGCCTATTACAAGAAGGCTTTCGCGGTACGTGAACTTCTCAGGCGAGATTTTCGTGAGGCCTTTGCCAAGGTAGACGCTATTTTTTCTCCTACGACTCCTGGGCCAGCCTTCAAGCTCGGTACCAAAACTGATGATCCACTTCAGATGTATCTCGAAGATATCTACACAGTGACAGCCAACTTGGTGGGTGTCCCAGCGCTTTCTTTTCCGATGGGAACTGTATCTGAGGAAGGAAAAGAACTTCCGGTTGGTGGGCAGCTTATGGGGAAGTGGTTTGATGAAGGCACTATCCTCAATCTTGCTCATGCACTCGAAAGCTAGCGCCTGGGCGGGGTAGCTGCTTCTTCTCATTCTGGTACAATAGGAATATATGTCGACTGACTTCGATGTTTTGAATCTACTCGGATTTTTGCCGGTAGTGTGGGAAGTAATCCAGGAGTCCTGGATTTTTGCTGTGGTCAAATGGTTTCTCATTATCTACACGGTGGTTCTCTTGGTGGATGTAGTGATTTTGCTGCTCATGCGCGGGGTGACCGAGAATCTCAAGGTTCAGCTGTATGGTACTACCCGCCCCATTCTCTCCAAGAACAAAGCGACTGAGCGCTGGCAGGGAATCGTTGATCGACTCCGGAGTGATAATCCTTCGCAATACAAAGTAGCCGTACTCGAAGCTGATCAGTTTGCCGATAGCGTTCTCAAGGAAAGTGGCTATGATGGAACCAATATGGGCGAGCGACTCTCGGGGATTAAGTCAGGCCAATTGGTATCGTATGAGGATCTCAAAAGCGCTCATGAAGTCAGAAATCGGATTGTCAATGAGCCCAATTTTGTGGTGACACATGATGAAGCCCAAGCTCTTTTGGAAAAATACAAAAAACTTTTTGTGGAATTGGAGCTCCTTTAAATTTGTTACAAAAATAATAGTTGATTCAGTTGATACAAGACCAGAATATGCTGCATTGACACTCAGAGGGGAATGTCCTATAGTAGATGCAGAACTGCCCGTGGGGGCTGTTTTTTAGACCAATAAAAAGGCTTATATAAGCCATAAATAGGTCAAATTATGAAAAAGATTGCCCAGTTTTTTCTCGAAGCTAAAGGAGAACTCACCAAGGTGAACTGGCCGAACCGTCAGGAACTCGTTCGTTACACCGTACTGGTGGTAGCGATCAGTCTTGCGGTAGCGGTATTCCTCGGGCTGCTCGATGTGCTCTTTAGTTACCTCGTTGAGAATTTTTTGATAAAAGCCTAACTCCTACAAGCATATGGCCAAGCAGTCACAACATCACGGTCGCTCCTGGTATGTCCTCCATACCTATTCTGGCTATGAGGACAATGTCGCTCGAAACCTTCGTCAGCGTATTGATTCTATGGATATGCAGGACCTCATTTTTGATGTCCTCGTTCCCAAGGAAAAGAAGATCAAGATCAAGGGTGGTAAGCGCGTCGTGATCGAAGAGCGTATCTATCCTGGGTATGTTCTGGTTGATATGGTTGTGACGGATGCTTCATGGTATGTCGTCAGGAATACGCCTAACGTAACTGGTTTTATCGGACTGGGGACAACTCCTACACCGATTGATCCAGCTGAGATCGATATGCTCAAGAAGCGTATGGGTGTTGCTGAACCAAAATACAAAATCGATGTTCGAGTGGGTGACAGTGTCCAGGTGGTGGATGGTCCATTCAAGAACTTTGAAGGAAAGATTCAGGAAGTAGATGATGAAAAGGGGAAGGTGAAAGTTTTGGTCTCTATCTTTGGTCGTGAGACCCCGGTAGAGCTCGACTTTCTTCAGATCAAGAAAGGATAGATTCTCCGTCCTTGCCGAGCGCTTCTCTCGGTGTGGGCAAGAGTCACGACATGATTTTTAAAGAAGATTTTTATGGCAAAGGCAATTAAAGCAGTAGTAAAACTCCAAATTCCAGCTGGGAAAGCTACTCCAGCTCCTCCAGTAGGTACCGCTCTTGGACCACACGGGCTCAACATCCAGGATTTTTGCACTAAATACAATGAGGCCACCAGGCCAATGATGGGTGACATAATTCCTGTCGAGATCACTATTTACGAAGATCGGAGCTTTACCTTCATTATGAAGACTCCTCCGGCTCCAGCTCTCCTCAAGAAGGCTGCTGGTATTGAGAAGGCTGCAGCGAACCCTCTCAAGGATAAGGTGGGAAAGGTGACCGAGGCTCAGGTTCGTGAAATTGCTGAAAAGAAACTCCCTGACCTCAATGCGAATGATGTAGAAGCAGCGATGAATATCATCAAGGGGACCGCTCGTTCGATGGGGATCAAGGTAGAAGGGTAATTTATTCTTAAATTTGTGGGAGCTGTATAAGAGCGTTACTACCACGAAACACGTATGAAAAACGGGAAGAAGTATCAGAGCGCTGTAGAGAAAGTGGAAGCAGACAAAGTGTATTCTATTGCCGAAGCAGTAGCTTTTCTCCAGGCCAATAAGACTGCAAAATTTGATGAGTCAGTTGAGGTGCATGCTCACCTTGGTATCAATACCAAGAAGTCTGAAGAGAATGTTCGTGGGACGGTAGTGCTCCCACATGGTACTGGCCGTACTCAGAAGGTGGCGGTAGTCACTTCGACCAAAGAGGATGAAGCCAAGAAGGCTGGTGCTGCTTATGTCGGTGGCGAGGAACTCATTGCTGATATGAAAGCGGGCAAGATTAATGCTGGATCCGATTTCCAACTTGTTCTCGCTACTCCAGAAATGATGCCCAAACTGGCCCAGGTAGCCAAAATCCTTGGTCCCAAGGGAATGATGCCGAGTCCAAAGAACGAGACTGTGACTCAGAAGATTGGTGAAGCTGTCGAAATGCTTCAGAAAGGGAAAAAGGCCAGCTACAAGAATGATGATACCGGTAACCTCCATCAGGTAGTAGGCAAACTCTCTTTTGATGCTAAGGCTTTGGAAGAGAATATTACTACGTTCCTCGATGCTGTTATCAAAGGAAAGCCAGAGGGTATCAAGGGAAAATTTATTGCTTCCCTGACTCTTACCTCCACCATGGGCCCAGGACTCCCCATTGAGAAATAGTCTTGCTCGTATTTTGAGAGGCCTCGCTAAAAGTGGGGCTTTTCTGTATACTGCTGGTGAAGAGAATCTACTTATGAGTATTTTTTCGTTATTCGTGCTTGTTGTTGTGGTGGTCTATTGGCTTGGTCATCGATCTGGCGCCAATGAAGTTCAGCGAAAGTGGAGTACAGTCATTGCTTGTTTATTGTCTCTACCAGTGCTTTATTGGTTCATAGTATACATATTCTTCCGTCACGGATGAATGGTTAGTGTTCTCTAATTGATTTTTACGAATAGTCTATGATTCTCTCTGATCGTGATATCAAAAAAGAGCGTAAAGCGGGTGAAATTGTAATCAAGCCGTATCGAGAAGAGTGTGTACAGCCGGCTTCGTATGATGTGCATCTTGACCGGTTTTTTCTAGTGTTCAATATCAATCAAAACTTTGTTATTGATCCCAAAAATATTTCGACTGATCTCATGAAGAAAGTGGAGATCAAAAAAGATGAACCGTTTATTCTCCACCCGGGTGAATTTGCTTTGGGGGTACTCCTTGAAGAGACTGGGGTTTCAGATAAACTCGTCGGTCGTCTGGAAGGGAAATCATCACTGGGACGCCTCGGTCTTATTATTCATACGACTGCTGGTTTTCTCGATCCAGGTAATTCGCTCAAAATGACTCTCGAACTCTACAATGCTGGTAAGATCCCGATCAAACTCTACTACGGCATGCCAATTGGTCAGATGGCTTTTGAATACCTCTCCAGTCCTTGTGAAAGGCCTTATGGGTCCAAGGGTCTCAATTCCAAGTACAAGGGTGATAGTCAGCCAGTCGCTTCCAAAATGCACCTCAACTTCGTGGTATCAACCAAATCAGCCCCCAAGAAAAAAGCCTCCCGTTAGGGAGGTTTTTAGTGGTTTGTGGGAGCGTATTTTTTCCGGTACAATTAGCTATTGGTTAACGAAAAACTATGCGCCAATATCAGGATCTTTTACGGTACATCATGGAGACGGGGGCAGATAAGAGCGACCGAACTGGCGTGGGGACGCGAAGTGTGTTTGGGTATCAGATGCGTTTTGATCTTGCCGAAGGATTTCCCTTGCTCACTACAAAAAAGGTGCCCTTCAGACTTATTGCTGAGGAACTTCTCTGGTTTGTGGCTGGCGATACACAGCTTCAGACACTTGCTCGGAAGGATGTTCATATCTGGGATGAGTGGCCGTACAAGGCGTACCTGTTACGTCAGGGGATGGACGTCCCAGTTCCGGGATCGAATGAGTGGAATACGGGCATTAAAGAATTTGTAGAGCGGATAAAGAATGATGATACTTTTGCAGAAGAGTACGGTGACCTTGGGCCGGTGTATGGCTACCAATGGCGCCACTGGCCAATGGCGGATGGAAAGGAAATAGATCAGCTTCGTGATGTGGTAGAACAGATCAAAAAGAATCCAAACTCACGTCGCCTTATTGTTTCTGCCTGGAATCCTGCTGATATTGAGGCGATGGCCAAAGCAGGACTTCCCCCGTGTCACTGCCTCTTTCAATTCTATGTGGCCAATGGGAAACTTTCATGCCAGCTCTACCAGAGGAGTTGTGACACCTTTCTCGGTGTTCCCTTTAATATTGCTTCTTATTCCCTTTTGACCATGATGATTGCTCAGGTTGTTGGTCTTATGCCGGGTGAATTTGTGTGGACTGGAGGAGATGTTCATCTCTACAGCAATCACTTTGATCAGGTGAAGGAGCAGCTCTCACGTGAACCAAAAGCTCTTCCGATACTCCGTCTCAATCCTGAGGTGAAGGATTTATTTGCCTTTACGATTGATGACTTTACTCTCGAAGGATACGATCCACACCCAGCCATCAAAGCGCCTATAGCCGTCTAAATATCTCTCTACCATGTCTTCACCTCGTCTCTCTATGATTGTTGCTGTCGATGAGACCCGAGCTATCGGGAAGGATAATCGACTTCTGTGGCATATTCCTGAGGATCTCAAACACTTCAAAGAGCTCACCACTGGTCATGCTGTGATAATGGGAGAAAATACGTACCATTCGATTGGTCGGCCACTTCCCAATCGAACCAACATTGTAGTAACGCTCGATCAGACATTGGCGCTCCCGGGCTGTTTGGTGGTTCATTCGCTTGATGAAGCGCTATCTGTTGCTCGGGAACATGAGCGAGAAGAGATTTTTGTGATGGGTGGTGCGAGTATTTATCGTCAATTTTTACCGATGATTGATCGATTGTATCTAACTCTTGTGAGTGGGAAGCATGAGGCTGATACCTTTTTTCCTGATTACTCAGATTTTACTCGAGTGATGAATGAAGAGAAATGTGATAATGGTGAATATCAGTTTTCGTTTTTGGTGCTGGAAAGAGGAGGGACTAACTAAAAGAAAAATAACTATATGGCAAAAATTATTATTGGTATTGCGGGAGAGATAGCTTCGGGTAAAGACACAGCCGGAAAGTATTTGGCGGAGCGTTATCAGGCGCTCTCACTCCGTTTTTCTCAGCCTCTTCGAGATATTCTGGATCGGATGCACCTTCCTCAGGATCGGGAACATATGGCCAAGCTCTCGCTTCATCTCCGGCAGGCATTTGGCGAAGATATTTTTTCCAAAGTTATTATGGCTGAAGCTAACAGGGGGACTGAAAATTTGGTAGTAGTCGATGGCGTACGCCGTCTCCCCGATATTCTTCATCTTGAAAGTGAAGAGCATTTTTACTTTGTGTACGTAGAGGCGAGTAGTGAGACACGTTATGATCGGCTTACGAAGCGAAGGCAAAATATTGATGATGCTACAAAAACGACGGTACAGTTTGAGAAGGATGTGCAAGTTGAGACGGAAAGGAAGATCAGAGATATAAAGGAATGAGATGATTTTGTGGTAAATAATGACGGTTAATTAGAGGAGTTTGAGAAGGAATTGGATGAAAT
>CAYNMD010000012.1:0-24833 GCA_964398485.1 uncultured Bdellovibrionales bacterium | reverse complement strand
TTGGAAGCGTGGCCGAGTGGTTGAAGGCAGCAGTCTTGAAAACTGCAGTACCAGAAATGGTACCAGAGGTTCGAATCCTCTCGCTTCCGCAACAAATGCACTCCCCGCGTGGTTGTGGTATAGTGAAAAAAACAGAAGATATTTACTATGGATCTCGATCACATACCACCGTCACAACGTGTGCTCTTTTCGTGGGTCGCCCCCGAACACATTCACGTAAGGCCCAATCCGAAAGCTATCATCATAACAGCCGTTCTTCTTTTTGCTGTCATTGCCTACGCCCTCTTTACCAATAGTCCACTCATGGCTATCACCTTTATTCTCATTGGGGTAGTAGGCTATCTCTTTCTCACCAAAGATCCTCAGGAAGTAGAATTTATCATCACTCGCGAAGGGATCGTTGTGGGAAGGAATTTGTACGCCTTCGAGGATATTCATTCTTTCTGGATTTTTGATGAAGATCCCCTCAAAGATGTCCTCAGCATTCATTCGTATGGGGTACTTGCTCCGTTCATTCATCTCCCTCTCGGAAATCTTGACCATCAAACTATTCGCGAGATCCTCCTCTCGTTCATTCCTGAGGAGAAACAAGAGCCGCGTCTGGTTGACATCCTAGAAAAAATGCTTCATATTTAGCGAGCTGAAGTAGAGTATTTTGGATGGTTGTTTTTGATTGCTTTTTATCAAATTTCAGAGAAATGCGCTCGTAGCTCAGTGGATAGAGCATCAGGTTGCGGTCCTGAGGGTCGTAGGTTCGATTCCTACCGAGCGCACAAACAGACAAGTCCTCATTGTCCTCGTCGTATAATGGATAAGACACATCCCTCCGAAGGATGAAATGCAGGTTCGATTCCTGCCGAGGACACACCTTGAGATACCAGTATCATCTCTCAAAACACCCCTCTTGTTTTCTGTTATAATTAAAAAATCGTTGCCAAAATGTCTGAACCACCCCTTGACGGGGTGATTTTTTTTGGTTATTCTATAGGTCGCTCGTTAATAAAAAGAGAAGAAGCGAGTTTCCTCAACCCCTTTAAGCAAAGGAGTGCCCCATGAATTCTCACCTCCCCCGAGTGCGCGATGCCGCCCTCGAGCATCGAGGTCTTGGAAGACTGGCACTCAGAATGCGTTTCGAAGAAGTGCTGTCGCCAGCCGATCATGGCATCATCCTGATCAGACTAGGAGACTACGTCCTGCATCAGCGAGGCCCCGTGTTTCAGCCAACGTTTCATGATGGACATACTGTCTCCCTGGAGCCCCTTTCTCCTCTCGATAACGATGTAGCCTTCAGCGACGCAGCGCGTCACTTTGGCTACGACCCACCCGACAAGGTTTTGCCATTCGTTGATCAAGAGGGTCGCCTCATTTCAGTGGCGCCCCTGCTATCGCAGTAGGCGTCAACCACACCAACGAAAAAACCGCCGAGAAGTGAACTCATTATCTCGGCGGTTTTTACATTGACAAAAAGTGCAAATACATCTATTTTTAGGAGGTTATTTAAAAACTACAATAATACCGGCAAGGGCGTGCTCAACCACAAGGCAAAGCACACTATGCAAATCAAGGTACAGGGAACGGGAGTCATCCCGTTCGATTCGCGCAACTCGTTCATCTGCAGCCTTTCACTGGTCGATTCTCTCGACCATACGGTGCAGACTGGACTCCATGCGCGGGTCAAGGCATTCAACCAGACCACCGAGGGCGACGAGCTCAAACCGCGATTCTTCCTCGAATTCGCGATGAACGGTGACGGGGTGCAGATCATGCATATCCGTCAACGGAGCGACACGAGGGCCCCCACAAGGGATCTCTTCGACCTGCTCCTCGTCGAACTGGGTGTCATCAACGACACGGAAGACACTGTCACTCAAGCAGCTGCAGTGTCTGCCATCATCCAACCCACCCCCGAACCCGCCACTGGTCGCCGTCGCGGTCCCCGTGGTCGTTTCCTCTCCAATTCCGCTACGCATCCCTAGACAACCTTCGCCCGCTTCTTTGCCGGGGTCCTTACGTACGAGGACCGTTTTCGGGTCGGCCGCCATCGCGCGCGCCGACCCCTTTTCTTTTTCTCGCGCGTATCACATGCGCTATACTGGCGAGTGAACCTTCTCTATGATTGAACTTACCACCCGCATCGATACTTTTTCTACTGTCAAAAAGACTCATTGGTATGCTCTCAAGCGCCTTGGAATTGAAACAGTGCATGATCTCTTCTATCATTTCCCTAATCGCTACGAGGATTACGCATCGCTCATGTCTATCACTTCCCTAGAAGAAGGGTCTAAGGCCACCATCGAAGGAGTCGTCAGTGAAATAACCAGCGAGCGATCCTGGAAAAAAAGATTACTCATCACTCGAGCTACCATTGAAGATGCAAGTGGCAGTCTCCGCATCATCTGGTTCAATCAAAAATTTATCGAAAGCACTGTCAAGATTGGTGAATCTATTCGGCTCTCAGGAAAGATTAGTCGCGACAAAATAGGACTCATCATGCAGTCGCCTGCTTTCGAACGAGCCGATCGAGCAGCTACTCACACCGGGAGGCTAGTCCCTATCTATCCCGAAACTACTGGACTCACCTCCAAATTTCTTCGTTGGCAAATTGCTACTCTTTTCCAAAAAATAGGTCCCATTCCTGACCCTCTTCCCAAAGACGTACTCGACTCCCTCCACCTCCCCGATCTTCGGAGCGCTCTGGCCTACATCCATTTCCCAAAAGATGAAAAGCAGAGGCTCATCGCCGAGAAACGTTTTGCTTTTGAAGAAATGTTTTTCTTACAGCTCAAAAGTCTTTCCCTCAAACAAACCATGCATCATGGACGAGCGATTACACTTGAGCAGGAAGACTATCGGTCCATCGTTGAACATTTTAAAACAACACTCCCCTTTTCTCTCACCAATGGACAAGAAAAAGCACTGCTTGAGATAAGCAGCGACCTCGAAAAAGGTCATCCTATGAACCGCCTCCTCAATGGCGATGTAGGGAGTGGCAAAACGATAGTAGCCCTTCTCTCTCTCCTCAGTATCAATTCCGCTGGTTATCAGGGAGCACTGCTCGCACCTACCGAGGTCCTAGCCGAACAGCATGCTCACACTTTCCAAAAACTTCTCGCTACTCAGAAAAAAAATATTGCTCTTCTCACCGGAAGCTTCAGTAAACTTAATGGTGAGTCAATAAAAAAAGGCTCTCTCATCAAGGCTATCCAAGCTGGCATTCCCGATATCATCATCGGGACCCACGCTCTCCTTGAAGAAAAAGTAAATTTTCATAAACTCGCGCTGGTCGTGGTAGACGAACAACATCGCTTTGGAGTCGCTCAACGAGCACGACTACAGGAACTCTCCTTTGAAAGCAAAGATGGCGATGCTCAACACGTTCCCCATTTTCTTTCTATGACTGCTACCCCTATCCCACGCACACTTGCCCTTACTCTTTTTGGCAATCTTGACCTCTCTCTCTTGGATGAAGTACCAGCTCACAAGAAACCTATCATCACCCGTGTAGCCTCATCTATAGCAGACCGTGAGAAAGTATATACTTTTATTCAAAAAGAAATAAAGGCTGGCCACCAAGCTTTTGTAATCCTTCCTCTGGTAGAAAGTTCAAAAGCACTGGAAGAGGTACGGGCGGCTACGAGCGAACATACCCATCTTGCCCACGAAGTTTTTCCTGATTTCCATCTTGGACTGCTTCATGGCCGGATGAAATCAGCTGAAAAAGATCGCATCATGCAAGACTTCAAAAATAAAAAAATTGATATTCTCGTTTCAACCGCAGTAGTGGAAGTAGGGATCGATATTCCAAATGCGACCGTGATGCTCATCGAGGGAGCTGAGCGCTTCGGGCTTTCACAACTTCACCAATTCCGCGGTCGTGTTGGGCGCGGGTCCGATCAGAGCTACTGCTTTCTTTTTCCGAGTGACGGTAAGAGTCCGGAAAGTAAACGCTTGCAAGCACTAGAAAAACACGCCAGCGGTTTTGATCTGGCTGAAATCGATCTTGAACTCCGCGGACCGGGAGCTTTTCTCGGGACCAGACAGTCTGGTCTCCCCGACATTGCTTTTGAACATCTTACCAACGCTCGCCTCATCGCCATTGCCCGAGAAAAAGCAGAGGCACTCCTCAAACAGGATGCTGAACTCAAAAATTATCCCCTCCTCAAAAAAGCACTTCAGAAATTTGAAGAACGGATTCACTTTGAGTAAATCACCCTACTCAATTTTTCGCATTTTTTCGGTGACCCAAAATTCGCCAAAATAACGCTTGGTCAGGAGACGAGTCTGAGAATCAATAGCTGGAAGCGCTGAGAGAAAAGCAACCAGCGGCACCAGAAGCCATTGAAAAAGCATGAGAAATGTCCGCGTCCAATGATAGCGTTTGGGTCTCGGTGGCAAGGTAAGCAGTGCCATCGGAATAGAGATAAGCATCCCACTCATACCAAGGGTAAGGAGCATCCGAGTAAAGAGCGGGAGATTGTGGGCGAGCACACTCTCACGAAAGAGATCACTCCCCAAAAGAAGTGGGAGCCATCCAAGAAAAGTAAGGAGGAAAGAAGTGGTGGCCCAGGAGTAGTGACCCTCAAGCATCTCAAACGAGATTCTAAGCTTCTTCCAGAAAGGAATAATTTTGTCTGGCCAGAGCGACCGCATTGTTACGGGAAAATTTTCTATACCATACGCCCAACGCCGTTTCTGTTTATACTGATTGACCAGTGTTCGCCAATAGGTTGGAGCCAGCACAGCATCAAGCGAAATAGGAAGGTGAATCGGCTGTACTCGGTAATCTCCATGAAAATACGAAAGACACTTCCAATAAATAATAGAGTCTTCACTAATCATATTGACTGGCCAAAAACCAACTCGGACAAGCGTATCAAATGGCTCGGAATGAGAAGAGAAAGTCACCATCTCTCTCCGTGTTGACTGATAGAGATGCCAGAATGATGAACCTGTCACGATGATACGCACAAAGGCGTTGGTATCCCACAAATTATTGTGATACATGGGGAGCGGTTGATAGGCTCTTTGGAGTCTCTTGGGATCAGTGGTGTAGTGATACGTGAGCGCCCCAAAGTATTCTGGATGCACTACTGAATCACAATCAAAATTTGAGAAGACCACTCGCTTATAGTCAATTCCCCTCTCGTCCAAATATTTCATGAGCTCACGAGCAGCAAACCCTGCATTGGATGCTTTGCATTTCATTTCTCCTTCGGCCACGATATGAGTCGTCACCAAAAAATCACGGAATTGATGAGCAAATTTTTCTTTGAGAGCGGCCACCTTGGGAAGTCTCGTCGCTGGATCCTCGCGCTCTTCGGTTGCCAAAAGTATAATCATCTGTTCCTTGGGGAAGCGGGCGGCTACCAATGACTCCAGCGCTGGCTCGATCACTTCCACTGGTTCACCAGCAGTCGGAAGGAGCACGACATGAATAACCTCTCGCCAATCCATAATCTCACTGGCAAATGGAATAAGTGCCTCTGTCTCACGCAGTATTTCTTGATTGCGCCGCACCGCTCGGGTAATCCGATGACGCTTTTTCCAAGCGAGCCAAGAAAGTGCCTGCCGCTCTTGTTTGAGCGCCATGATGCGACTTTCGAGTTTTTTCACATATTCCTCTGGGTACTGACTCTCACGATAACGCTCCCCCCAATCGATACGTTTCCCACGAGCAATCTGAAGCTGTGCCTCTACTGCAAAAAGTGAAATGTAAAGCGCTCGGTATATCCAGTAAACATCAAAGACAATAATGAAAACTGCAGCCCAAAGTGGGAGGAAAAGAGACAGAAACACTACCCCGATTAGTGTCCCCCACGTAAGAAGGCCAGGGATCATTTCGAGAGAACGCTGGACCAATCGCGCTCCAGGCTCGTTCGTTTTTGGATTAGGAAAAACAAAATCAGTAGGAGATGACATAGTTTCAGTATACGCTATAGTAGAAAGCAGAACAGAGACCAAATACCAACTGTTTTTATAGCGGGCCTAGACTAACAGAAAAACCCTAAACCGGCAACTATGTCAAAATCCTTTCCACAAAATTTTTTCTGGGGCGCCGCGACCGCCTCTCACCAAGTTGAGGGTAACAATCACAATGACTGGAGCGAGTGGGAAAAAGAGCACGCTGAGCGCCTCGCCCGAGCATCGGAGGCATCATTCTGGTGGAATCCCCACTGGAAGAAGTTTCGAGCGGAAGCCACCAATCCAGCTAATTATCTTTCTGGGACAGCTTGCGACCACTGGAACCGCTACGAAGAAGATTTTGCTATTCTCCAAGAGCTCCATCTCAACGCCTATCGTTTTTCTCTTGAATGGTCACGAATTGAACCAGCAGAAGGAAAATTTGATACAGAGGTGCTGGAGCATTATCGAAATATGATACTCGCTCTTCGAAAACGAAATATTGAACCATTTGTCACCCTCTGGCACTGGACGCTCCCCTTGTGGCTCTCCAAGCGTGGTGGCATCCTCGCTCCAGATTTTCCCAATCTCTTTGCCAGGTACAGCGAAGCAGTTGCCAACGCATTGGGGAATGAAGTTACATTTTGGATTACCCTCAATGAGCCCGATGTTATCAGCGGTCACGCCTATCTCAAAGGTCAGTGGCCTCCCATGCAGAAAAGTTTGATCAAGTACTATCAATCCCTCAAGCAACTGGTCCGGACCCATCGCAAAACATATGCCGCACTGAAAACTCTCTCTCCTCAAGCAGAAGTAGGGATTGCCAAACACAATATCTGGTTTGAAGCCGCTGGAAACACTCTTATCAATCGTACGCTCAAATGGTTCGCTGACTGCGCTTGGAATTTCTGGTTTCTCAATCAGATCAAAGACTGCCAAGACTTTATCGGCCTCAACCATTACAATCACCATCGCATCAACTGGGGGTACAACAAAAATGAAAATAAACTCCAAACCGATTTTGGTTGGGAATATTACCCAAGTTCGCTCTATCATGCTGCAATGGATCTCCGGCGATATGAGAAACCTATCTACATCACCGAGAATGGTATCGCTGATCATGACGATGACCTCCGGCCACGATTTATCCATGAAGCGCTCACGGCCCTTCATCGAGCTATAGAGGCCGGTGCCGATGTCCGTGGTTACCTCTACTGGTCGCTCCTCGATAATTTTGAGTGGGACAAAGGATACTGGCTCAAATTTGGTCTCATTGCTGTTGATCGTACCACTCAGAAACGTACCGTTCGTGAGAGTGCTCAGCTATATGGTGAAATAGCCAAAAATAATTCTCTCCCCGAATAATTTTATCTAAAAATATCTCTATGCCAGCAACTCTTTCTGAAATACTCAAAACCTTTGTCATTGCTGTCCCTGTCATGGCTATAATCGACTATCTCTGGCTCGCTCAGATTGCTAAACGTTTCTATCTGACTTCACTCGCCCCTCTCATCAAGGTTGAAAATGGCTCACTAGTGGTCAATATGACTGGCGCCGTAATCGTCTACCTTGTTGGCATTCTCGGCCTTATCATTTTCGTCGATCCCGCTCATAAATCGCCAAGCCAAGCAGCTCTCACCGGTGCCCTCTTTGGTTTTGTTATGTATGCTTTTTATGATTTCACTAATTACGCCACCCTTAATGGTTTTCCCCTCAAGCTCGCCATTGTCGACACGCTCTGGGGCACACTCCTCTTTGCTCTCGTCGGAGGAATTACTTCCTGGATGCTGAGTATCTGGAAATAAATTTGGCATATAAAATTTCAAAGCCCTGCACGTACACTGACGGCAGGGACTTCGGTTGATGCGCTCCCTCGCATTGCGAAGATGCTTATTCGTGGTGCTGTGGTGAGGCGAGTCGCTTCTCCATCCCAAGTACGTCTCCACACGCCTGGATCGCATCGTCATCAACAGCCGATGACTCACGGAAGGGCTTGACCGCTGTTGTCATACCCTTTTTCACAGCTGGCGCGCACTTCTTCCAGACTGCGAGAATGATGAGAAAACCAAGTACCAGGTACCAGTACTCGATAACCTCTCGTAACAGTTGAAACTTATCCAAGGCGCCTCCTCAGGCATTAGTTGGTTGATGAGATGAAAAAGGTGCAGGTAAATAGGGTAACATAAATATACCACTACGTCAAATATTGTTTGCATACCATGCCAAAACCCTAACGTGGCAACTTGCCAAACGAGTCTTTTATGCTACACTAACGTCGCAGTTCACTCTGCTTTTTTTGTTCTCAAAATTGCTGGCCCGCCATTGCCAAGCCTTGTGTAAAATATGGCCCCATCGTCTATCGGCTAGGACACCAGGTTTTCATCCTGGTAAGAGGGGTTCGACTCCCCTTGGGGCTACTCTGAATCGAAAAAGATTCTGGTTTATCCAGAGTCTTTTTATTTTTTAAATATGTACGCTCTTGAAAGGTTTTGACTCGGGTGTATACTAACGGCATCGAGTTTTCATCACCAAGGAGGTCACATGCCCATGTCAATCCCATGGCAGTATCTCCTGCCGTACGATCACTCCGATGACGAGCAGGATCCATCAGCTGGGGTCGCTCCACCAGCTACTGGAGATAATAGCGCGATCATGCGCATCAGAGACCCAAAGGAAAGAGCTTTGGCGATTGCCCATGCACTCGCCGCAGGAGTCAAAGGGGCGGATCCCAAGAAACTTGCCCCCCTCGTTCTTGATGGACTCCTGGGCAGAGACGTCTAAGTCAACCCAATTCCCCTCCCGTCCTACACCTAGGATTGGAGGGCGCGTTTTTTTGTGGTACACTGAGCCCGATTTTTACTCTCTGAACTGATGTTTCTCGATATCAAACTTGGCATCTTGTGGGCCTTTTTCGTCGCTCTCCTCTTCGAAAAAATCATCACTCCCGAATGGATTCTTGCGGGGGTTGTTTTTGCGCTCCTCCCAGATATTGATTTCTGGTTCGAATACTGGAAGCGTGGCACCGTCGGTGGCACGATAATCGATCTCCATCGAACTCTTCTCCATGCCCCCATGGCCTATATTCCCATCACTCTCTTTGTCGGAACCTATCATGGACCAGCCTGGATGGCTCTCTTCGCCCTGGGGATCTTTGGACATCATCTCCATGACTCAGTTGGTATGGGCTATGGCATACGCTGGCTCTGGCCATTCACTGATCACTGGTATAAATTTTTCTCTGGCAAAGATGGTGAGATTTATTATGATTTCCGTCATTTCTTTGTTTCCTGGAACGATCGAGAGATGCGCGAGCTTGTAGCCAAGCGCGGTAATGATAACTGGCTCCGCGAAGATATCGCCTACATAAGGCGTCACTGGAAAAGCATTATCGGAAAACTCATTATCACTCTTATCGGTATCACCCTTCTCATTATTGTCCTTCCATTGTAGAGTAGAGACCGAATAATCGTAATGTATGCTCCGCCTCCTGGCGATCGAAACATCCTGTGATGAAACTGCCGCAGCCATTCTCAGTTATGAGGATGGTATGATCACCGTGCTCGGAGAAGCTGTCTCATCGCAAATTGCCCTCCATGCTCAGTATGGTGGTGTCGTGCCCAACCTGGCAGCTCGTGAGCACGTGAGGAATATCGTCCCTATTGTGACATCGGCTCTACGGGAAGCTACTCTCACACCGACTGATATCGATGGACTCGCCGTGACCCAGGGACCCGGGCTTATCCCCGCTCTCCTCGTCGGCGCAACCGCCGCCAAAACGCTGGCTCTCACTTGGAACAAACCACTTATCGGTATAAACCATCTCGAAGGACATATCTATGCCAATCTTGTGAGATCGATCAAGGATGAAACCTCAGCTGGAGACTCGTCTACCGGGCAAACAGACTTTCAGTTTCCACTCCTGGCTCTTATTGTCTCTGGTGGCCATACCCAGCTGGTCCTCATGCGTGATCATTTCCAGTACGAACTCCTGGGCGAAACCGAGGATGATGCTGCTGGTGAGGCTTTTGATAAAGTAGCGAAAATGCTCGGTCTCCCCTACCCTGGCGGTCCAGCAGTGAGCAAAAGAGCTGATACATTTCGTCAACAAGAAACAAGGGAAGCAAAACTTTTTCCTCGCCCACTCATCGAGAGTAACGATTATCGCTTCTCTTTTTCTGGACTCAAAACCGCTGTCCTCTATTTTCTCAAAAACCATCCAGAGGAGCTCAAAGATGAACATTTTGTTGCCACGATTGCTCACGAGTTTCAAGAAGCCGTCGTCGATGTACTCGTAACAAAAACCGAGCGTGCTATTCAAGAATATCAACCAAAGACTCTTGTTATTGCTGGTGGCGTCTCAGCCAACAATCGTCTCCGTGAGCAAATTGAGACTATGGTCAAGCGGTACCCTGACTGTACTTTCCGTATGCCACAGTTTAAATACTCGCTCGATAATGCCGTCATGATCGGTGCAGCTGGTATCCTGCGACTCGCACGCATGTCACCTTCCGAGCGAGCAGCCCTCAAGAACGATGCACTCCATCTCGAACCATCAGCCCATTTCCCTCTTGCTACACCAGGCCTCAAGCAAGATGGAAGATAATTTCTCAACATGGTGATTTTGCAGCTTTCGTACGAAGCGTAAGACAAGTAAAATTACCTGTTGAGAAAAAATAGATTATGCACATCATTCCAGTAAAAACCGAAAAAGTCACTCCCAAAAGTACGACGCTGGTCGCGCTCCTTGATCGCTCTCTCAAAAAATTTCCCGAAAGGTCAATTCTGGTCATCACCTCCAAGGTCGTCGCTCTCTGCGAAGGCCGCACGGTCCCAAAACAAAAAATAAAAGATTCTCTTCTCGAACAAGAGGCTGAATACTATCTCCCTGCTTCAGTCAGTCGCTATGATGTCCCACTCACCATCGTCGACCACACCTTTATCGCGAGGGCCGGCATAGATAGCTCCAATACCAGTGGCTACTACTCCCTCCTCCCCAAAGATAGCTACACCACTGCCAAAAAAACCCGTGCCTACCTCATCAAGCGTTTCAAAATAAAGGAAGCAGGAGTCATCATTGTTGATAGCCACTCACTACCACTCCGGCGTGGAGTAACCGGGGTAGCAATCGGTTGGAGCGGCATCGTAGCCCTCAAAGACTATGAACACGTCCCTGATATTTTTGGTCATATTTTTACAACTCACGCCAATCATATCGACGCTCTCGCTACCGCTGCTTCACTCGTCATGGGTGATGGTAATGAACAAACACCTCTCGCGCTCATAACGGATATACCTAATATAACTTTCAAGGAAAAGTCCCCAACCAAAGCTGAACTCGCTTTCTTTAAACCAGCACTTGAAGATGATCTCTTCGCTCCACTCCTCAATCTAAAACGTCTCAGAAAAGGGAGGCGAAACCTCTAGGGTTTTCGCTTGAAACAAGCCCTTTCCCGTGTTAGGGTGATGACATGTCTGACGAAGTAAAAACAAGTGAATTTCCCAAAGCCTACGACCCGAAACAGTGGGAGGAAGCCATCCTCGCTCGCTGGAATGAGGATGATTTGGCCAACCCCGATACGTGTATCAAGGTAGGTATAACGAAAAAGGATGCCCAGCCTTTCTCTATTGTCCTCCCTCCACCCAATGTAACCGGTACGCTCCATATCGGCCATGCCGCCATGCTTGCTATCGAAGACACCATCGTGCGATACAAACGCATGAATGGCTACCGCACGCTCTGGCTCCCAGGAACCGATCATGCTGCTATCGCCACCGAAAGTAAAGTCGAAAAGATTCTTCGAGAAAAAGAAGGGAAAACTCGTCACGATCTTGGCCGTGAGGCATTTCTCGAGCAGGTAAAAAAATTTGCCCTTGAGAGTCACGATACCATCGTCAATCAAGTAAAGCGCATGGGTTCATCGGTTGACTGGTCGCGTGAAGCCTACACACTTGATGAAGCCCGAAGTCTCGCGGTTCGCACGGCGTTCAAGCGCATGTATGATGCTGGGATTATTTATCGTGGTAACCGTATCGTCAACTGGGATCCGGTTGGCCAAACGACCATTTCTGATGACGAAGTAGTGTATCAGGAAGAGACAACCAAACTCTATTACCTCAAGTATGGTCCATTTGAAATTGCCACGGCCCGTCCAGAAACCAAGTTTGGCGATAAATACGTCGTCATGCATCCAGCTGATGAACGTTACAGCAACTATCAACATGGTCAAAAAATCACCGTCGAGTGGATCAATGGTCTTATCGAAGCCACAGTAATCAAAGACGAAGTGATTGATCCAACCTTTGGTACCGGGGTCATGACTATCACCCCCTGGCACAGCGTGACCGATTTTGAGCTGGCTGAAAAGCATGGTCTCAACATGGAACAAGTAATCGATCTCAACGGAAATCTCCTGCCTATTGCCGGCGAAGAATTTGTTGGCATGCCGATCACTGAGGCTCGTGAAAAAATCATCGCCAAGCTTACCGCAAAAAGCCTCGTGACCAAAATCGAGGAAAACTATCTCCACAAAGTAGCTACCGCCGAACGCACTGGGGCCATCATCGAACCACAGGTTATGCGTCAGTGGTTTATCGGAGTCAATCGTAAATTTGAGCGTGATGGACAGAAGACCACTCTCAAAGAACTCATGCAGCGAGCCATTCGTGAGAAAAAAATTACCATCCTCCCTGAACGTTTTGAAAAGAATTATTTTTACTGGATCGACAATCTCCGCGACTGGTGTATCAGCCGCCAGATCTGGTTTGGCCATCGCATTCCTGTATGGTACCGAGGTGATGAAGTGTACTGTGGTACCGAAACCCCAGAAGGTGACGATTGGGAGCAGGATCCTGATACACTTGATACTTGGTTTTCTTCAGGACTCTGGACTTTTTCTACTCTTGGCTGGCCCGACGAGCGTTCAGAAGATTTTCAGACCTATCACCCCACCACCCTGCTCGAGACAGGCTACGACATTCTCTTTTTCTGGGTAGCGCGCATGATTCTCATGTCAGAGTATCTCATAGGTGAGGTACCGTTTAAAACAGTGTATCTTCATGGGCTTGTTCGCGATGAAAAGGGTCGCAAGATGAGCAAATCCCTCGGCAATACGATTAACCCGCTCGACGTCGCCAAAGAATACGGAGCTGATGCCTTACGACTTTCGCTTATTATGGGCTCTACTCCCGGAAACGATGTCAAGGTTGGTCCAGAGAAATTTACTGCTATGCGGAATTTCGTCAACAAACTCTGGAATCTCGGTCGCTACGTTACAAATCTGCAATCATCAAATACTGCAGCATTCACTCCCAACCTTATTGTTTCACCAGCTGATGAGTGGATCATTGCATGCTTCAATACCACTTTACAGGATGTCACTCGTCATCTCGAAAATTACCATCTTTCTCTGGCGGCTGAAACACTCCGTGATTTTACCTGGAACGAATTTGCTGACTGGTATGTCGAGATTCATAAAATTGAAAAAAATGACACTCTTCTTATTTTTCTTTACGAATCATTGCTTAGGCTATGGCATCCCTTCGCTCCATTTGTCACCGAAACACTCTCAGCGAACATCAATCAAAATCAACCACTTCTCATGGGCAGTGCTTGGCCCAAAATAATTCAGCCGACTCTCTCTGCTGAAACAAAAGGCGAGTTCGCTACTATCATCAAACTCATCCAAAAAATTCGCCAAGTCCGTACCACTTACCACATTGATCCAAAAGAGACACTCACGCTCACGCTCGTGGGAAATACGGCTACGCTCGAATCATTCATCCCTATCATTCAACGTCTCGGCCGAATTGATGACGTCCTCATCACCCAAGAATCCGCCCAACCAAAAGCAACAGCCAGCATCGGACTCGGTAACATTCATGGATTCATCCATCTTGGTGATGTTATTGATATCGAAAAAGAAAAGGCTCGCCTCACTCAGGAAAAAGTAAAACTTGAAGCAGCTATTGCCACCTTTGAAAAACGACTAGCCGACCAGCACTTCCGCTCCAAAGCCCCAGCTGATATCATCGCTGCCCAAGAGAAAACGCTCGCGGAAAATAAAATAAAACAGACTCAATTAGTCGAATCTATCGACGCTCTCAAATAAAAAATAAAACCATGACTGCTCTCGCCTTTATTTATGGCGCTCTCGCAGGTTCTGCGGCGCTTCTTGCTCAAGTATTCTTCCTGCTCATTTTTGGAGAAAACGTTTCACTTACCCACTTTACTCTCACTTCACTCATCGGCGCAGCGCTTATTGAGGAATCATCCAAACTTCTTTTTTTAGTGCAAATTTTTAAACGATTCGGTGCCAAGACCCTCGTATGGCATAACCTTCTTTCGTTTGGTCTCGGGTTTGCTGCCCTCGAAATTTTCCTCAGTCTTCTTTCTCAAAAATATAACTCATCCGTTTTCCTCCTCGTTCTCACCAATACCCTCCTTCACCTTATTACCGTTTTCATAATCGGACTCTTCCTGAGAAGATTCTCTCTATCCAAGACTCGCCTTCTTCTCACCTTGCTCATGATACTCACCGGTCTCCACGCTCTCTTCAATTTCTTCAGGTTACAGACCTAGACTATTTGCCCTCAACCATACTTTTCTCTATACTAGGATTGTACCTATTCCTATCTTTTTTGTTATCTTATGACCAAACAAAAACGCTCATTTTTCGAGAAACTGACCGGTGCACGAGACACCGAAATTCCTCTAGAGAACTACCAGGAAAACGTGAGTATCTACAGTCAAGCTGAAGAACCAACCAATCTGCGCATGACCACTGGAGCCAGTGATTATGCCAGCGCTCCAGTAGCCTCTGGCCGTGAGGAAGGAAGCTGGTCTACCCCAAGCTATCCTACTAGCTCACCTATCGCCAGCGGAGACGACAATGCCGATGGCCAATTGACTATCGATGTTTACCAGACAGACAATGATATTGTCATCAAATCAACCATTGCTGGTGTTAAGCCAGAAGACCTTGATGTATCTATCAATAATGACATGGTCAGTATTCGCGGAGAACGAAAAAACGAAGAGATCGTTGAACATGGTAACTACTACTACCAAGAATGTTATTGGGGGTCATTTTCTCGTTCAGTCCTCCTCCCTGTTGATGTGATTCCAGAAAAAGCCGACGCTTCCCTCAAAAACGGCATCCTAACTATTCGTCTTCCAAAAGCCGATACTACTAAAACCAAAAAAATCCAAGTGCGTGGTTTCTAACTGACAGCAGTAAATAGTAGCCTGAAATGGCAAAAGCATGATGATACTGTTCTCCTTTCGGTTGCATGGGTTTTTCCTGAGCGCCTCATTCATGGGCGTTCTTTTTTTCCTATGTTCGTCTTCCTCAGTTCAAGCAGCTGAAATACCAGAAAAGCTTTCTCTCATCGCTGGAGACACTGTCCGAGTAATAGAACATGCGGAACTCAAGAGCTGGTTTTCTGTAGGACAGGCTACCATTTTTTCTCCATTGCAAACTCCAGAGATCGAGCACCCTCAGACAAAGTGTTCTTCTCTCTATTTTTATTGCAAGGCATTTATCTCTCGGGAGCTCCTCTCTCATTTCGTTAGCCGAGAGACTTTTGCGGTACAAGAGAATAGAGTGCGCGAACAAGCCTTCGCCATCATAGAGGAAATTGAACGACCACCTATCAATGCCAAACTTGCCCTCGACGAAAATAATAAGTTGATCATCACCGCCGAAGCTGTTCCAGGAGTTGCTATCGAACGAGAAGCAAGCCTTAGGACACTCATTCAAACACTTCAAACCGAAAATACTCCTATCCGAGAAGTAGAACTTCCCACAACCCTAGTACCCGCCAAAGTCTCTCGAGAAACTATCGATGACCTTCGTCTTGATACCGAACTTTCCCAGGGAAAAACCAACTTCCGTGGTTCACCAAAAAATCGTATATTCAATATCCATCGAGCGACCGAGCAGTATGACGGACTCGTTATTGCTCCTGGTGAAGAATTCTCTTTTGTAGAATACCTTGGCGAAGTAGATGGCGACCATGGCTATCTTCCTGAACTCGTTATTCGGAATAACAAGACAGAACCAGAATTTGGTGGCGGTATCTGCCAGGTTTCCACGACAGTGTTTCGAGCAGCTCTTCTCGCCGGACTTGAAATCACTGAACGAAAAAACCACTCTTATCCAGTTCAATATTATAAGCCCTACGGTCTTGATGCGACCATTTATATACCCCGTCCAGATCTCAAATTCAAGAATAATACGCCGGGAGCTATTCTCATGATGCCAAAAATAGTTGGCACCGAGCTTACGGTAACTTTCTTCGGTACTTCAGATGGGCGTACAGCTACGATTGATGGTCCTCATATTTTAGAATCAAATCCTGATGGTAGTATGCGTACTATTTTTACCCAAACCGTCAAAGATAAAGATGGTAATGTATTCATCAACGATACTTTCCCTAGCAACTACAAATCTCCAAGCCTCTTTCCTCATCCGGGAGAAGAGATACTCACTGAGAAACCCAAAAACTGGTCCAGTCGTCAATGGAAAGAATACAAGGCTATCCATCCCTAATTTAACTGCTTGACAGTTTTTTGACTTTTTCGCTCACGAGAGTACACTGGAATGCATAGTTCTTTGAAGTGGACTACGCCTATTCCGAGGTGACTACATGAAGAGAAATATTCTCTTTAGTTAGTCCCCTCGGAAAGCAGTTGCTTCTCCTTGGGGCGTTCGCGCCCAAGACCCTTCCGGTCAACGGCATCCATGTCACCAAGGAGATCCCATGGCAACACCACGCACCCTGGCCCATTCCTCGGCCAAACCGCATGCCGTCATCATCAACGCCGCGCTGCATCACCTGTCGATCTCGGACGCCCGCTCGCCCCATGCCGGTGCCGCTGCACCCACGCCGACCACCAACAAGGCGCTGCTGAAGATCGGCAGCGAAGACAAGGCCACGGCGAAGAAGCTCGGCGAAGGTGGCGACAACAAGGCTGGTCTGCACCTCGACCCTCACGCGCGCGCGATGGCCAAGAACGGTGGCCGCACCCCGGACCTGAAGCGCCTGACGACCCGCTACGGCATCGGTGTGCACCGCGCGACGGCCGACGGTGGCTGGACCAAGCTGGACTGAACGACCTGTTCGATGGGCCAAAGACGGCCCCAAGGAAGGAGGTGATCCATATCCTTCGGAGATAGAATCCGTGCCTCGGATTTGAAACTCCAAATAGCGCCCCCCTCGTGATGAGGATACGACGCTCCCGACCCCTTGGATACTCTCCTAGGGGTCTTCATTATTTACTTGACTCACCTTCTATTCTTCGCTACTCTAGAGCCACTGCTTAGTCAGTTGTTTTTTGTTTGGGTGCATAGCTCAGTCGGTAGAGCAGTGGCCTCTTAAGCCAACGGTCGTAGGTTCGATTCCTACTGCACCCACCCGGCACCGTTCTTCTTATAAACGTGTCCTCATTATGTCCCTGTAGCTCAATGGATAGAGCCGCGGACTTCTAAGCCGTTGATGAAGGTTCGATTCCTTCCGGGGACACATCAAGTTTTCAAAGCACCTAGTGGGGTGGCTATCGTTCAATGGTAGGACAATGGTTTGTGGTACCATGAATCAGGGTTCGATTCCCTGTAGCCACCCCAGTGGGTGTTTTTATTTTTACTTGACAGGCTACCACAATATCGACTATCAGAATGGTATACTAAGAACGTAACCATTTACTCTAAACGTGTATGTTTATGCGTGACTGTATGCGAGCAGCTTGGGTGCCAACAGTAGCAAGAGTGTTTCTCGCTCTCCTCTTCGTCGTTGGCGGACTAAACATGCTCATGAATTTTGAAGGAACCGTTGGTTATATTGGGAGCCTCACCAATGCCAGTGTCGCTACTCTTCTCACTGTTCTCGCTATTGTCTTCAAGCTCGGTGGTGGCGTTATGCTCCTCGTCAATTGGCGGACTGCACTCGCAGTAGAGATGCTCCTGGTCTTTACTGTCCTCGCTACTATACTGGGACATACCAGCTTTACGGGTGATCCTATGCAGGATCAGATGCAGTACACTCAGATTCTCAAGAACCTGGCTATTATTGGCGGACTCCTTCTCATGGGACGATTGGCAGCTGAAGAGAATCATTCTCCTCAGGCCTAGATGCATCACCAAGAATCCTCAAATAAAAAAACACCCGCTCCGGCGGGTGTTTTTTATAAGGTTTATTCTAAGCTCCAAGTATTTTATCAACGATACCATAACTCTTTGCTTCCTCGGCCGACATAAAATAGTCTCTATCAGTATCCTTTTCGATCTTGGCTAATTTTTGACCAGTATGCTTGGCCAAAATCTTATTCAATCGATCACGTACTTTAAGTATATGCCTCGCGTGAATATCGATATCTGTTGCCTGCCCCTCCACCCCGCCAAGTACTTGATGGATCATCACCTCAGCGTTTGGGAGCACGAAACGTTTTCCCTTGGCACCGGCCGAGAGAAGCACTGAAGCAGCCGAGGCAGCTAGACCAATACAGATAGTCTGAATATGGGGTTTGACATACTGCATTGTGTCATAAATCGCCATAGCAGAGGTAACCGATCCGCCAGGTGAATTGATATACATTTTGATATCCTCTTTAGGATCCTGTGACTCGAGAAAAAGCAGTTGGGCGATGACGGTGTTGGCTACTTCATCGCCAATAGGCGACCCAATAAAAACAATACGATCCTTGAGAAGTCTCGAGTAGATATCGTATGCTCGCTCGCCCATATTGGTTTTTTCGATAACCATTGGGACGAGATAATTATTCTGAGGAGTCTTCATAGAGAATTCTTACGAATTACAATCCAAGCCTCTCCAAATACTCTAATGTCTTTTCATTGATTAGTCGTCCCCGTACAGAGGTATAGAGTCGACTCATATCAATATTTTTCTCAATTTGCTGCTCACTCTTGTAGTGCTGGAAGATCTTATTCATCTCTGCCTCAATAGCTTCACTCGCCACTTCGATATCTTGTTCAGCTGCAATTTTCTGAAGCACGAGTTCAGCCGCAATACGCTTCTTGGCCTGAGGAGTCCACTCAGCTCGCAATTCCTCTTCAGTCTTCTTGACCTGACTCAAGTAAGTTTGCCAGGTGAAACCCATCATAGAGACTTGTCCTTCAAATTGGCGAACCATTCTTTCAAGCTCCTCACTTACGAGCACCAGCGGATAGTCGAGGGTGGCTGTCTCTACAACAGCATCCAAAATAGCTGTTCGCCATTCCTCTTTTCGTGCCTGTTTTTTCTCCTCAAGTATACCTGACTCGATGCTTGCTCGAAGAGCAGCCACATCTTCAAATCTTCCCAAGCTCTTCACAAAGGCGTCATCAACAACAGGAAGCTTCTTTTCCTCCACTGTCTTGAGTTTAACGGTAAACTGAGCTGGCTTACCTGCCAAATGTTTGGCATGATACTCTTTTGGAAAAGAGAGCTCAAACTCTTTCTCTTCGCCCACCTTCATGCCTTCAACAGCTGCCTCAAAACCAGGGATAAAAGCATCTGAGCCAAGAACGATGGCATGATCCGTAGCTCGCCCCCCTTCTATAACCACTCCATCTTGTCTCACTGTAAAATCTACTTTGACGCTATCGCCGGATTTGGCTGGTCGATCAACCGAAACAAAAGTAGCTCGCATGTTAGCCAAACGATCTATCTCTGCATCAATCTCTTTGACATCAACCGCGACTCCCTTCTTGGCTTCAGCGGCATTTACCGTCTTTACCTTCTTTTGCCAATCGCCCAAAGTAATCTCGGGTAAAACATCAGTTTTGATCGTGAAGACAAGCGGTGTCTCCGCTGTTACTTTCTCAAAACTTATCTCTGGACGGCCAATAGCTTCAGCTTTTGCTTCAACCAAGGCTTTGGGATAGGCTTCGTGCACAGCATGCTCAGCTGCTTCAACTAGGATAGCTTCCCGCCCAAAACGAGCCTCGAGCATAGCATGAGGAACTTTGCCCTTACGAAACCCGGGCATATTAAGATGCTCAGCCATGTGCTCGGCTGCATGTGCCTCATGCTTCCCCCAGGTTTCCCAGGGGAGAGTTACCGTAATTTCCAATCGTGATTCCGGGAGTTTTTTTACATTGACTTCCATACGAGATAAGACTATTGAGCCAGAGATAAATTATGCTTCTTTCTTCATGAACTGCTTCTCGTAAAGCTTGATAGAACGCTTTACGGCTGCCACTGCGTCTTTCTTGCCTTTGTACCCATGAACTACTACTTCATTCTTCTTCCCCTTGAGAGCTTTGTAGGTCTCAAAGAAATGCTGGTACTCTTTGAGATTATGCTTATTGATATCCTTCAGATCTTTCACATCATCCCAACGCTTATCCTCAACGGGTACAGCAATCACCTTGTAGTCTGAATCACCGCCATCAATCATTTCCATAATAGCGACTGGACGAGCTTTAACGAGAATGCCCGGGGCGAGAGGAAAGGTTGAAAGAACAATAACATCAAGTGCGTCACCATCATCCCAGAGGGTCTGTGGAGCAAAGCCATAATCTACTGGATAAGGAGCTGACGAATAGTTGGCTCGATCAAGCTTGATAAGACCAGTCTCTTTGTCGATCTCGTATTTATTGAGGGATCCCTTGGGAATTTCGATGATCACATTGATTACTTCTGGTGTTTCATCGCCAAGCGTCACATCATGCCACAAGTTCATAGTATCAATCTTAAATAGTTAGAAGGATAATTATTCCTGTTCAGTCTGAGTGACTGTTTCAGCAGGAGACTCAGGAGATTTTTCCTCTTCATTTTCTCCTTCTTCAGCTGGAGCTGATTCTGCATCACTGGTCACATCGATGCGCCATCCAGTAAGTTTGGCAGCGAGACGTACATTTTGACCACGCTTCCCGATGGCAAGCGATAACTGATCGCTTGGCACTTTGACCAGGGCTTGTTTCTCTTCTTCATCAAGAGTTACAGCCAGTACCTTGGCTGGCGAGAGGGCTGCGCTGATAAATTTTTCAGCATTATCATTCCACTCGATGATATCAATTTTTTCTCCACCAAGTTCATCGATCACTGCCTGAACGCGTGTCCCTTTTTGTCCAACACATGAACCGATCGGATCTACACCCTCCTCGCTCGTAGCGACAGCAATTTTGGTCCGACTCCCCGCTTCACGCGCAATAGCCTTGATCTCTACGGTTCCGGCAAAAATCTCTGGTACTTCAAGTGAAAAGAGGTGTCTTACCATCTCTGGATGAGCTCGCGACAAGAGAAGTCCTGGTCCCTTGGGATCAGACTCTACTCGTGCGAGATACACTTTGACGTGCTGACCCGTACGGTAATTTTCTCCAGGAATTTGTTCCGATGGGAAGAGAATACCAATAGATTTCCCCAGATCAATAAAGACATTGCGACCCTCGATACGCTGGACTTGGCCGTTGACGGTCTCTCCCTCCTTTTCTTTGTATTCTTGGAACATGATCTCCCGCTCTGCTTCGCGAATACGCTGGATGATCACTTGTTTGGCTGTCTGAGCTGCCACTCGACCAAACTCCTGATGATTCTCGAGAGGAATTTCAATAAGATCTCCAAGCTTGGCCCCCTTCTTGAGGGACTGAGCATCCTCTACCGTCAGGTCACGTTCTGGATTATAGCGAGGAAGCTTTTCTTCATCAGTTTCCTCCTCGGCCTCCTCTACTGCTGGAGTTATCTCAGCTCCCTCTTCGCCCTCAGCTACCGGTTCGGGAACAGTAAAATCACGAACGGTATCATCCACCACTTCTTTCACGAGAAAGAAATCAGCTGTCTTGGCTACCTCATCAAATTTAGAGATAATCACTTGGCCCTTTTTGCCATAATCTTTCTTGTAAGCAGCTGCTAGAGCCGCTTCGACAATTTCGATTACTTTCTCACGAGGAAGCCCCTTCTCGTCAGCAATCTGCATGACAGCACTTCCAAATTCCCCCAAGCGCCCCGAAAGACTTTCGCTATCATCTCGAGTCACCACTTTTTTGGTTCTTGGCATAGAGTTTAAAAAATAAATAGCAAATTAGAAATTACAAAAAAGCACTTTTCCGACAAAAAAAGCCCGCTTCCGCGAACTTCAGAACACGCTTCATAAACCACAGACAAAGTATAGGATAGCTCTCCTGCTTTGTCAATGAGAATCATAGCCAACTAAGACTATCATTCTCTCCTATCTTCTGTTACTTCCGCTCCTTTTCGATGGCTATTTTATGGCTCACATAAGCCACAAAACCATAGCTGTGTTATATTGACTTTTTACAAGTTTTGTGCTATCATTCAGTGTTGCAGAATAGGTCCGTGTCTGTATGCAACTTGGGGGTAAAAACCCGACTCACTATACAGGCACTGTTAACAATTGAACTCAATCAAAAGGAGCCACATCATGGCTGTCGATTTCCTCAAGATGTTGGTCGAACGGAATGCCATTTCCTGGTTTGATCTCATCCAACAAGGTAAGGGAATGTTTGATTGGTTAAGGGGACGCAGATCCTCACCCAGTCAACCTACCGAAGAAAAGAAGGGTGAGGAACCAAAAGACATCGCTGCCAACAAGGCCATGAAGGACGAGGCTCATGAGCTGCACGCGCTGCTCAGGGCCATGTCCAACCAGGACCAGAAGACGGGTATCTTCTACGAGATCCCGTCGGATCAGTTCTGGATCATGCAGAGCATTTGGACGCGTCTCCCCAAAGGAGCCGTCAAGAAGCTCTTCGATGCCTTTGCCACCCAGATCGCCACCAGGAAACATACCAAGGTGACTGGCTGGACCAAGCATCCAGCACCTGAGGGTGGTGGCAAGCCTAGGCCTGACACTCCCGAAAAGGAGGAGATGGTCGTGGAAGAGAACTTGATGGGCCCTCAGCTCATCAGCGGGCTCGTCTGGTACGCAATGCAGGCGCAGTCGTCACCCAAAGTTCCAGCTGTCCCGTCAGGGACTGATCCCGAACTCAAGGGGGTGATCTATGTCGTCGAGATGCTCAAATCATCCCAACGACTAGCCAACCTCCAAGACGACATGGCCAGCAGCGGAGACAAGGCTGCTGCCCTCACTGCTCGCAAAGCAGCAGAGGGCGATACGCTCCTTCACCGTCTCATGTTCGCTTGGAAGTTCAGCTGGCGCGAAGCCCAGGACATCTGGAATTCGCCCCATGCCAAGCTCCTCCGAACCAAGGCCGACAACGCCACCGACCCCAAGGAAGTCCGCCGTCATCATGAGGACCTGCAAAGGTTTCTCCTGGAAACGGCACGCCTCACGGCCGACCAAAAGCAAGGGCAGCGAAAGCAGTCCGGAATGCGCGGGTGGCTGAGAAGCTGGAGCTGGTTCATTACCGGCATCATCTTCCTGCTGCTCTTCATCATCATCCCTGGACTCCCCATCAACTGAGAGTCCAACAGAGGAAAACCATGGAACAAAGCACTGACTTCTCGGGCTGGTCTGCCATCAAGCGGCAAGCCCAAGGGCCAGGTTTCTGGCTCAAAGTGCAGCTTGCTGCACTCGTCTACCTCGCCGGGCCCACTCTGGTCGCTCTCGCGGTCAATGGTTGGTTCGGCATGGACTACGTCTGGCTCCTCTTCATCGCGGTACTCGTCGCGGATTACTTCGTCATCACCCGGTACGAGCTGTGGGCTGCTCTCCTCGCAGGGAGCGGTGTCTACAGCCAGCTAGGCGGCGAGGAAGGTTTCTCCAAGAAGGACTTCTGGGAGACCGTTCCAAAGGCCCTCAAGAGGGTCTATGGTACCATCATCGTCACCTACAAGTGGCGCTGGTTCTCCCTCTTTGCCCTGTGTGTCGTCCAGACGCGCGGTAACACGCTTCTCGCCTACCCAATCATCACTTGTGCCTTTGTGGTGATCATGGCCTCGCATCGCTACGTCAGCGAGTTCGAGGCTGAGAAGGCTCGACGCCAGGTCTACTATGTCTTCTCGAGTACGCTCTTCCTGACTGTGGCCTACGGTGCCATCATCGGCTGGTGGCCAGAAATGAGACCCCTCACGACGGCAACCAGTGAAGCGCTCCGTATCGAAAAACGCATCGAAGCACAAAACGAGCGCTGGCTCAAACAAGAAGCCGAGCGTATCGGGAAGATCATGGATGCAATGGAAGGCAAGCTAACAAAAGCTCAGCGGATTGCAAAACTCACCCCGGAAGATCGAGCTATCTACGACCGCTCCACCCGTGGGTGGACGCGTGAGCAGGCGGCCGCCATCAGAGAAGAAGCCTACCCCACCCTCAAGATGACTCTCAAGGAAATCTTGCCACAAGGGGTACAAGACTGGTGGAACAGTCCGTGGTTCAAGAGAGATGCACCGGCTGCAGCACCTGCTGCGTCGGCTCCATCGCCAACGCGGACGGCCTCTGCTCCGGCAGCTGCCCCCGCTTCGGCCCCGGCTCCCCAAACCACCTCTCTCTGGCAAGGGACTTACATCCCAAGCCAAGGAGTGATCTCGATCGGGGTCCTGCCTCGCGGATCATACCGCATGGTTGGCTCCGGCATCCGTCGACAAAACTTCATCCACCAGGATGGAGTCCATCGGCAATTCGCGATGGACAAAGACGGGCGCCTCGTCGAGAACGGCAACGGTGTCTGGGTGATGGGCGAAGCCAAGGGAACAGAGGCAAGTACTCCGTTCCCCCATCAAGCTTACGGCGCGCTGATCGTCCTCATGGGTGGTCGCAAGCTGTGGGCAGCCGATGGTCAATGCTTCCCAACCAACGGCCAAGAGGAAGCCAAGCTCAGCATCAATGTTCCGGATCACCCGGACAATCGCGCTGGGTCAGGTGGTCTCCAGCTCAGGGTTGAGAAGTGCTAGCCTAAGACTCCGCACAGCGGAGCAAACAACGGGCGACTTGCATTCATGCAGGCCGCCCGTTTACTTTTCCCCTACGATAGCAGCCCCGCTACCGCCTTTACGAGAACAAGAGAAGCTAAGGCAAT
>CAYNMD010000011.1:0-29849 GCA_964398485.1 uncultured Bdellovibrionales bacterium | reverse complement strand
CATCAATAGACACCCCGCCTTGCTCAATCTTTCTCCAGGCATCACTCTTACTTGATGCAAATTGCATACGTACCATCATTTCAATTAAGTTCTCATATTTTTTAGGCTCATCAGCTGATGGATCAACTACTGATGGGAATGTAGTTGGTACTGCATTAATATCAACCTCTTTTTTACTAAACGTCTCTACAAAATACTCTACTGCTTTTTTAGCCTCATCAGCACCGTGATACATCTTTACTATTTCCTCTGCCAGTCTCAATTTGGCATCTCGCGGATTTGGCAGAGTCACAATCTCTTTTACCTCCTGGAGCGGTACGCGAGTGCAGTGTACGAAATATGTTTCGATGAGTTCATCAGGGATACTCATTACCTTGCCAAACATGTCATTGGAGGAATCAGTGAGATTGATCGTATTGCCCCAGCTCGAACTCATCTTGCGACCATCAGTTCCCAAAATAAGATTGGTCATGAGGATGTCCTGAGGAGCTTGGTCATATCGAGGCTGGAGCGTCCGGCCAGCCAATAAATTGAACCGCTGGTCCGTCCCTCCAAGCTCTACATCAGCCCGCACCGCTACGCTATCATACCCCTGCATCAACGGGTACAAGAGCTCGCGAAGTGAAATGCGTTTACCAGCTTCGAGGCGTTTTTTGACATTCTCCCTGGCAATAAATTCGGCCAATGAAAACTGATCAGCCTGCTCGCCAATTTCCTGATAGGTCAGTTTGCCAAGCCATTCAGCATTGTACCGAACCTCTACCTGATCAATATGCAAAAGCTTCGCTGCTTGGTCAACATAGGTCTTGAGATTTTCAGCGATCACCTCTCGAGAGAGCATGGGCCTTTCGGATTCCTTATCTGATGTATCACCAATAATTCCCGTAAAGTCACCCACGATAAGGACGACATCACAACCAAGCTCCTGAAAATCACGAAGTTTCAAAAGAGGAATAGATCGTCCCAGATGGATATTGGGACTCGTAGGATCAATCCCGAGTTTCACTCTGAGTTTCTCACCAGCTAAGAGTCTTTGTTTGAGATGCTCACGATCGATCACCTCAGCTACTCCCCGACTGAGGAGTTCTTCAATTTTTTGTTCTCGATTTTCCATAATCCTATATTACCACCCGTATTCACTATACAGTATCCCTTGCCCTATATTTTCGAGGACTTTTTTGATATAAGGTATCGTATTCTCCGGAAGAGCGCTCATTGAACACCAAAATAGGTCGTCGCATTTATCAGGCTCTCTATTAGTTACGGTGCCGTTCCAGTCTCTAACTATATAAAAAGCCTCTGCCCGCTCTGAGCCATCCTCAGCCTTTCGATGGAGGACATGCGCAACCCGAGCTTCCCCGGGTCCAATCTTCACTCCAATTTCCTCGCCTACTTCTCGCACTAAAGCCTGAGTAAAGCTCTCTCCTAACTCGACATGTCCAGCTGGCAACGAATAATAACCGTCCCAATAACCCGTATTCGCTCTCCTTGCCAAAAGCACTTTTTCCCCTTGAAACAATACGAGATAGGAGGCAAGAATATTAGTTGGGAGATGCTTTCCCATAAAATTCTATAGACCGAGCTTGCGTTTGGCGAGACGATACTGATCATCTGACATCATACCAGATCGCTTCATATTCTCGAGTTGCTCCAAAATTTCCTTTTTGTGCTTCT
This sequence comes from uncultured Bdellovibrionales bacterium, assembly GCA_964398485.1. GTDB lineage: Bacteria > Patescibacteriota > Minisyncoccia > Moranbacterales > UBA1568 > SSEF01. Next base: position 28,175 of record CAYNMD010000011.1, on the reverse strand, counting down.
GGACATTTTCTGGCTTCAGAGCCTTCTGCATCATTTTGGCCCGCTCTTCCGGTGGCATCGCCAAAATGCGCTTCATAGCAAAACGCTGGAGCATATTCATATCCTTGGCCTCAGGCATAGCTTCGAGAGCGGCCTCTAGCTTTTTCTGCTCATCTTCTTTCTTTGGATCTTTTTTAAATGGATTCCACTTCATATAGTTTTTGATAGTCAATTTTAACAGTAGCCTTTCAATCAACCTCCCCTAGACGGCTCTTTTCATCTTCAAGCGATAACGCGTCACCAGCAGAGCTGAAGCAATAAAAATGGATGAGTAGGTACCAAACCCCACACCCACGAGGAGCGCCACCGCAAACCAGCGCACGGCGTCTCCTCCCAACAGAGCAATAGCAATGAGCACGATAATAACCGTCAGTGAAGTATTGAGTGACCGCACAATAGTCTCATTGAGAGAATGATTGACGATCGTTTCAAAGTCAGTCTTACTCCGAGAGCGAAGCAAATTCTCACGTACCCGATCATACACTACAATCGTATCATTGACCGAATAACCGAGAATAGTGAGGAGGGCCGCGATAAAAGGCACGCCGATTTCAATGCCATAGAAGTGTCCTAACACACTAAAGACACCAACGGTAATAAGAATATCGTGTGCCAAAGCAATAATCGCCCCTAGACCATACTCCCAAGAACTAATCGGTTGGGAAACACGCCGAAAGGCCCAGGCAATATAGAGAGCAATTCCCAGGAGAGCAAAAAGTGTTCCTGTAAAAGCTTGTCGTTTGATCTGGCCAGAAACCGAAGCACCAATAAAATCAACTCGAAGCTGTTTCAAATCCTTATCAAAATTCTTGAGTTCAGCGAGCACCTGATCATTGGTAGTCTCATCAGAAGAAAGATAACGAAGCAGCATACCAAAATTTTCTGTTGGCTGAACCGAAAGACTCTGCAAATTGAGTGGGGTAAGCTTCTCCCGCACCAGATCAGCAGTAGGCGCCAGCTCCGAAGCAAATTGTACTTCCATGAGCGTCCCACCCTTGAAGTCGATACCCAGTCGAAGTCCCCATACAGCCACCGCCACCGCACTCGCCAAAGTGAGAAGGAGTGAGAACGAGTAAAAATAGATTCGCTTGTTGATAAAATTCACAGTCATACTTTTGCATCAAGAGATGAAGCAGGTTTTTTGGGTGTAGAGAGGATCCATGGGTAACGTTCCATCCAGTCAGAGAAAAAGAAGTCTACCATAATTCGTACTAAAACTACGGCAGTAAACAACGAAAGCAGCACACCGAGGGCGAGCGTGATGGCAAAACCTTTGACGAAACCAGTCCCAATTCCCATCAGAACCAAGGTAGTAATGATAGTTGAAAGGTGTCCGTCGCGAATCGATGGCCAGGCTCGTCGAAATCCTTCGCGAAGCGATGTCCGCATCGATTTTCCAAAAGAAAATTCTTCACGAGTACGCTCAAAAATGAGCACGTTGGCATCGACCGCGATTCCAATAGAGAGAATGAATCCCGCAATACCGGAAAGGGTCAATGTCATCGGGAAAGGAGTAAAACTCGAAAGCTTGAAGAAAGCCAGCAGCATCGCTGAATAGAGAAGTAAGGCAATCACAGCGATGAGTCCCAGAAAGCGATAGAAGAACACCATAAAAATAGCGACTGCGGCCAATCCAATAACTCCAGCATACACACTCATGTCCAAAGCTGTTTTCCCGAGACTAGCATCAATCGACTGCTGAGAAACAAGACTAATAGGCACCGGAAGAGCTCCTTCATTAAATCGCTTGACCAAAGCATTAGCTTCTGGGAGAGAAAAGTCTCCCGTGATCACTGCTTGACCATTGAGAATCTCTGTCTGGACCGTTGGCTGACTAATGATGTACTGATCAAGAAAAATAGCTACTGGTTTACCAATATTGCGCTTGGTAATATCAGCAAAGAGCTTGGCACCCTCATCATCAAAGCGGAGACCAATCTGCGGTGCCCCTAATCCCTGGCTCTGATAATCAACAAAAGCATCCTTAAGGTTTTTGCCTGAAAGTCCCGTGGCCTTAAACTGTTTTTGAGGAAAATCTGACAAGTTATACTTCGGAAAAAGAATGTGAGCAATCTTCACCTCACGATCATCTCCCTCACCTCGTTCATCAAGCTTTTTGAGGATGTGCCAGCCAAAAGTTGTCTCAACAAGTTCTGGCCAGACACTCCCCTTGGCGAAGTTTGGGTCAAAAGTAACCTTATCAAAAGCTTCTACATAGAAACCTTTTTTCTGGAAATCATACTCACCACCCGTTTCTTTTGAACCAGGATCTTGACTCCATGTTTTGGCTGCTTCAGCAAAATCAGATCCGTTTCTCACATTTTCCAAAATCTTGCCAGCCGTATCGAGCGACTGGGCATTGTAATCATCAATCTCCTTCTGAGCTTCTTCTCCAGCCAATTCTCGAAATTCAAGGAAAGGGGTTTCTTTAATGAGCTTCTTGGCTTCTTCAATATCTTTTACCCCAGGAAGTTCAACAATAATCCTATTTTCATTTCCGGATTTGGAAAGTTGCACCAATGGTTCACCGACACCAAACGCATTCACTCGACGTTCAATCACTGCTACCGCAGCTTCCAGAGCTTCGGCCTGCTTATCATTAGTGATATCTTTTACATCAGCAAGATACTCGAGATGGATACCACCCTGAAGATCAAGACCGTAATTCATTTTGAGCTTCCCCAAAAATTGCTCTACCGGTGGAGCAAAAGAAACCAAGCGTGGATAAGCAATCAGGGCTGAAACAAGCCCTAAAAGTACTACTCCCACAAAGTGCCAACGAGTTTTCTGTTTAGCATTCATAGGGACTAGCATAGCGGAAAACGAAGCTGCCGGCAAGTTTGCTACTCTAGGCAAAACTTTATACCATCAAAGACCCTCTCAAAGAAAAAACACCTCTTTGGAGAGGTGTTTTTCAACCAGATTACCAACTAGATCTTGATATCATTCATAACATCTTCGAAAGTGCGCGGTGCTGAACTCGCCCCAACGCTTGGCTCAGAACTCACAGAAGGAGAAGTCGTTTCTCCTGCTGCCGATCCAGCTTCTGCCGAATAATCACGTCGTACTCGAGTAGAACCCTCTGGTTCATTAATCTTGAGATTCACCCGAGCGTTATTTCGAGCGCCAATTACCCGAAGCAGAGTGCGAAGAGCTTTGGCGGTCATTCCTTCACGACCAATAACCATACCCATATCTTCCTGATGCACATCAAGAGTGATAAGCACTCCCATCTCATCAATCTTCCTATCAACCTTTACTTGATCCGGGTGATCTACGAGCATTTTCACCACGTACTCGATAAACTCCTTATCACGCGCAGCATCTGTCATATACATGCATTACCCTTAAATTAATGAGCGAAAGATATTTTTGTCTTTCATTAATATTGTACGAAGAAAAGAGAATGACTGTCAACGGACGAATGGATGAGAAAAAATCTCATTGATTCCTCTCTTATTCTTCTCTATACTGAGGCTATATTATGAAGACTATCCAATCTTGGCACACCACCACATCCTGGACTAAGGCAATCGGTGGTTTTTTACTCTCCGCTACCCTCCTCCTTGTTTTGACACTTTTTGGATGGATGCATACAACCATGGTTGCTTTAGCTTTGTTCCCACTCTTCTTCGGTATCTTTGCTGGAATGTTTCAACTTCTCCATCAAAGAGATTGGTGGCGGATGAGTATCGTTTTTGGATTACTTTTCGCTAGCGCTGTCAATCTCTCGGGTGAAGTGCCCAGTATTTTTTCTGGAAGAGACCAGGGGTCTATCGCCCTCGCTGCTTGGGAACTGTCCCAAAATGGACAGCTCCACTTCTCGTCCCCCGTTGTTCAGTCTTTCTTTGCCATATACGGTGATGGAACCGCGCTCAATTTTCCAGGCTTTACCTACACCAAAAGTGGCTCCCTACTCACTCAGTTCCCCCTAGGATACATTGCTTGGCTTGGCGGCTTTGTAGGCTGGCTTGGTCTGGCTGGATTTCATGTAGCTAATGCCTTCCTCTTCGTACTTGCTGGCTGGACATTTTTCGAAATTACAAGTCGCATCGTTCGTTACCCACTCGCTCTCATCGGAACACTGCTCTTTAGCCTAAGCTTCTTCCCTATATGGATGCTTCATTTTACCCTCAGTGAACATCTCGCTCTCCTTCTCTTCCTCTCGCTTTCCTTGGGACTTATCGAACTTCTCAAAGAGCCTTCTCAAAAAAACTTTGCCCTTGTTTTTCTCGCGGCGGGCCTATTTGTATTTACCCGTATTGAGGGGTTCATACTATTCCCTCTCGCCTTCTTTATTATCCTTCTCGTGCCAACCACTCGTACCTGGATCATGCGTCAGCCAAAAGCCATGACTTTATTTCTCCCCTCTGTTTTGCTTGGCTTTATTTTTCTCCGTGATTTTTTTGTAAATCTCCCGTTCTATACAATCATGGCCAAAGTTATCATTAAGGAATGGCACCTATTTTCTTCGTTTGGGACAGGGGCCACCACAGCAGCAGCTGCTTATCAACCAGAAAATCTTTTCTCTATTGTCAGTCACTATCACCTTGGCCACCTTTTCCTTGCTGGCGCTGCCGGCCTTCTTTTCGCTTACTGGAAGCGCCATCGAACTATGCTCATTGTTTTTGTGCTTGCCCTCCCGACTTTTATCTATCTCCTCGATGCAAACATCACTCCAGATCATCCTTGGATGCTCCGTCGTTACTATTTTACTCTCTGGCCGGCCTTTATTATTGGTCTCCTTTTTCTCTGGCACATCATTGAGGAACACTTTTCCAAACTAAAGTCGCGAACTGGTCTTCTCTCCCTCACTTTCATTCTTGTCGCCCTCCATGCTGCGCCAGCTTCAACTGCCTGGAGACTTGACGAGCATACCCGTCTGTACGAGGCTACTCTTACATTAGCTGATAGACTTACTGGACGCGATCTCATTTTGGTCGATCGGCTTGCCTCGGGTAGCCCCTTTCATCTACTTGCTGGACCACTCCACTCCATACTCGGAAAACAAGCGGTCTACTTCTTCAATCATGAAGATCTCCAGCGCCTCGATCTTCAATCATACGAACGAGTATTCTTCCTTGGATCTCAGTCTGCCAAAAATGATTTGGAAAAAAATTCACATTTTCACTTTCAAGAACAAGCGTCATTTAACTTTATCCTCCCTACAACCTCTACCGCAGAGTCTTCTTTCCCTCAAATCAAAGAAACAAAAACCCGTGCTGCCCTTTTTGAATTGATACAATCAAAGTAGCTATGGTGCTCCCAACACTCTCACCACAACAGATTGTTCTCTATCAAAAACTTCGTCTCCTTCTTTGGATAGGCATGGTTTCTGGCGGCGTGCTTTTTTCACTCTCTGTCCTTTTCCCTCGGATTGTTCATTTTCTTGATCTCAACGAACCAAGCTCATTGAAACTCGCTGACCTCGAATTCTCTTCGGGTGCTAATCCAGATTTTACAATCAATGGGAAAATCGCCCCCACATCGACAGTTACCGCTTTTGCCAGCCATCTTGGTGATTTTTCTTCTATAGATTTCCGTATTACCCTCGAACACGATTCTTCTCTACCGGAATCAATCACAACTACGCTTCGTCGAGCCAATCGAGCTGCCTTCCTCCCAAGAGGAGAACCAATCACTGCCTCCCCCAATCCAACTATTTATCAGATTAGCAATACGTATTATCTCCTCCAGGATAATACCCTCATTCCCTTCATTAGCGAAGCAGCCTACCAATCACGCTACCCAGAAGGACACACTATTGCCAAAGCAGATACTGCCATCTTCAATATCTACACCAAAGGAGAAAATCCCATTGGCTTCCGTATTGGTTCCTTGCTCTCATTTGCAGATGGCGTGTACATCATTACGAGCGAAACAGAAATGAGGCCAGTAGGAAGTGCTGAAATATTCCTCGCCCTAGGTTATCGTTTTGAAGATGTTAAGGCTGTGAGTGAAGAAGAGCTTGGTATTTATAAACGTGGCCGCATTATTCTCCTCAATACACCCTACAGTGAAGGCACCCTCTTTGAAGATACCAGCAGCAACACCGTGTTCATAATTGATCAAGGACATCTCCGAGCCGTACTTGATCCAACTTATCTCAAATTTCTTCTTGGAGAGCAAACCCCTATTACTATCCATGCCGAAGATGCCACCGAATATATCGACTGCGATTTACAAAAAAACCTCTTTCCCCGATCATATTCGTGCACAGCTACTATCGATTCTTTCAAGGATAATTTAGGCTATAGCTACGAATTTGTTTTTGGTCAAGATACCAATCAACCTATTGAAATCAAAACGATGCGCGTAATATTTGATACCCACGTTACACTAGAAAACGCCCATCGCCTACTTGCCAAAATCAAACAACGTCTCCTCGAGCGCTTTGGACTCGCCTCATCCAATTAGATGATAATCGTGTCTATGATATTTTCTCAAAAGATTCTTGATTGGACCAATCACCTCAAACAGAATGGGCTCCTCTCTATTATCACTCTTCTCCTCTCAGAACTTATGGTAGTGTTGTGGCTCAGTTTCTTTGCCCTCTTCACTCTAGAAATGCTTCTTCCTACCTTTGTCCTTGCACGTCTTTCTTTAGCTCAATACTTTTTCTGGCTCCTCCTTGGTACCATGGCTACCCTCAAACTCCGCCAGGAAACATCGATAGCTCATTTCGATGTACCCAAGAAAATTTGGCTTCCTGCCATTATTGCAGGATGGCTTTTTGTACTCATTCTTACCCTCCTAGCACTCGTACACTTCTCTTTTATTGGCGGGGCTCTTTTCTTTTCTCTCTACACCGGACTCAGCTTTTTTCTCTGGCGCTGGCTTATCGATGAGTCTCTCTAGATTTTTTAATCCCTAGCTTAACTCAGCAAGGTCAAGTACTTCATCAATACGGATGCTAGCAACAAAATCAGGAACGTGAGAAACCAAGATCATGGTTCCCTTATAGTTATTAAATGCCTCCGCCATTACTGGGACATGGCGAAAATTAATATGGTTGGTTGGTTCATCAAGAATAAGTAGTTCAGGCTTCTCTACATAAAGTCTAGCGAGCATCAGAAGTCCCTTTTGTCCTTCAGAGAGACTTTCCACCTTGTTTTTGACGAGTTCCGCTGGTATAAGAAACTTAGCTGCAGTCTGATAGACGAGTTCCATATTTTTGTCTTGCATTACCGCCATAAGTTCTTCCCCTACAGTCTTATCAAAATCAAGACTCGAGAAGTCCTGGCGATAGTATCCTACCTTAACCCCTGACGTGATCACTGCTCGCTCTTGGTCTCCGCGAGCAAGTGATTCAAGGAAGGTACTCTTTCCAATACCATTCGGTCCCGTTACCAAAAGATGAGTGTTTCGTTTCAAGATCTTATTGACCTGCTTTACGGCCGGACCATACATCCCCTGCACAGAAACGGTTTTGATATCAATAATCGGCCCGACGATATCGCTACACTCAATAGCAAAAGGCGAAAGTGTCTTATCCTCACGGCGAATATCTACTTTATTCTCTTCGAGTTCATCAGCGAGCGTACGCATCCGCTTTGCTACCGCTCGAAGCTTTCCGCCCTTATTGGCGAACACGTTGGCCTGATCTTTCTTTTCTTGGATAGTCCGTTCCAAACGAACATTCTCACGCTGTTCTTTTTCGATACGCTTGGCAATTTCCTCAACCACCGTATAGTAGTCACCGGTATACTGCTCGAGTGTATGCGTAAAAACATCGAGATAGAGCACGCCTTCAGTAAAAGCGTTAAGAAAGTCAGCATCATGAGAAATCACGAGGCAGGTCTTTTCGTACTCAATGAGAAACTGGGTCAAATGAGCAATACCCTCAGCGTCAAGATTATTGGTCGGCTCATCAAGAAGGAGAATGTCTGGCTCTTGAATCAGAGCTGATGCAAGGAGAAGTCGAGCCTGCTGGCCACCAGAAAACTGGCGGATTTTTTTCTCGAGATCGGTTGCCGCGAGATGCACCACCTCGAGCACCTCTTGAATCTTCCTGGGGAGTTCCCAGTCTGGAGCATTAGTATAGCGAGCAAAAAAATCTTTCACCGAAAGATCAAGTTCTTCACGAGGAATAACCTGTCTTGCAATAGCTACCGTACTGTCTGAATCGAGCGATATCCGCCCTTCCATAGGCTTTAGTTCACCAGTGAGGAGTTTGAACAGGGAACTCTTTCCCGCTCCATTCTGACCCATCAAAGTAAATTTGGCCCCGCGGCGCAAGCTAAAACTTACCCCATCGAGAATAGGTTTTCCGTGACGATATTCAAAACTGACATTATCAAATCGTAAAACGACGTTGTCGCGTGCCATAGATCACAAATAAAACGCATCCACTCTTTGATTACTGCATTCCATTTGGAAATGAGAGTGTTCCACCCACTTCGCTTGTAAATAAAAATGCCGGAAAACGGCGAAAGTAGTATGACACAATTTTTTGAAAGCAGCAAGGTTTACTCCTGAATATACCTCAACGTTTCCTCAGCACATTTGTTCCAAGAAAATTGCTCAAGTTGCCCCTGCCCTGCTTGAACCAGGCCCTGTTGCAACACTTTATCCTGCCACAGTAAACACATCTTCTCGGCTATATCATCAATATTCACTGCATCGACATAGAGTGCTCCGCCCCCAGCCACCTCACGCAAACTCGAATTATCTGCTGTCAGTACCGGAGTTCCTGATGCAAAAGCCTCGAGAAGAGGAATCCCAAAGCCCTCATACAGTGACGGAAACAGAAAGGCTCGTGCCCCCTGGTACAGAGTACGCAGATCTCGAAATGATACTCGGCCAGTCAAAATAATATCATCATGGTACTTACTCCGCTCTCTTGCAGCCAGAATATCACTTGAGAGCCAAGCCGCTTCTCCTGCAAGAACGAGCTTAGACTCGGGATATCTTCGCTTCATTATTTCAAAAGCTTGGATAAGTCGAATCAAATTCTTACGCGGCTGAAGAGCTCCAACGTAGAGAAAATAATTTTTCGCTGTAAGCTGAAAGTTCCTCAGCCCCTCAGAAAGCTCAGCTTCAGAAAGCTTATTCCCAAAAAAATCCCTATCGAAACCGTGGTGAATAACTCTAATTTTTGATTCTGGTACATGAGGAAAAAACTCCAAAAGATCACGCTTCGTCGACGCCGAAACAGCAATGAGTTTGTCTGCCTGCCGCAATACTGTCTCAAGCATAAAATCAAGCTTCCACCGATCCCTCGCAGGAAAAGTATCCGGGTAGCGTTTCCAGGCAAGGTCATGAATAGTAGCTATAACTTCAACAAATCTCGGAAGAAAAACCGGTGCTGCTTGAATCGGCAAGAAAAGTTTTTCTGGGGTGTGCCGGAACATTTCCCAGGTAAACCTTGTCTGCATCCAGGCTTTGGGAAAGGGAAGCGACTGTATAGTGTAATGAGGAAAACTTGGAGGAGTAAGTGCCGGGTTAAATTGCCCTCTATGGTAGAGCAGGAATTCATCATTCGTATCAAGTTTCCCGAAGCGCTTCAAAAGCTCCAGTAAATAGACTCGCGTCCCATCGATCCGTGCATGATCCAGATCACTCACTTGTACCGCTATACGCATACGGTTTATGTCTTTTGTTCTCTCTTAATATGCATAAGCTCCAGTGGTTCAGCAAATTTCATAGTCTCTGGCTTTACGATGAGTTCTTCCACAGTTGCACCCCTCTCTGAAAAATACTTTACCATTGACTGGACTAAATCTTCTGGTGCACTCGCACCCGCAGTAATTCCCATTCGCCGTACATCACTAAACCATTCCTCTTTAAGAGACTGAACTCCCTCGACAAGTTCTGCACGAATTCCAGAGCTCCGAGCTGTCTCAGCTAAACGATTTGAATTTGATGAAGCTTTTGAACCAACAACCAAAACAAAATCGACCTGCCGAGCAAGTTCCTTTACCGCCTCCTGGCGATTGGTTGTTGCATAACAGATATCCTGAAGTGGCGGGGAAATGATCTGGGGATACTTTTTCTTGAGCGCATCAATAACCTCTTTTGTATCATCAAGAGAAAGAGTAGTCTGAGTTAAATAAATCATTTTTTCTGCACTGGGGAGATTCAAAAGCTCCACATCACTCACTGTTTCAACGAGGGGTACTTCAAGATCGGGCAATTCCCCTAACACCCCTACCCCTTCAGGGTGTCCTTTGTGCCCAATATAGATAATCTGATATCCATCCTTTATATAGCGCTGAAACTCCAGATGAACCTTGGTAACCAAAGGACACGTAGCATCAATGAGTCTCAGCTGACGCTTCGCAGCCTCTTCATAATGAGCTCGAGGTGATCCATGGGCCGAAAAAACTACTACCGACCCTTCTGGGACTTCGGCAAGATCCTCGATGGTCACCGCCCCTAAATCAGCTAACCGTTTTACTACTGATTGATTATGCACAATCTCGTGTTTGACATAAACCGGTGGACCAAAAATTTCCAGTGTGTCTTCCACAGCTTTTACTGCTCGAGTTACTCCGGCACAGAACCCGCGTGGCGAGGCTAGTATTACTTTTTCGATCCCCATATCGACTACTTTTTGTCACGAATTACTGTCCCGATAAATTTTTTTCCACTAATATACTTTGAAACATTTTCCAAATCTCCACCATGAAGTACGGCTACCTCCATACCCTCCTCTTCCGCCATCTGAGAAGCTATCGGGTCGAAAGGGGTATTCATACCTGGATTCCACTCATCCCCCACAATTTTCCGAAAATCTTTCCAGGATAAGGAATCATAGGAAATAGCATCAGCGTGAGCACGCGGATCCTTGTCATATACCCGCTCGATATTGGAAAGATTAATGACTCGCTTTATACCAAGATATTTTCCCAAAACTACCGCTGCATAATCAGTTGACCGCCCCGGGCGCCAGCCAGCCGCTACCATTATTGGTTCTTTAACAGCATAAAAATCTTCAAGATCATGTGGGTTGGTATTAATCCGTGGATGAGCATACTCACGAAAAATAGTTCGGACCAGATGCGCGTTCATTCTTGTCGCATGAATGCCGAGCCAGTCCTTATCTTCATCATTAATTTCTGTAACCGTAGCTGCGGCTTCAATATACCTCCTAGCGGTCTTACCACCGCCAGTCACCAAAATAAAATGATACCCTGCTTCAATATGCTCAACAATAAACTTTTTAAAATTTGCAACAAAAACAGCATCAATTGATTCCGGGACGAGAAGTGATCCACCAAGTGAGATAATAATACGTTCCTTCATTTGGTCACTCTTTGTTTGTGTCGATTGAGACATAAATTACTTCTTGAACCAGGTAACAACTGAATCAAGAGCTACCTCCTCAGGAGTGTCACTCGTTCTTTTTTTAATCTCAACCTTTCCGTTTTCCAGCAATCGCTTACCAAGAATAATTCTTACCGGAATACCCAAAAGATCACTCTCCGCAAACTTTTCTCCGGCGCTCGTATCACGATCATCATAGAGCACTTCAATACCAGCTGATTGAAGATCAGCATATAGTTCATCAGCAACCTCATTGACACCGAGCGAGAGGAGATGGACCTGAAACGGTGCCACAGCCTCTGGCCAAACTATTCCCTTTTGATCAGAAAGGACTTCAGCGATAGTTCCCATAACTCTTGCTGGACCGATACCATAACACCCCATAAGAGGCGCTTCCGACTTACCTTCTTCTGTTTTAAATGAAAGTCCAAGAGCACTCGAAAAACGAGTACCTAAATGGAAAATATTTCCTACCTCAATTGATTTTTTTTCAACAAGCTGCTCACGAACTAAACCAAGATCCTGAAGAACCTCATCATTCAACACTTCTTCATTGAGAGCCGTCTTACTCGCTTCATCAACATAAATGATATCCTCACCAGCATCACTCACTGTTTGAAACTCTTCAGAGTACTTACTAAACATCCCACCCGAAGCAAAAGTCTGATACGTCACCGTGCCCAAACCAACTCGCTCAAAAATTCTCTGGTATGCCTCACGAACTGCCGCATAAATACGATCATGCTCTTCTTGGTTTTTTGCAAAAGAATAGAGATCTTTCATGATAAACTCTCGAGTGCGCATGATACCTGACTTAGCACGAGTCTCGTTGCGAAATTTGGTCTGAAATTGATACACCAAAACTGGCAAATCTCGATAAGAACTAAGATGAGTCTTCATAAGGCGGGTCACTGGCTCTTCATGGGTAGCACCAAGACCAAGCTCCGTCCCACTCTTCAGGTGAGTTTTAAACCACACATCCACTTTAGCATCATCCCAACGATCCGTAGTTTCCCACAATTCACGTTCCTGAAGAGCGGTCATCGACAGTTCTTGACCACCGATAGCATTCATCTCTTCCCGAATTACCTGCATAATTTTATTGAGCACCCTCAATCCTAAAGGAAGAAAAGCATATACTCCTGCCATCTCTTTATGGATAAAACCTGCTCGAATAAGAAGAGAGGCATTCTTGGCTACCTCGTCTTTTGGCGAAGTTTTTGAGGTTTTTGTAAAAAGCTGAGATTGGCGCATATAGTATTCAATCAATAACAAAAATATTGAAAAAGACAGACCCTCGGGAACAGCATAAATTCCCTATTCTTACTACAAACTCTTTTCCATTCTATCACAATGAAAGATCAATATTTCGCTCAGTTCCATCTCTTAAAATAGTCAACTGAACTTGGTCGCCAGGATGGAAAACACCCATCATGGTAGAAAAGGGATGTTCGGACGTAACTAACTCCCCGTTCACATGAGTAATAATATCTCCATACAAAAGACCGGCGCGTGCAGCAGAAGAACCAGCAAGGACAGCTAGTCCCGTTCGACCAGAAGGACTATACACCAGTGCTCCCTGACTCCGAGGAAGCGCGAGATGCTCTGCTCGCTCCTGATTGAGGGAAAGATAATAAACACCTACGGTAGGCCGATCAACTTTACCTGTCACGAGCCGATCGAGAGATTCTCTCAGTACCCGTGCAGGGATAAGGAAAAAATCTGCTTTACCATCTAGTATACGATTTCCTACAATGCCAGCTACCTCACCGTTATTTAAAAGTGCTGGACCACCAAGATATCCTTCTTGAGAAAGCATCGTCAATTTTAGGACCCCCTCCCACTTCTCTGAAGAAGCCACAGTCTGAGGTGAAAGATTAAAAAATTGATCTCTCTGCTCGATAATTGATGAATAAATACTCGGACGAAAATCTTGCGTCAAGCCCAAAAGCGCTACACGACGACCTGGCTTTATATCATCAGAATTAGTAAGTGCTGCTGCTACGGTATTACTACGATCTACTCGATAATAGGCAAGCTGTGTCAGAGTATCATATCCCACAAAAGTAGCACGGTCTTTCGTCCCATCATTGAACCAAACAAAGTAAGAACTTTCTTTCTGTGGTGATACTGCTGTGTAGGTGACAATAAAACCATCGTTAGTAATCAAAGTACCTAAAAATCCTCTCGAGAATAAATTAGGCGTTGTAATATTTTGGCCCGGCAAGAATTGCGGGGTCAGCCTCACAACGATAGAACCATGTTCCGTTGCAAGTCGTTCTAAATTCTCATCCTGTGTTACGGTTACGGTTTCTCGACGCTCGACAATAGTGGTACGATCGCTCAGGCTTGGCAATAACCCCCATTTCTTTGCCCAATTACTCCCCGTCATCCAGGGGAAAAAATAAAGTTCGCACAAGAAAAAAACCGTGACCAACAACAAAGCTCCCCCTATTGCCTTGACAATAAAAATAATTTTTGGTCTAAATCTAACTATCCATCGTGCCAGCCGATCAAGCATAGAGTACCGTAATAATTCTTCTACGGGAGATGATTGTAGCACTAAACCAGGGCCCCAGCAAGGAAACTCAGCTGCTTAGGCCAAGCTCCAGTGCGCTGAAAAAATGAGGATACCGAGGAGTAGTAAAAGAATCCCGCCTTGAATAAGGAGCTGCTTCAATGGTATATCATTCTGAAGGAAATCAACGCCCAACTTCCAAAAAAAGAAAAAGTGAATAAGCATAGCCATACCAACAGTAACATAGCCAAAAGGCCAAAAGTGTACCACCCACATTAGCTCAGTCATAAGGAGACCAACTACAAACGCTGACAAAAGTGAAGTGCGAGCATCTTTTGGTTCTGTCGCAGCAAAGAATGTCTGAAAAGCCACTACGAAACTCCCAGCAAAAAAGACTCCTAGCAAAAGAGCGAGTGGAATTTCGTAATTGAGGTACAAACCGTATGTTGCAGCAAAGACAAAAAACAAGCTCGCCAGCGCTGCCAAATTCAGCATCGCTCTCGCCGTTTTATCTTGGGGAGCCTGATGAAGACGGTACACTCCCAAAAGGGCCAGGTAATAAAGGCCCGCTGCAGCAATAATGAAAACCCTCGTCTCTACTCCTCGATCAATAAGCGAGAGAAGAAATGGGACGCTAAAAGCTAAGGTTGATGGTAAATAAGCAGTATACCAACGGCCAGTAAGACGTTTGGCGGCTATCACTGATAACGTAATCAGACTTCCACACGTCATCAAATAAAAACTCCAAGCAGGAATAATCGGGCGCTCGCTAATAAAAAGCAGTGCCAGAAAAAATAAAACTGAAAAGAAGAAAACTGCAACGTGAAACAACATAAAAGACATTTACGAAGACACCTTCAATGCTTCCTGTCAGCTTACCGCTTTTCTGTAAGCTCGACAAATACTACCTGATTCTTTTTTTCAGTGATTTCAACCTTTGAACCACTTACCAGTTTCCCCTCAAGAAGAGATAGTGCCAATGGATCAAGCACAGCTGACTGAATAAGTCGCTTTAAGGGCCTTGCTCCATATACCGGATCGTATCCCTGCTGAGCCAACCACAAGCGCAATTTCTCCGTTGTTCGAGCATTGATACCTCGCTCCCTGAGCTTGGCAAGTACTCGCTGCAGCTGGATATCAACAATAGAGAGAAGCATTGCCTTCGTCAATGGATGAAAGATCACTGTAGCATCAATACGGTTTAAAAACTCCGGCTTAAAGGTAGACCGTAAACGCCCTTCGACTACTGAACGAATTTTTTCTTCTGAGATTGGTTTTGGTTTCCGTTCAACCGTAAACCCAAGAGCTGAGGCATTTTCTGTTATCGCTTCCGAACCAACATTGGAAGTCATAATAATAACGGTATTCTTAAAATTGACTAATCGCCCCTTAGCATCAGTCAACCGACCATCATCAAGAATTTGAAGGAGGATATTAAATACCTCTGGATGAGCTTTTTCTATCTCATCGAAAAGAAGGACACTGTATGGCCGGCGACGGATCTTTTCTGTAAGCTGGCCACCTTCTTCGTAGCCAACATATCCTGGAGGTGAACCAATAAGCTTAGCAACTGCATGAGATTCCATGTATTCACTCATATCAACCCGAATGAGTGATTCCTCATCATCAAAGAGAAACTCTGCTAGCGCCTTTGCAAGCTCTGTTTTTCCGACACCGGTTGATCCAAGAAAAATAAAGGAGCCAATAGGTCGCCCTTCATCAGCCAAACCTGCCCGTGATCGACGGATAGCATTAGCCACTGTCGTAATGGCCTCCTTTTGACCGATTACTCTTTTTGAAAGTTCAGCCTCCATACAGAGGAGTTTCTCAGTTTCTTTTTCAAGCATTTTTGCCAGAGGAATCCCTGTCGCTCGAGCTACAATAGCTGCTATATCCTCCTCAGTGATTTCTTCTTTGAGAAGCATATTCGTGTTTTGAAGCTGAGCTAATTTTTTATCTGATTTCTCGAGGAGTTTTTCAAATTCTGGAATTTTTCCATAGCGAATCTCCGCTACCCGATCGAGTAGCCCTTTTCTTTCAGCCATCTCTGCTTCCCTCTTGAGTTCTTCAATCTGTTCCTTGAGTTTTTTTGAACCGGTAAGAATCTCTCGCTCTGACTGCCACTGGAGAGAAAGTGCCTGTGATACCTGTCTCAGTTCGGCGAGCTCGGATTCTATTTTCAGTATCTTAGCTGCACTCTCTTTATTGTCCTTCTCTTTTTCCAGTGCGAGGCGCTCAATATCGAGCCTACGAATATTTCTCTCAAGCCGATCAAGCTCCTCAGGCATCGACTCAATTTCCATACGACGGAGTGAGGCTGCCTCGTCAATAAGATCAATAGCCTTGTCCGGCAAAAACCTATCCGTAACATATCGACTTGATAGTCGTACTGCTGCCACAATAGCCGCATCAGTAATCGTTACCCCGTGATGAAGAGCATACTTCTCTTTGATTCCACGCAAAATCGCAATGGTATCTTCCTCTCCAGGTTCCTGCACTATTACTGGTTGGAAACGACGTTCAAAAGCTGCGTCCTTCTCAATATATCTCTGGTATTCCTTCAAAGTAGTTGCTCCAACACAGCGAAGCTTACCGCGCGCCAAGGCTGGTTTGAGCATGTTAGATGCGTCCAAGGCTCCATCAGTAGCCCCTGCCCCAACCAGCGTATGAAGTTCATCGATAAAGAGAACGAACTTATCCGCTCCCTGCTCAATTTCTTTCAACACCGCCTTGAGCCTTTCTTCAAATTCACCACGAAATTTAGCGCCAGCCAAAAGACTCCCGAGGTCAAGCGAAATGACTTCTTTATTTTTCAGGCTTTCTGGAACATCACCCGAAACAATACGCTGGGCCAAACCCTCAGCAATAGCTGTTTTCCCTGTTCCTGGCTCACCAATAAGGACTGGGTTATTTTTCGTCCGCCGAGAAAGAATCTGCATCACTCGACGAATTTCTTCATCTCGACCAATAACCGGATCGAGCTTCTCCTTGCGAGCAAGCTCCGTGAGATTCATTGCATATTTTTCAAGCGCTTGATAGCTTGTCTCTGGTTGATCACTTTCTATCTGCATCCCTCCCCGGACATCACGCAGGACTTGAAGTATTGCCTCTGGGGTAATTCCAAATGATTTCCCTAGCTTCGCGAGTTCTCTATCAACAATAAGCAGCGCCATCAGAAGGTGTTCAGTCGAAACATACTTGTCCTGTATCTCACGCATTGTCTTTTCTCCTTGGTCAAGCACTCGACCAAGTTCTGGAGTTAGGAGTATCTGCCCGGTACTCCCCTGAACTACCGCTGGAAGTTTATCAAGAAGATCAAGCACTTTACCAAGAAAAGACTCATGGGCCTCGGTAAGTTTCCGCACTACTACTGGCACAATAGAGTCTTCTTGAATAAGAAGAGCATACAAAAGGTGAACCGGGACAAGTGCTGCCTGTCCCCGAGAGAGCGCAATCTCCTGAGCCCGTCTCAACGCCTCCTGACTTTTTTGAGTAAAATTTTGGATATTCATAAGCGTGTAAGAAGAAAATTACCTCTTTACATCCCCACCATAACATAATTAGCACTCTCAATGCAAGAGTGCTAATTTGAAAGTCAGTAAAAAACAAACACCCGCAGCGTGTCCGTAGACTTCTGCGGGGTTCTTTGAATTGAGGTAGGTTCACCTCAACCAAACTTCATCAACCGTATGTGGGACAGCTCATAGCTTTGATTCGCTGTCGTTCAGCAATCCGTACAGCTTCGCGTAGAACTTCATTCTCGCCAGCCTGTTCCCACGCCATGCGATAAGGCATATCTGCAGCACGAATCAAGTCATCAAGTTGCTGGTACCCCATGTTATTCGTGTTTCCCAGACCTTCAGCGATCTGGTGAATGTAGGTACTCATAATGTAACCAGCCGTACCGTGACAACCCTTCCGAAGAAGTTCCTCGATGTACTTGGACTGAAAATCAGCCTGTGCCTGACCAATCTTGATCAAAAGCTCCAGTGACTCTGAACCCAGTGCAACTGCATTGATACCCACATCACGCAGATCACCGATGATTCGAGTGACCTGATTGTGAAACCCAGCCTGCACGTCATTTGCAGTCTCCTGCACTTTGGCTTGAAGGTCCGAAATGATGTCCGCTACTTCCTCTGGTGTTGGCTTAACCTGCGGTGGATCGAGCGGCTCCAGTCCTTGGTTTAACCGAGGAACATTCACTGTATCCCAGTGCTCCTTGATGATTTTGTCACGACGTTTAATGAATGTCTGAACTGCCGCAGGAGTCTTGTACTCTTTGTAACGACTCTGTTCTTCTGGTAAATCAGAAGTTAAAGCAGGAGTATTTACTGGAACATGGGCAACATCCGAAAGCGTTGGTGGAGTCGAAACCAAGTCCAGCTGACCACCGTACGCCATGAGAGACAAGGCGGCACTGGCCGGCATTGCCTGCGGATGAGGCAACACAACCACCTGAGGGAGTGGCTCTTCTTGAGAGACCACAAACCACAGAAGTACTGCGCAGGATACAGAAATGAGAGAGATCAAAATGGCCTTCATGTAGCCCTCCTCAAGCCATAGGTTGATAATTGATTTGGTAACGAACTGAATTTTTATTATAGCATAATTTATAATAAAAATCAATAGATAGGAGAGGCTCTAGAAAGCCAAAAAGAGGCCCGTAACAACCTCTTTTTTGCTCTTTGTTACTACTTCCTCTTGTTTACACCTATTGTTTCCGCTCCTCAAGACGGACTTTAACTTCTTTAGTATCTCCCTTGTGCCACATCTTTAGAGTCACTTCATCTCCTACTTGTTTCTCAGCAATAAGATCAGCCAAGGTATTCTCTGTATCTATTTTCTGGCCATTCATTTCCAAAATAATATCATTTTCGATGAGCCCTGCCTTATCCGCTGGTGACCCCGGAATCACTGCCAGATCAGTCATGCGTTCGCCGCGCAAAATAAGAGCACCATAGTCTACCGGCAGACTATATTCTTTGGCTACGGTTTCATCAAGAATAATATACCGGACACCAATATAAGGAGTTGAAAGCTTTCCTGTTGTTTTTACCTCATCAACCACTCGCTTGATCGAGTTAACTGGAAGTGCAAAACCAATGTTTTCTGCTCCTTGTGCTACCGCAACATTGATACCGATTACCTCGCCATCGATATTAAATAACGGTCCTCCTGAATTCCCCGGATTGATAGCAGCATCCGTCTGGATGATATTATCAAGTGTTTCTGTATCTCCATAACCTGACCCTGCCGTAACGCTTCGCTTAAGTCCAGAAATAATACCTCTCGATACTGAATTAGCAAACTCACCCAAAGGGTTACCAATAGCAATCACTGTCTGTCCTACCCGAATCACATCCGAATCACCGAGCTTGAGTGACGGAAAATCGTTGCCTTCAATTTTAATCACCGCAATATCATTACTCGGAGCGAGGGCGAGTACTTTAGCTGAAAACTCTCTTTCATCAGACAGGATAACCGTATACTCAGCAGCTGTATCCGATACTACATGTTTGTTGGTCACAATATAGCCATCATTTGAGATAAGGAAACCTGAACCACTACCTACTTGCTTTCTTTCCGTTTCAGCCTCACCCGAAGCATCCTCACGTTGGCCAAAGAAAGGAAAACCAAGGCCAAAAGGTGATCGAAAAATATCCCGATATTTGGGAACATCTTTGGTGATAACAATACTCACCACAGCTGGAGCACTACGCTCGACCATAGAAACAATTTTTTCATCTTCTGGAGCAAGCGGAAGATTCTCACGCGAAGAAATAGGAGCCTCCTTTACCTCACTTGACCTCATGCCCGATCCAAGCCAATGAGGCAAGGCTCCACCACGACTTGCGAGACCGCCTATAATACCTGAAATGAGCGAGACGGCGATAATAAGAACCCAAGGAGTACGGTGCGGCCGATGACTTACCGCTTGAGGAAGCGGCGCTGCTGGTAAAACACTAGGATCTGGTCGCTCAGGAGTAAGAGGTGTATTCATAATTGGATATTTGTAAAAGATAGAGAGAGTGTGATAACTATCTGGCCAAAGAGTTCGTAATCGTAAATCTAGTAGAAGAAGAGGGGGTCTTGATCTGGATTCGATCGAAGCTTTTCTTCAAAATCTTTCATTTCTTGAGAGCGGAAATCTATTCGGCCTGTCTCTTTGTCAAAATGATAGTCAGAAAGGAGAACTCTTACTGGTTCACTGCGAATTTTCTCCGTTAACCAATCAACGAAATTTTCTTTACGTACAAAAATCTGACTGAGATGATAGAGTCTCTTGTTTTCTTCGATTTTGGTTTCTTTTACTAGAAGAATGTGATAACCGAGACTGCTTTCGATCATATCTGTGGGAACGCCAATCTTCGCAACATCAACAGCACTACGGAGTTCGGGAGCAAGGTCCTCTAAGGCAAACCAGCCTAAATCGCCACCATTTGCTTTTGTACGGCCGTCAGAGTATGCATTGACCACTTCTTCAAAGTTATCAGTCTTTCTCAGTTCCTTTACCGCTTCATCAATCTGTTTTTTTGAAGCTTCATAAGAAACTTGCGATTCAAATTTCTTTGAAAGAGCTTCTTCGTAAAGGCTGGGCAAAACTACTTTTGACTCAAAATCTCTCAGTGTCCAGCCATAGAGCCTCGCAATAGTCGCTTCTACTTTGTCAGTGGCACCATACTCCTTGAGTCGTTTATCAACATCTGCCCGAGCTTCAGCCTCAGTAATAACGATCCCCTCTTCTTTGGCAAGTCGTTCGATAGTAGCATCTTCAAGAGTCTTATTGAGTAAATCACGTTCACGAAGCTTCAGTCGTTTCTTGCCTTCTTCAGTTGAAAAATCCACCCTGATACCCATCTGACTAAAGTCTTGTGATTCATAGAATCGCTTGATAGAAGCAACATCTCTGGTCAAATCTTGAGAATTCATTATTGGAGTCTTGTCGAGCAGAACTACAGGAAATGGAAACCGACTACCCACCATACGACCAAACCAAGTATCCGTATAGCGATAATACACAACGAAAACCGCCGTAAGAATAACGACTGCTAGTCCCAAAATTCCCAAGACAAGAGTTCTTGGGTGAATCCTTCGCTCAGCTACTGAAGAAGATTGCTGGTCCATAAAGGAGAATACAAAAAGTAATCACTATTCTTTCATTATAGTAGACAATATCTACTATTCAAAAAAACGCTTCCACCATTTCCTATAATTTGGAGTAGTATCAGAATTTCTCTCCTGATACACTCTTTGTAATTGACTATCACCATGATCTCCTACTTCTGGAGAAAAGACCGATGTTTCATGCAAAGCTATGACCGACTCTTCCTGTCGACGAAGACCGAGCTTTTTCTTGGCTTCTTGCTCCTGAAAATCAGGTGAAGCAAAGTACTCGATTTTCTGCGCAAGAGTCTCATTTTCTCTACGAACCTTGGCCGCTTCTGCCTCAAGCAAGGCAATCTCTGATTGAATCCTAGCATTGCGCTCATGCTCCTCCCAACTCTTGTATCCGAGATATCCCCCTGCAGCAAGCAGGGCCACCATGCCGAGACGAAGAGAGATACGCCAATGCATACCGTCATTATTTAGTACATAAAGAAAGGAGCCATCAGAAAGGCGAGCATGGAGAGTGCTACGAGAGCAGAAATAACCACCCAGACGGCATAAATTTTCTTGTGTCGTGATCGAAAACTCATAGGTATTGCAGGAGTTAGTATACCATAGCGCCCCTAAAGAATTCAAAAGTTCCTAAACAAGCGAAAGTTCAATTTGGGCTTTATCTGGATGTTGAACAAGAAAGTCCTCAATGAGCTTCCGTACTGATTGAGCTTCATGAGTCAGCATCAGCTCATTCCTCAGTTCCTTGGCTCCAGGAAAACCAATAATGTAGGCTTGGAAATGTTTTTTCAAAATTTCAAAGCTTTTTGTTCCCTGCCACGTTTGTTCAAACAGTTCAGTAAGATGAAGTATGGCCTCGAGTCGTTCGCGAACAGTCACACTCATTCTGTCCTCATCAAAAAGCCAAGGATTGCCAAAGACACCCCTCCCAATCATTACTCCATCACAACCAGTTTCCTCACATTTCTTTCTGGCCAGAGCTATATTTTGGACATCACCATTCCCCAGAATAAGAGTCTCTGGACTATATTCATCCCTCAGCTTCACCGCAGCTACCATCCGGTCCCAGTGTGCCGGAACCAGTGACATTTCCTTTTTCGTCCGGAGATGGAGTGTTAGGACTGCTGGTTTGGTGGCAAGCACTTGAGGAAGCCATGTTTCTATTTCGTCCTTATTAAACCCTAATCTCGTTTTGACTGATACTGGAATAGGATCTTTCCCATCAGCTCGCACCCCTTCCATAGCTGCCAATATAATGCCCTGAGCTAATGCCGGCTCCTTCATACAGGCTGCTCCAGCACCTTGTTTCATCACATTTTTGTCAGGACACCCCATATTGATATCAACACCGTCAAATCCGAGCCCTTTCACAAGCTTGGCTGCTTCAAACATCTTCTCCGGATGACTCGTGAAAAGTTGAGCGACAATTGGTCGTTCATTTTCGTCGAACTTTAAATCTCGAATGAGTGCTTCACGACCTCGTGGATGGCAGAGTCCATCAGCAGCTACAAACTCGGTCCAGAGCACATCTGGCTTTTGGTACTGCACGATGAATTGGCGGAAGGCGAAGTCGGTCACATTAGCGAGTGGCGCCAACACAAAAAAAGGCTTTCTAAGCCCTCCCCAAAACCCCAAAAATGGCTTCGCTAAATGATTCATAGTTTTCCTAGCCTATCAGGATTGACAGACTCCATCAAGACTGGTAGTCTCTAAATCAGACTATTTTAGTCCGATTTATGAGAATTTCCAAAAAGGCTTATTACGGCCTCCGAGCAGTGCTAGCACTAGCCCAAGCTCAAGAGCCACTCTCTATCCATACTATAGCGGAATCAGAACACCTTCCTGAGGATTATCTCGAAAAGATCCTACAGATTTTACGTCGCCAGGGAATCGTTGAGGCCAAAAAAGGGACAGCTGGGGGCTATGTCCTCGCTCAACCGATAGAAACCATTAGTACCTGGGATATTTTGAAAATTCTTGACGGTCCCATCCAAATGTTTATGCCACCAGTCAAAGGTGAGCTCCCCTGTCTTCAAGTGAGTCATTGTCAGACCAACCAGGTTTGGAGAACGCTTGAAGAAAAAATAGAAGCGACTCTTTCTGAGATTACTCTTGATTCTATCCTTCACTCATCACCGAAATAATATGCTCACCATCGAACACCTCAAAGCTACTATCGAAGGGAAAACAATTCTCCCTGATTTTTCTTTTGCTTTTCAAGCTGGAAAGAGCTACGTCCTCATGGGTCCCAATGGCTCTGGGAAATCCACTCTCGCTTCGGTGATCATGGGTCATCCTCAGTACTCAGTAGGTCGTTCGAGCAAAATCCTTCTGGGGAAAAGGAATATAAAAAGCCTTTCCCCCGATGAACGAGCCAAACTTGGTGTCTTTCTCTCCTTTCAAACGCCCCTCGAGCTTCCCGGAGTAACGGTCTTCGAACTCCTCCGGCTAGCACTGGAAAAAAAGTACACCCCGATAGAACTCCACGCGCTCGTCAAAAAATATTCAGCCGAGCTCCGTATCAAAGACGAACTCCTGAGACGTTCACTCAATGTCGGTTTCTCTGGTGGTGAGAGAAAGAAACTCGAGGCGCTCCAGGCAGCCCTCCTCGCTCCCCGCTTTGCCCTCTTTGATGAGATTGATACTGGGGTAGATGTCGACGCGCTCAAAACTATTGCTACCTTTCTCAAGAAACATCTTCCCAAAGAAACCACCCTCATCTTTATCACTCACTCCACTCGCTTGGTGAAGTACGTGAAACCAGATGTGGTGATCGTGCTTCATGAAGGAAAACTCAAAAAAACCGGCACTGCCCTCCTCGCCAAACAGATTGAAACCAAAGGCTTTGACGCTGCTATCAAATAACTATGCCCAAAACTTCAGAAAAAAATTTGGAGTTTGATTATCGTTATGGCTTTGCCATGCCCGAGCGTTCTGTCCACAAGACCGGGGCAGGTTTGAATGCAGGTGTCGTCGAAGAAATTTCACGCGTCAAAGGTGAACAGAAATGGATGCGGGATTTTCGCCTGAAGAGCTACAAGATTTTTCAAGATAAGCCGATGCCGACATGGGGTGCCGATCTTACAAAAATTAACTTCGAAGATATCACCTATTATCTCAAAGCAACCAAAGGACAAGCCGATGCTTGGGACAAGCTCCCTCAAGAGATTAAGGAGACATATGACAAGATTGGCGTCCCAGAAGCAGAGAAAAAATTCTTGGCCGGCGTCTCAGCTCAGTATGAGTCAGAGGTAGTCTACGAAAGTTTTGATGCTGCCCTCAAAAAACAAGGGGTGATTTTTTGCGATATGGACACGGCGGTAAAAAAATACCCAAAACTCGTCAAAGAATACTTTGGGACACTCATCCCACCACACGATAATAAATTCGCGGCTCTCAATTCAGCTGTCTGGTCTGGTGGATCTTTTGTGTATGTACCAAAAGGGGTCAAGGTTGATCTTCCCCTTCAGGCCTACTTCCGTATCAATGCCGAGGCCTTTGGCCAATTCGAACGCACGCTCATCATCGCGGATGTTGGGAGTTCTGTACACTATGTCGAAGGCTGCACAGCACCCATCTATCGCACCAGCTCACTCCATTCGGCTGTCGTGGAAATTTTTGTCAAAAAGAATGCTCGAGTGCGTTACACGACCGTTCAAAACTGGAGTAAAAATATTTACAATCTCGTAACCAAACGGGCTAAGGCTGAAGAAAATGCTCTCATGGAGTGGATTGATTGTAATATTGGCTCAGGCGTCACCATGAAATACCCAGCCGTATATCTCACTGGTGCCAACGCTCGTGGTGAAGTCCTCTCCATTGCGTACGCCGGGAAAGGTCAGCACCAAGATGCTGGCGCCAAAATGGTCCACATGGCTCCAAACACGAGCTCTCGTGTGGTTTCCAAATCCATCTCCAAGGACGGCGGACGTACTTCCTACCGTGGTCTCGTCCATATTGGGAAAGGTGCGACTGGCTCTAAAGCAAGCGTCATGTGTGACGCACTCCTCCTTGATCCCCTTTCTCGTTCCGACACCTATCCTACCATGCGTGTCAAAGAACAAAACGCTACCGTAGAACACGAAGCTACCGTAGAAAAAATTGGCGAAGAAAAACTTTTTTACCTGACTTCTCGGGGTATTAAAAAAGAAGATGCGGAAGGAATGCTCGTCAACGGTTTCATCGATCCGGTAGTTAAAGAAATTCCACTCGAGTATTCGATTGAGCTCAATCGTCTTATTCATCTCGAGATGCAAGGATCTATTGGCTAAACCTATGCAATTCATCGATATCTCCCATGACAAGCACTCTGCCTATCGTCTCAAAGCCTATGAGAGCGCAGTGTTTTTTGCCTTGAATCGAAGTGGAGAAATTACAGTGGAACTATTGGGCGAAGGAGCCGTTGCACATATCTTTGCCTTCTTCACTGGCGAAGAAAATGACAAACAAACGCTCAATATCGTTCAGAAACACCTCGCTCCGAAGACGAGCTCCAGCGCTCTCGTCAAAGCCGTACTCAAAGATAAAGCCGAACTCTACTATGAGGGCACTATTAAAGTTGAAAAGAAGGCCCAGGGTTCGAACGCCTCCCAAGACAGCCGCAGCCTCCTCCTTTCGCCGGAAGCCAGTGCTCATACGAAACCGGCACTCGAAATCCTGGCTGATGATGTGGCGTGCCATCATGCTGCCACGGTCAGTCCACTAAACGAATCCTTGCTGCTCTATATAGAGAGTCGTGGTCTCTCACGAAAACAAGCAAGCGATCTCCTGACCCAAGGATTCTTTCAAGAAAGCATTGAAAAAATAGTAGCCCTTGGAGTACAAGAGGAGCATATCCCCAAAATTTTATAACCTATGTTTGACCCTCACACCATCAAAAAAGATTTTCCCATTTTTAAACACCGCACTGACCTGGTGTATTTAGATTCGGCCGCTACTGCCCAAAAGCCCCAAGCAGTCCTCGAGGCAATGAACGCCTATTATGAAACATACACTGCCAATGTCGCCCGCGGACTTTACCCCATTGCTGAAATAGCTACCCTCGCTGCTGCTGACGCCCGCAAGGAGATCGCTACCTTTATTGAGAGCGAGATTAATAGCACTATTTTTGTGGGCGGTGCCACTCATGGCATCAATCTTGTCGCCACTGGTCTCCGTGAAGAAATCCATCCTGGAGATAATATCGTTGTCACCGCTATCGAACACCATTCCAACTTCCTCCCCTGGAAAGAATTAGCAGAGAAGACTCGGGCTGAATTTCGAGTGGCACCAGTTGGTCAATCAGGCCTCCTGTCGGTGCAGAATATTCTTGCTCAGCTCGACAGTCACACTCGGGTACTTGCTTTGAGTGCCGTCTCCAATGTTCTCGGACTCATCAATCCCGTTGAAGAAATTATTACTGCCATACGAAAGCAATATCCGACCCTCCTTATTCTCGTTGATGCCTGCCAAGCCATCGGTCACATCCCTGTTTCAGTAAAAAAATGGGACATCGATTATCTTGTTTTTTCAGGCCACAAGGTATTCGGCCCAACAGGCATTGGTGTTCTCTCTGGAAAAAAGAGAAGTCTCAAGCGTCTCAGGGCGATCAATGTGGGTGGTGGAACAGTCCTTGATCCACTCTCCTCGCCCGTTCTCTACAAGGAGCTCCCTGATGCTCTCGAGGGAGGGACGCCCAATATCGCTGGGATTGTTGGTCTTGCGGCGGCTATCAAGTATATTAAGGAGCTCGGTATCGCCGCTATCCACGCACACGAAAAAAAACTCCTCCTTCTCCTCGAAAGAAGATTGAGGGAAACATTCGGAGAGAGTGTCCATATTCTCGGGGGAACTGAACAAAATCGAGCTGGTATCCTTTCCTTTACACTTGATGACATTCATCCACACGATCTTGCTCACCTCCTTGGTGAAGAAAATATCTGCATCCGAGCCGGTGAACACTGTGCTCGGCCGCTTCACCATACCCTCAGTCTCCCCGCTTCAGCCCGAGTATCGGTCAGCATTTACAATACCGAAGAAGATATTGAAACACTCATGGCCGGCATTCAAAAAGCCCTGAGAATTTTTGCAGTCTAAATTTTGTCTATGTCGTCACTTTACCAAGATTTCATTCTTGATCATTACCGTAACCCCAGAAATTATGGCAGTCTCAAACAGGCTACCCATCAGGGGAAAGCTCACAATCCTACTTGTGGTGACCAACTTGAGATGGACATCCAAGTAAGGAATGATACAATTGAGGAAGTGCGGTTTCGTGGTAGTGGGTGCGCTATTTCCCAGGCAGGAGCCTCTCTCTTGTCGGAAGTAATTAAGGGGAAAAACTTCTCTGAGGCCCTCAGTTTCGAACCAAAAGAGATGCTAGAGCTTATCAAAGTTCCCCTCTCCCCTAATAGACTCAAATGCGCCTTGCTGTCACTGGAAACCCTCAAGAAAACTTTAACTCATAAATAAGTCTTATGTCCCAATGGAAAGATGAAAGCAAGCCAGCCGGTCCCGTTACTCTCAAAAACGGATGGATCATTGAAGTTGATCATGATGCCTGTATTGGATCTGCCCCTTGTGTTGCTATGGCTCCCAATACCTTTGCTCTCGAAGACAACGGCAAGGCCTCTGTCCTCGCTACTGCTGACACAGATACTCAAGAAACTATTCTCAACGCTGCCCGTGCCTGCCCTGTAGCCGCCATCCGCATCAAGGACGCTACCGGCAAACAGATTTTCCCAGAATAATATCAACACAAAAACTTTCTTCAGTCGCTACTTTATTGGAGGAAGTTTTTGTTTACTCACATGACCAAAGTTTCACTCAAAAACCAGGCTCGTGAAAAGCTCCGCCTCGTGCTCGACCCAGAGCTTGGAGTTTCTATTGTTGATCTTGGTCTTATTTATGACGTCGCCGTTTCCCAGGATGGAATCTGTACTATCACCATGACTCTCACTACCATTGGCTGTCCACTCTTTGGTCAGATCCAAAAAGAAATAGAGGATCGGGTTATGGAAATCGAGGCCATCAATGACGTAACCGTCAATCTCACCTTTGATCCACCGTGGGACACGAGCAAAATGAGTGAAGAGGCCAAGATTCAACTCGGCCTCGATTAAAAAATAACTCCCCTGCAGGGGAGTTATTTTTACTCTGTTCTTTTTTAGAACTTACGAGAAGAACCCCGCCACTGCCTTTACGAGAACAAGAGAAGCTAAGGCAATCGTAATGCCAATGAGAGAGTATT
>CAYNMD010000010.1:0-30394 GCA_964398485.1 uncultured Bdellovibrionales bacterium | reverse complement strand
TCGCATCCTGGGGGTGGAGAAGCTCCCAAGGGTATGGCTGTTCGCCATTTAAAGCGGTACGCGAGCTGGGTTCAAACCGTAGAATTCCTTTCAATCGAAGGGGGATCTGCAGTTTGAATCCGAGGAAGAAGACATCAAATAGGGTTTTTCGTTTTTGCAAAAGATAGACTAAAGAAATCAATCACATCACGGCGGTCCTTTCTTATGAAAAAGAGAAAGGAACAAGTTGACTCGTTTCGGTGGAGTCCTCTTAATACGAGGATAATACCGAGGGAATCTGCTCGATTAGAGTAGAGCCCGTAGAGACTAAACGTCAACAGCCCAGCCCTTTTACTAAAAAGAGCGGGGTGAAGCTATAGTCCAATGCACTTGGTAACAGGTGGTAACATGCGTGAGACAGGTTGGTTTCCTATCTGCTGTAGGCGTAAGTGACTTGAGAGAACTCTTTCCTAGTACGAGAGGACCGGAAAGAACGAACCTCTGGTGTGCCTGCTGTCCTGCCAAGGGCACCGCAGGGTAGCTACGTTCGGGCAGGATAACCGCTGAAAGCATCTAAGCGGGAAGCCGAGCTCAAGATAAGGTCACGTCATGAATTTATTCATGAGGAAGTCCTGGAAGATGACCAGGTTGATAGGTTGCAGGTGTACGCCCTGTGAGGGGTTCAGCCGAGCAATACTAATACGATCCATATCTACTTCATTTGATATGGCGTCTTCGGACGTTAAACGGTTGGCAGTGAAGAGTGTTTGACGAATTACATATTGAAATAGTGGGGCACTAGCTCAGCTGGGAGAGCGCCTGTCTTCAGGGCAGGAGGTCGCGGGTTCGAACCCCGTGTGCCCCACCAATCAATACGTGATTAGTCAGATGCTTTTCGAGTGAGGCGAAAACAATCGCCTGCGTCCTCTTCGTCTAGAGGCCTAGGACTCCTCCCTCTCAAGGAGGCAACGCGAGTTCGAATCTCGCAGAGGACGCCACTCACTATTTTGTTCCCTTACATTTTGAAGTAGTTTCAAACCAGAGTTTCTGGTGCCTCTAGCGAAAGGGAAACACCTCTTCCCATTCCGAACAGAGCCGTTAAGCCTTTCAGCGCCGATGGTAGCCTCCGGGCAAGAGTAGGTCGGTGCCAGGAACTTTGAGTTGAAACCTCTCGAGCCCCTCTGCAGGGGCTTTTGTGTTACAATAGGCTTACATTTGTGCCACCAATGAGGCAAATTTTTGTATGCTTACTCTCACTCGTGATACTAAACGCCTGACTATTATTGTTATTTACATTTTTCTCTTTTTGGGAGGAACGCTTGGGATATATCTTTGGATTCGACCAGTACCTAGTTGCTTTGATGGGAAACAAAACCAGAATGAAGGGGGGATTGATTGCGGTGGGGTTTGTAGCCAGGCTTGCATGGAAAATGTGAGTGGTGAGCCATTGGTTATTGAAGAAGCCACGGCTTTTTTGGCTGGTGAAAGTACCTATGATGCTGTGATGCGAGTTACCAATCCCAATAACGCTATCGGAGCAAAACTTTTCCATTACACCCTCAAACTTTTGGATGAGCGTGGGGAGGTGCTGGTGACGACTACTGGCGAGAGTTGGGTCTTGCCAGAGGAAACAAAAACACTGCTCGCTTTTGGTTTGCAAACGAGCACTAAGCCGGAGAAAGCTCTTCTGACCATTGATAGTGTCATCTGGACCAAACTTATCAATTACGACATTGAGCCAAAGTTAGGCGTGTACAATCAGGCATATACCAGGTCAAGCCAGCCAGGTGAGTTTGGAGTAGCGACTGGTCTTATAACCAATGAAAGTGACTATGATTTCCGTCTCGTTACCATCAAAGTAATTCTGCGGGATCAGGCGGGGAAGCCGTTGGCTGCCAACCAGACGGATCGGCGAACTTTCCTTGCTGGCGAACAACACAGTTTTCGTCTTCCCTGGCCGACTCCCTTTGGAGGGGAGGTTGCTGTGGTTGATGTTGCTGTAGATGCAGATGTTTATCGATCTGATAATTTTCTGAAGCGCTATCTTCCGGCGAGTCGCTCCCAGGAACTTGTGCCGGTTCGCCCAGGATTTTGACGATTATGTTTGCCTTGTCTTTTTCTCGTCGTTTCGATTGGCTCCTTTTAATAACCGTAAGTCTGCTTCTTTCGGTGGGGATGCTCGCTCTCTATAGTTTTTCGGAGACAGTATCTGGAAATGTCTACTTTGGGAAGCAGCTCCTCTTTGCTATCGTTGGTAGCAGTTTGATGCTGTTTGTTGGATCACTTGATTATAGGCATTTTGCTCGCATGAGCACCTTCCTTTATTTTGGTGCGCTGGGAGTGCTTTTACTCGTGCTGTTCATTGGTGAACCGGTACGAGGGACAGTTGGTTGGCTTTCTTTTTTCGGCTTTCAGATACAGCCAGTGGAATTCGCCAAACTCGTCCTTATTATTTTTTTGGCGAGTTTCATCTCCAAAAAACGTTCAGAACTTGGTGAGTGGACGAGGTTGATTGCCTCACTCTTTTTGGCTGCTTTGATGATCCTTTTGGTTTTGAAGCAACCAGATCTTGGCTCGAGTCTTGTGCTCATGTTTATATGGGGATCAATGATTCTTGTCTCAGGGATTCGTTTCAAGCATTTTTTGGTGCTTGCTATACTCGGGAGTGTCCTTCTCTGGATTGGTTGGATGCTGCTGGCAGACTATCAGCGGGATCGTCTAGAGACATTTCTGAATCCAGAGCTTGACCCCAAAGGGAGTGGATACAATGTGCTCCAGTCTATGGTAGCGGTTGGATCAGGTGGGATTTGGGGAAAGGGGATTGGCCACGGTTCTCAATCTCAGCTCAATTTTCTTCCAGAAAAGCATACTGATTTTATTTACGCTGTCATTACTGAAGAGCTCGGTTTGGTTGGAGGTACGCTTCTTCTTCTTTTGTATGGTCTCCTTCTCTATCGAATTGAACGAATTGCCAAGCTAGCGCGGGATAATACCGGCTATTTGATCGCTGTGGGTCTTTTTGCCTATTTTCTTGTACAAATACTTATCAATGTCGGGATGAATATAGGACTTTTGCCTGTAACTGGCCTCCCTGCCCCTTTCGTGTCCTATGGAGGGAGTTCACTCCTAGCTTCGTTTCTTGGTGTAGGGCTTCTTCTCTCAATTTATCGTTTTCACGAGGAGCAAGAGCTTGGGGTAATGAGTCTTGAACGGCCGGGACTACAGTTCTAAAGAGAGGATATTGGACCAAAAATCTCATTGACGGTTTCCTGATTTTTTGGTAGGATGAAATGGCTTAAATAAGCCACAATAGAGGGATAAAATGCGTGTTTTTTGTGGCCAGCAGTAGACCCTTATCTGATTTTTACATAGCATATGCGGTTTCTCTTGATTGCTCAGGCGGTGGTAGCGGTGCTCCTCTCAGTATCAATACTTC
Source organism: uncultured Bdellovibrionales bacterium (assembly GCA_964398485.1). GTDB lineage: Bacteria > Patescibacteriota > Minisyncoccia > Moranbacterales > UBA1568 > SSEF01. Next base: position 26,979 of record CAYNMD010000010.1, on the reverse strand, counting down.
TTCAAAATCGTGGCTCTGGTCTTGGGAGTGCCTTTGGGAGTGATTTTGGTGGATATTATACAAAGCGTGGTTTTGAGCGGTTTCTTGTCTACGCAGCCGTATTTCTTGCTATCACCTTCTTTGTTCTAGGTATGATCAATGTCCGTCTTGCTACTTCGGGGACCTGATCCTTTTTGGGTCAAGATGGTAATTAGTAACTTACGTTTATACCCACGCCTCTTTCGAAATTATCTTTTCTTTCTCGGTTGATAGAGTCGCTCTCACTTCGTGATCGGGTGCTCGTCTATACTTGTTTGACGGTAGCAGTTGGGGCAATGCTTTTTTGGGGTTGGTCTAGCTATCTTTCATTCACTCAAGCTGTACCGAAGGAGGGTGGTCAGTATATTGAGGGGATAGTGGCTCAGCCTCGGTATATCAATCCAATACTTTCTCAAACCAGTGATGCTGATTCGGTTCTTTCGGGACTCATCTATGGAAGTTTGTTTGTCTCTGGCCGAGATGGTTTGCCCGAAAAGAGCATGGCAAGTGATTATACTTTGACAGAGGAGGGGCGAGTGATTACGGTTTTTCTCAAACCAGGTATTCGTTTTCATGATGGCGAGGAGCTCACGGCAGAAGACGTTGTTTTTACAGTGCGAGCTATTCAGGATCCAGCCTACAAGAGTCCATTACGAAGCAATTGGCTTGGCGTTGAGGTAAATGCCCCGGAAAGGTTCACAGTAGTCTTTACTCTCAAGAAGCCTTATTTTGGGTTTTTGGAAAATCTCACCGTAGGAATCCTTCCAAAGCATATCTGGGAATCGATTCCTGCTGATCGTTTTACGTTGGCTGATTTTAATCTGCTTCAGCCAATCGGCAGTGGACCGTACCAGTTTGCTGACCTTGATAAGGATGCTGATGGCAATATCCTTTCGTATCACCTCGATGCTTTTGAAGGGTACTTTCAGGGCCGGTCATTGCTTGATCGTATTATTTTTCGTTTCTATTCAAGCGAAGAAGATCTTCTGAATGCTTTCAATCATCAAGAGGTGATGGGTATGTATTCGGTAGGTGCTCAAATGATTCGAGATTTATCCCCAAAGAGAAATCCGATCGTTCGCGAGTTGGCTCTGCCGAGGCTGTTCTCTGTATTTCTCAACACCAATAAGAGTGTTGCGCTTGCCTATGATGAGGTGCGAGCAGCTCTTTCTATGGCCACTGATCGACAAATGTTGGTAGATCGTGTTTTTCAAGGAAAAGCTTTACCAGCTACGGGACCACTCCTCTCCTTTATGTTTGGATTTACGGAATCTGGGGCGCTCCATGCCAACCGTGATGGTGCCAACGCACTGCTTGAGGAAAAAGGCTGGAAGCGAGGTGAGGATGGTATCCGGTCAAAAGACGGCACTCCTCTTCGTTTCTCCCTCTTTACTCCTGATTGGCCAGAGCTTGTGGTTACTGCTGATCTCTTGCGTGACGAGTGGCGTCAGATAGGAGTAGATATAGAGGTAAAGGTGCTCTCGCAGGCGGACCTCTATCAGAATGTGATTCGTACTCGTGAGTATGAAGCGCTTCTTTTTGGACAGGGGAGTATGATTGATCCGGATCCATATTCGTTTTGGCATTCAAGTCAAAAGGCCGATCCGGGTCTCAATCTTGCCTTCTTTGAGGATAAGCAGGTAGATGATATTTTGGCAGCTGCACGAGAGACTCTTGATACAAACAAACGTGCCGAACTCTACCGTGAGTTCCAGGAAAAAGTTCGGAATGAACATGCTGCGGTGTTTTTGTATAGCCCTGCCTATTTGTCTGTCATTACAGACAAAGTTCAGGGTTTTGATCTGCGTTCTGTTAACACTCCAGCTGATCGATTTGATGATGTAACTCGATGGTATATCAAGACCAAGCGAGTGAAAAAGTAGAAATGTTTTTCTCGAAAAGATAATTATTTACACAAAAGCTATGACACATCCGCTTGATATTTCTAACTTACGGCAGATGATTCTGGAGAGCCCTCAGCAGTTCCAAGTCGGGTTTGCATTAGCCAAAGGTATTAGCGTTCCAGGGACTTTCCGTTCAATTATGATTTCTGGCATGGGCGGTTCAGCTCTTCCTGGTAATCTTTTCCGTATTTATTTAAATGACTTGTTTCGAAGTGAGGAGCCCGATAAACAGCCACTCTCTATTTATCAGAATCGATCGTACTCTCTTCCTCCCGAGAGCTTTCATCAGTGCCTCAATTTTGTTTGTTCGTATTCTGGCAACACTGAGGAAACGATTGCTTCATTTGAAGAAATACTGGCGCATAAACTCCCATGCATCGCTTTTTCGGCTGGTGGCAAATTAGAGTCCATGGCCAAGGAACACGGCATCCCCCATATTAAACTTCCTATTCCATTTGAAAATTTTCAACCTCGTGTTGGAACGGGTTATTTTTTTGGCTCGATGCTCCAGGTATTGGTTAATCAAGGATTGGTTCCTGATTCAACCGAGGACATTATTCGAGAGGCCAAGCTTCTCGCTGCTGACATGGAGGCTATCGAGAAACAGGGAGAAAGTCTTGCCAAGAAAATGGCCGGTAAAACACCAGTTATTTATTCTACGGCCAAGTATAAGTCAGTGGCTATGGTGTGGAAGATTAAGCTCAATGAGAATGCAAAGACACCAGCTTTTTGGAACTTCTTTCCTGAGCTGAATCATAACGAGATGGTTGGGTGGACCCTTCCTCAGGGGAAGTTTTTTGTTCTTATGCTTCGTGATAGTGGGACTCATTCTCAAAACCTTAGGCGCTTTGAAATCACTGCGGAGCTTCTTCGAGAAAAAGGAGTTGAAGTGGAGATACTTGACATGGATGGAGAGAGTGTGTATAGTAGGATATTCCGAAGTATCGCCCTGGGCGACTTCACGTCTTATTATCTCGCGCTGGAATATGGCCAGGATCCAACCCCGGTAGCCATGGTAGAAGCTCTCAAAAAGCGATTGGCGTAGGCGAGAGGGGGAGTCTTTTGACAGAATGAGAGAAACGGCTGGATAATAGGAAAACTGTAGTATATCCAGTCGGATGCCCTGGTGGCGGAATTGGTAGACGCACTAGTTTCAGGTACTAGCGGGAGCAATCCCATGGGAGTTCGAGTCTCCCCTAGGGCACAAGAGGCGTTTTTTGAAGAAGGCTTCATGGAACGCAAAACTCAAAGTTTGTACGGAAGTTGTTCCGACCTCTTTTAAATTTAATCTGGTACGATGTTGATCACTTTTTAATTTGTGGTGATAGACAGGAGTACCCAAAATATTATGGTGGAATCATCAACCCACCCCACGCCGTCTCGTCCACGGCGACGTTTCTTTCAGTCAGTGAGGCCAAGGACGACCGAATCAACTCCCTCAGCTCCGTCAGTGGGGGCTTTTGAGGGCATCGTGGCTCAGCAGCAGAATCCAAGAATAGTAAAACCGCTCAGGCCACTCAAACAGAAAGCTCATGCCCCAACTGGGAGTGGCAATGCCCCTAAGCATGATGGTCCTCGCCGTTCTGGCGGACCCAAGCCTCGCGGTGGTCGTGGTCGCTTTGATATCCAACCAATCGTGAGAAACGTTAATGCTCGAAAAAATGGAGCCCCTGATGTACCTCCGATTGGAGACAAGGTGCTGCGCATTATTCCTCTGGGCGGTCAGGAGGAAGTTGGTCGCAACATGACGGTGTTTGAATATGGTGAGGACATCGTTATTATCGACATGGGTGTTCAGTTTCCTGAAGAAGACATGCCAGGTATCGATTATATCGTCCCAAATGTTTCTTATCTCAAAGGAAAAGAGAAAAATATTCGTGGCGTAATCTTTACTCACGGTCATCTTGATCATATCGGGGCAGCGCCGATTCTTCTTCGGCAGTTGAATTATCCAACTATTATTGGCCGAGATTTTACCCTAGCTCTCATTCAGCGCAAGTGTGAAGACGAGCACAAGGGATCTGCCAAGCAGCTCAAAGCAATTCGAGTGAAGACGCTTGAGGACAAGATTCGCCTTGGTGCTTTTGAGATTCGCTTCTTTGAAGTCGAACACTCGATTATGGATGCGATGGGGATTGCTTTGGTGACCCCTAATGGCTCGATTATTCATATGGGGGATTGGATGATATCCAATGAGCCTTTGAATACTGATGCCAAGGATATCCATTACCGTCATCTGGAGGCATTGCCTCAGCCCACCTTTCTCATGCTCGAGAGTCTCGGGGCGCTCAAAAAGGGGTTGCCACCGTCTGAGACGGAAGTACATACCAATCTTCAAAATCTGATTCGGATGGCACCAGGCCGAGTCATTATCGGTACCTTTGCTTCGCAGATCAGGCGTGTCGCGTACCTTATCGAATATGCTGAGCGGATGGGCAAAAGAGTAGCGCTTGAGGGCTACAGCATGAAGATGAATATTGAGGTGGCCAAGGAGCTCGGCTATCTCAAGGTGAAAAAAGAAACACTGATTCCAGTGAATGATATTCACAAATATCCCAATAATCAAATCGTGGTGATTTGTACTGGTGCTCAGGGTGAGCAAAACGCCGCTCTTTCAAGGATCGTGACTGACAACCATCGCTTTATCAAGCTGGAGCGTTCTGATACGATTGTTTTTTCGAGCTCGGTAATCCCGGGCAATGAGCGCAGTATTCAGCGACTCAAGGACAACCTCTATCGCAAGTGTGATCACGTGATCCATTCTGATATCATGGAGATCCATATTGGTGGTCATGGAACAATTTGGGAAATCGAAGAGATTTTGCGTCAAGTGAAGCCTACTTACGTGCTCCCAGTGTATGCCAATCATTACTTCCTCAAGGAGGCAGGGAAGATTGCCTATCGCTTGGGCTGGCCCGAAAAGAATGTGTTTGTCCTCGATAATGGTGGAGTCTTGGAGGTACCGGAGGCTGACAAGGGGTTTCCGAGTGTACGCAAGGAAAAAGCGGATGCCAGCTACGTCTTTGTCGATGGTCTCGGGATTGGTGATATTGGCCATGTCGTCTTACGCGATCGTCAGATGCTGGCCCAAGATGGGATGCTCGCGGTCACCGCGGTGATTGATTCCAAGACTAAGAAAGTCCTCGGCAATCTCCAGATTACGTCGCGTGGTTTCATTCATGTCAAAGAGAATTTTGATCTGGTGAATGACATCAAGCGCAAGGTCCATGACATCATCAAGAAAAACACCTCGCGTGATACCAGTCTTGATTGGGAACTCGTCAAGAATCAAATTCGAGAGCAGGTGGGACAATTTGTCTTTCAGAAAACCGCCCGTCGGCCAATGGTACTCCCAGTGGTAGTGGAGGTGTAACCGAAGCAAAAAATCCCCAACTAAGGGGATTTTTCGTATGCTAAAATACCAGAGTACTAAAAGATATTTATGAAGCGACTTTTTTCGGGGATACAGCCATCGGGCAATCTGCATTTGGGCAACTATTTGGGAGCGATCAAACAGTGGGTGGAACTTCAGAACGACTATGAGGCTTTCTTTTGTGTGGTCGATCTTCATGCCATTACGGTACCGCAGGAGCCGGCCGAGCTTCGGAAGAAAATTTTGGAAATTGCCAAGATTTATCTCGCTGCTGGAATTAATCCAGAGAAGTCTACTATTTTCATTCAGTCACATATAGCAGGTCATACGGAGCTCGGGTGGATTTTGAATACCGTTGCGACGATGGGTGAACTGGGACGGATGACTCAGTACAAAGACAAATCTCAAAAAGATGGTTGGGAAGGATCGGGAGTGGGCCTCTTTGATTATCCCGTACTCATGGCGGCGGATATTTTGCTCTACGATACGGCAGTTGTGCCAGTGGGGGAAGATCAGAAACAGCATGTGGAGCTGACGCGAGATCTCGCCCAGCGTTTCAATAATCGCTTTGGTGAGACATTTGTACTGCCCGAGCCCCTCATTACCAAGGAAGGGGCTCGCATTATGGGGCTCGATGACCCGACCAAAAAAATGTCCAAGTCAGCGGCGAGTGAGTATAACTATATTGCTTTGACCGATGATGCCGATGCGATCCGGAAGAAGATCAAAAAAGCAGTGACAGATAGCGGGAGTGAAATTGTCTACTCTGACGAGAAGCCGGCTCTCCGGAATCTTATCAATATTTATACACTCCTCTCAGGAAAATCAACGCAGGAGATCGAGGCGATGTATCAAGGGAAAGGCTACGGTGATTTCAAGTCGGATCTCGCTGAAGTAGTGGTAAATTTTCTTGTCCCATTTCAAGAAAGGCTCACAGCTATTTCTGATGAAGAAGCCCTCAGAATACTTCGAGCTGGTGCCGAGAAAGCTCGAGCTCTGTCGGAGCAGAAAATAAAAGGAGTCTACGAAAAGGTAGGCTTCGTGCGGTAGTTCTATGAAGGTCCAAACTTTGAAGCAGCAGCTCAGCGAAGGCAAGCCGATGGTTTTGGTTGATGTGCGAGATGCTCAAGAAGTAACTAAACAGCCGTATTTTGTGCACCCGCCGAAAAATTATGTGCATGTGCCTATCATGCCACTTCTTTTTGCGACGCGTGAAGAACTTGAACAGAAGATTTTTGGAGCAGCAGGTTTCCCGGTGACTACGCCAGTGGTGACGCTCTGTCACTCGGGAGGGCGATCAGCTCGAGCTTGTGAAAAGCTTCTCCAGTATGGATGGCACGCCGAGAATCTCGAGGGTGGTGTGGAAGCGTGGGGACAGCCAGTCTAGGGAGTATTTCAAGATGAAAATATTTGCCCCGCCTCATCCGATTTCGGATGGCGGGGAGGCTCTTTGGCGGGTGCTGATGAGGAGATTTGACTCTAAGGAGGAACGGTGAGTGTATTCTGATGGCTTGCTAGTTGGTTCAGGCTTTTCGGAGGAATTGCGTCCAAGCTCCACGCGGTAGTTTTGTGATTGGTGGGAGACCACACTCAGCTCGTAGGACATCCCTCCTCGCCCTCTCTTCTCTCCTGCGAAGCATTTCTCCATGAAGGACGTACAGATGAACGTGACTGTCATGGAGGCGAGCTTGAGAGGTTTCGATTCGAAGCTGTTCGCTTAGGTCCATGTTGTTTCTCTCGATTGGTTGTTGAGGTACTGATTCTGACCACAAAAAAACCGCCGATAGGGGCGGTTAGATCGATTTGATCTCAAGCACTATGTACTTGTTTTTGATGTGGTTCATTGACGCTCATTGTACTCCTTGAGACAAAAAGCTGTCAAATTATCCACGAATAATCGCGAGAAGCTCATCGCGCTTTTCTTCCATCAGGTCTCGGGTAGTGGCTTCCATGGTGAGACGGAGGACTGGCTCGGTATTGGATGGTCTCACATTGAACCACCATTCGGGGTAATTTACCTTGAGTCCATCGAGTTCATTCTGCATCCCATCTTTGTATTTTTCGCGCAGCGTATTGAGCACCACATCCTTGTCTTCTACCTCAGAGTTGATCTCACCCGAATGGACGTAGCGATGAAGGCTGGAGACAAGCTCGGAAATAGGTTTTCCAGTTTCGGCCATGAGATTGAGAAGATGAAAGGCGACGAGAGTAGAGGCCTCAGCGTAGGAATTTTCGATAAAGTAGTAGTGGCCAGAGAGTTCGCCGGCAAAAATACCCCCGTCATCTCGGAGCTGTCGCTTGATAAAAGCGTGGCCAACACGACACTCGATAGCGTTTCCACCAGACTCCTCGATAGTTTCTTTGACAGCGCGACTCGAGCGGAGATCGTAGAGAATAGTAGCACCTGGGTTTTTCTCCAGGACAATTTTGGCTACGAGACCAGTAATAAGATCCATGGGAATCACTTCACCTCGCTCATCGACAAAGCCTATACGGTCAGCGTCACCATCATAGGCAATACCCAAATCTGCATGTTTCTCTTTTACGAACTCACGGAGCTCATCGAGTGTCTCGGTCTTGAGAGGATTGGGTTCATGGACAGAGAATGGCTTGGAGAGGTCATCGTAGAGCTTGTGAACGGTAAGGTTTTCAGGGAACTCATCATACATGGGGAGTTCAACGATACCCATGGCATTGGCGGTGTCTATGGCTAATGTGAATCGTTTGTCTCCGAAATGAGCAAAGGAAGAAAAATAAGAGTAGTAGGCCGGGCGGATATCTTCTTGGAGGACTTGACCTCTGCTTTCACTTTCTGGAAAGTTATTTTGTGTCACGAGTTCTCGGAGGTCCAAGAGGCCGGTTTTTTCACCGACAGGGATGGCTTCTTTGAGGTCAATTTTAAAACCATTGTATTCGGGTGGATTATGCGAAGCGGTGACAGCAATGGCGAGGTCGATATCGAGACGACCGGCTGCAAAATGCACCATCGGAGTGGTGACTACGCCAAGGTCAATGACATCAGATCCCTGCTCAGTGATGCCACGAGAAAGTTCGGTATAGAGAGCTGGGGAAGAGGCACGAACATCTCGGCCGACAGCAATTTTTTTAGCTCCAAAATGGACTACTACTGCTCGGCCAAGTTTATAAGCGAGATCATCATCAAATTCTTTGCCGTAAATCCCGCGGATATCATAGGCCTTGAAAATCTTCGGTTCAAACATAGGTAAAATTTAAGTGCTTCCAGTATATCACAGCTCAGTACAGAGAAAATTTCATCAGATTATGGCTTGAATAAAGCCAGAAATACCATCTTTTTATCATTGACTTTTTAATACTATTATGATAGACTATGCTGTCAACTTTGGGTCTTTCCAAAGGAGGCATTCGGCTCTTTAAAAACTCGAACAAGATTCTGATTATTCAATCCGGCCCAGTGGCCATAGTGGGCTTAGCCCAAGGAGTAGCACCATGCTCAAAACATGGCTCCGGCTGATGGTGGCCGCAATCACCATTGGAGCCCTCGTTGCTTGCGGCGGGGGAGGTCAGGAGGTGTCATCACTTCCAACCACGCAGGGAGTAGTTGCTCCTCAGTGGGACTTCGCCAAGGCTACCCAGAGCGAAACGCTCCTGGGCGGTGCCAGAAAGCAGGCCTTGGCAGCGACGAGCGCGACGACCATCACGGTCAATGAGCTCTTCGACTGGGCAGAGAAGGAGTACTCCTTCCTCTTTCCCAAAGGGCCGGTGACGCAGCGGACGACATACCTCGGCAACGAGTACGAGTTCCGTTACTACCAACCAACGGACAACTACCTCGGGGTTCGCCCAAACGGCGATGTCTACGGCTTTGGCAAGTTCACGAGCTACCAGCTCGTGGGCTTTGGCAACATCGGCGAGTATCGCTGCTGGGTGAAGCCGAGTCTCTGTGGCGGCGGCACACCCGAGTTCGCCGGCAATCTGGTGTTCTCCAGCGACGGAGGAACACACCTCTCCATCAATCCCAACTATGTGGGCGGTAAGCTCACCTGGCTCGGGGCTGATGGCAAGGGCTACGACATCGCTTCGAGCGAAGTCGAGCAGGTGTGCGCTCGCTCCAATCGCCTGGGTAACTGGGGGAAGCGCGGTGGTGCTGGCTGCAATCGACCCCAAGACAATGGGGAACTCAAGATCGTTGGTCTCCCAACCAATGATCAATGCGTGCAGTTCACGCTCTGGACCAAGAGTGGCCAGGAGTACTGGTTCAACACCGGTGATGCTCAGGGCTGGCACTTCAGTGGTCTCGGTGCCAAGGCTTCGGCTTGCGGCATCGAGTATGGCGACTTCAAGCCGGCCAAGATTTCGGCTGTGCGTGAAGCCGACGGCACCGCGACGCTGGTGTGGGACTTCGGTTCTGACTTCTTTGCCGGGTTCTTTGGCCGAGACGGTCAATCGATCCGGCTGGAAGCTGGCAAGGTCTACGCTTTCGCACTCAACGGAGAACGCCAAGGCAAGAGCTACGGTGCTGGTTGGGGTCTCGGTGACAATCGCAAGACACCAGCTGGTGACAAGATCGAACCCTCGATCAAGATGGCCTGGCTCGAGCCTGTCGATAGTCGCCTGGTGCTGAAGTTCAAGGGACTGGCCTGCAGCGACAAGGTCAACGTGACCATCTATGCAGGTACTGGCCCAGTGAACAACGTCAGCTACGACTTCGCCGCCGATGGCTTTGGTCTCGGTTGGGCCGGTCTTCCGTATCAAGAGGGTGTTTCCCTCTGGACGGCTGGTGAAGGCGTGACGTTTGATCGAGTCAAGGGTCAGGTGCAGTACGCAGTGCCGTTCTGCACTCAGAAGTAGCCGATCGTCGGAATCGGGGCCTAACAGGCCAATAGGTGAGTGGTGCACTGCATCGCTCCCAAAAGGGCGTCTCATGCTGTGAAGCAACGAGGCGCCCTTTTTTCGTTGACTTTTCTCACACTTCTTGTCACAATCCTTTTGATATTTTGTGAGCTTATTTTATGGCACTCCAAGTCGGTATCGTCGGTCTCCCTAATGTTGGCAAGTCAACCCTTTTTAAAGCCCTGACCAAAAAGCCAGTGGATATTAACAATTATCCTTTTTGCACTATCGAGCCCAATGTGGGAATAGTCGAGGTGCCGGATGAGCGGCTGGGGAAATTGGCAGCGTTTTCCAAGAGTGTTAAAACGGTACCAGCGGTAGTTGAGTTCGTCGATATTGCTGGGTTGGTCAAAGGAGCATCAACTGGAGAAGGTCTGGGGAACAAATTTTTGGCCAATATTCGTGAAGTGGACGCGATTATCCAGGTAGTACGAGTGTTTGAGAATGGTGATATTATTCATGTTCACAACAAAATCGATCCACAGAATGATATCGAGGTAATTAACACCGAGCTTATTCTCGCCGATCTCGAGACAGTGAGTAAACGCAAAGTAAAAACAGCTAAGGAAGCTCGGGGGAATAATAAGGAAGCGCTGATGGAACTGCCAATTTTGGAGAAGCTGGAAACAGAACTGCAGGCCGGAAAATTGGCCAATGAATACTTGGCTACACTTACCAACGAAGCCGAACAAAAAATTGCCCGGGGACTGCAGCTTCTGACGGCGAAGCCATTTCTCTATGTCTACAATGTGTCGGATGTGGACGCACCGCTCCCTCCATTACTTGCCGAGAAGCCACACGTGAAACTCGACATCAAAATCGAAGAGGAGCTCATCGAACTTTCGGCTGATGAAGCAGCTGAGATGGGTCTTTCATCGCATCTTCCGGATCTCATTCGGGCGGCCTACAAGCTTTTGGGTCTCATGACGTATTTTACAACTGGTGATACCGAGAGTCGGGCTTGGACCGTGCGGATCGGTTCAACAGCTCCACAAGCCGGAGCAGCAATCCACGGCGACTTTGAGGAGAAGTTTATTCGCGCGGAGATTATTTTGTGGGACAAGCTGCTTGAAGCGGGAAGTTATGCGGTGGCTCGCGAGAAAGGGTGGGTGAGGCTTGAGGGTAAGGAGTATATTGTCCAGGATGGCGATGTGATTATCTTCAAAATATAGCAAGAAAATCATCTTTCGTTTTGTGGTAAAAAGTCCAATGGGACTTTTTACATTTGGGGAAATTTCGTGATAGAATTAGAGGGTATGGCCTTCTTTGAAATGGTCATGTTTCTTTGGTGTATGAGCCATGTTTTCCCGAATCAATTTTTCTTACTTGAAACAAATTAATCCGAAAAAAATCTGGCAGAGATGGAGCCGGTGTTTTGTGGTTGTCCGTTGGCAAATCCAACTGGTTTTATTTGCAGTGCTCAGTATTGGAGTAGGGGCTGGATTTTACCTTGCTTTGAATGGGGTGATCCCAAAAATCCTTGCGGCTGATACGACCGATACTTGGAATTTTTCTGTTCCCGGTGACTATACACCATCAGATGCCAATCTCCTCGAAGTAACTGGTGGCGTCGCTCGGCTTAAGGTGCAGAATTATGCAAGTGATGCTAATACGGCAGCTCTGTATCACTTGGATGAATCGAGTGGCAGTACAGCTGATGATAGTTCTTCCAATAACAACGACGGGACGGTCGCTAATGGAACCTTTACCACAGGAAGTTTGAATAATGGACTTTCGTTTAATGGGTCAACCTCATCAGTAACAGCAGCGGACTCAACCTCACTTTCTTTGACGGGAAATTTTACGGTAGAAGCATGGACAAAATTTGGTTCAACCTGGAATAGTACGGCGAGTCGCCAGCGACAAGGCGTGCTCGACAAGGGACCATATCAGCTGTATTACGATAATGAATCTGGTAAGGTAGTGTTTGAAATGGCGCCTTCGTCAGCCAATCAGTGGGCACAGGTGGCTGGTCCTGATATGCTCAACAATAACGGCGTATCTATCAATACCGAGATCAATCGGAGTTGGGATGCTAATAGTAAAAATTTCGTTTGGAATCAGGTGGTGGTGGGGAGTGATATTTATGTAGCGCTCGGAAGCATTACGACGGGGACCACAGTAACAGGTGATGCTGAGGTATGGAAATGTACAAGTTGCGCGACGAGTCCAGCCTGGTCCAAGATTGGTGGTGACGGGATTAACTCCAGCTGGGATGATGGATTCTATGAGGATGCTTCTTCTATCGTTTCTGATGGTACCAATATTTATGCTGGTATTGGAAATAGTTCCGGCGAAGCAGAGGTGTGGCGATACAATGGTTCAACTTGGACCAAGGTGGGTGGTGATACGGTAAATTCTAGCTGGGTTATTGCGAGTCCTGGTCCATACGAACGCGTCACGACCATGGTGGCGGATGGGACTACTATCTACGCAGGACTAGGAACGACGGCGGGTGATGCTGAAGTATGGAAATGTACAAGCTGTGACAGTAGCCCATCATGGACGAAAGTTGGTGGTGATGGATCGGGATCAGCTGGCCAGTCATGGGCCACGAGTACCTATGAAGAAGTCTCAGCCATGACTCTCGTCAACGGGACGACTCTGGCAGTTGGACTTGGAACAAGTGCTGGGGATGCCGAGCTCTGGACCTGTGCGACCTCATCGTGTACCACTACTTCTGGTTGGACTAAGCGCGGAGGTGACGCAACGGGTTCTGGCGGACAGTCATGGACTAATACTATCGAAGAAATTCGTTCCCTTACTTCAAGTGGCACGATTATTTATGTTGGCTTAGGAATAACAGCAGGTGATGCTGATGTCTGGCGCTGTGACCTTGGAGGTACTTGTACGACGACTTCTGGTTGGACTCAGGTTGGTGGTGATGCACTTAATTCGAGCTGGGCAGCGAGCACCTTTGAACGTGTGTGGAGTCTTTTGGCTGATGGGACAACCGTTTATGCTGGACTTGGGGATACTGCCGGTGATGCTGAAGTATGGAAATGTACAACCTGTGATTCAAGTCCAAGTTGGTCCAAGCTTGGTGGTGATGGTAATGGAGCGAGTGGTCAGTCATGGGGAAATACGACGGGCGCTTCTTTTCTTTATGCGGCGAGCCTTGCCAAGGTTGGAAATAATATTTTTGTCGGTGCTAGTTCATCAGCGGGAACGTCTGGGGCAGAAATGTGGCGTTGCGATGTGACTGGTACCTGTAGTGATACAACTGGTTGGACGAGGCTGGCTGGTGATTATCTCAATTCAAGCTGGGGAGTGTACGGACTCAATGGTGTTGTTTCTATGACCACCACTGGAGGCAAACTCTATGCCGGAACAGGTGATGATCAAGCAGCAGCAACCTCCAATGGTAATGCGACTGTGTGGGAGTACAACGGAACCAATTGGACCATGATTGGTGGTCAGGGTATCAATAGTTCATGGGCCTATGGGCACCCAACTTCTTCAGCGGTGACTTATCGTTCGGTTACCTCGATGACGGGTTATAACGGGACGCTTATTGCTGGTATCGGTGGAGGGACCAATGGTGATGCCGAAGTATGGAGCTGGAATGGGAGCGCTTGGACCAAGATTGGAGGAGATGGAAGTGGGGCCGGCGGTCAATCCTGGGCAGCAGGAACAAAGCGTTCGGTGACAGCCATGACAGTCATTGGCTCTACGCTTTACGTGGGTCTTCAGGGTACGGCTGCCGGCGATGGAGAGCTGTGGACCTGTGATTTGGCGGCAACGTGTACTACAACGGCGGGTTGGACTTTCCGTGGTGGTGATGCTACTGGATCAGGAGGGCAGAGTTGGAACAATACAACATTTGAAGCAGTCTGGAGCATGACAGCTCGCGGCACGAATCTATACGTTGGGCTTGGGTCCAGTGCGGGTGACGCTGAAGTATGGACTTGCGATACAGGGTCGAGCTGTACTCAAACAGCTGGCTGGACCAAACTTGGTGGTGATACAGTCAACTCAAGTTGGGCCAACACGACCTATGAAGAAGTGACGGCTCTTACTTGGTATCGAGGAGAACTCTATGCTGGGTTAGGAGCTAGTACTGGCGATGCCGAACTCTGGAAGTGGAATGGAACGAGTTGGGGGAGTGCAGCGATTGCTGGTGATGGGCTAAATGGCAGCTGGACCGATGCTCTCTACGAGCGTATCAAATCGATGGTGACTTTTAATGGTGATCTTATCGTAAGTCTTGGTGATGGAACTGGTGAGGGTGAGGTATGGCGTTACAATACGAGTACTTGGTCACGCATTGGAGGTGATGGCGCGAATTCTGGTTGGACCAATATTATCGAGCGCATTGCAGCGATGGCAGTTTATCGTGGAAAACTCTATGCCGGGACTGGTCTTTCGGCCAACAGTGATGCAACTATTTGGGCTTATGGCGGTAATATTCTTCTCGAATCAAGTTCAACTACCCAAGATACCATCTGGCATCATCTAGCAGTAACTTACAACGGGAGTACATTGAAGCTGTATATCGACGGTACAGAAAACGCGAGTGTAGCTACTACGGCTACTATGTCAGATACTGTGCACCCGCTTCTTTTGGGGACACACGCAGGAGGAGTGGTAGCGGGTCGGGCCATATCAGCTTTTGGAGGAATGCTTGATGAAGTTCGTATCAGTAATACAGCACGCGCTTCATTTAATACAACGCCCTATACCAACACGAGAGTGGCTGTCCAGCCGACCAGCGCTGTTCGCCTGTCGGGGGTAGCATCGTGGGATGCCTTTTCGGTAACAGAGGTAGCTAATGGTGGTGCGCTTACCTACCGTTTGTCGGATGATGGTGGAGCTACTTGGAAGTATTGGAATGGCTCAGCTTGGGTGGTGTCATCTGGATTTACCGAGGCCAATGGTGCGAGTGTGATCAATACGAATATGAGCACTTTTCCCGTGACAGATGACGGATTCTTATGGCAGGCTATTTTTCTTGGTAATGGGAATCAATTAGTGAGTCTTGATGAGGTAGTGATGGATTCGACTTCTGATTTGGTAGTCCCAACAGCCCCGAGTAGTCTCACAGCACTTGATCAAACGGGTGGTTTAGTAAGTCTCACTACCAATACCTGGTATTCTTACACAGCACCTTATTTTAGTTGGTCAGGAGCGAGTGATGCTGGATCAGGTCTTGCTGGCTACTATGTTTACTTTGGAACTGATAATACTGCTGATCCTCAGACGGCTGGTGTGTTTCAGGTTGGGAACAGTTTTGTTCCATCAAGTATGGCCAGCGGGACCACGTATTATCTTCGTATTCGGGCTCGGGATAATGCGCAGAATGTGAGTAGTATCTATGCCCCATTTGTTTATAAGCTTGATAGTGCAGGGCCGCAGAATCCAAATGGAGTAACGGTGGCACCCACTGGTTACGCAGCGACCAATGATTTCACTTTTTTCTGGACGAATACCGCAAGTGACACAGCCTCTGGTGTAGCGGGTTATCAGTATCAAGTAGGCGCAAGTGTTAATCCAGGAAGTTGGTCATCAACTACCTCAAGTCTATCGATTAATTTGCCGGGGGCGGCCTATCAGACCGGTGAAAACTTTTTCTATCTTCGCACTCTAGATAATGCCGGGAATGTTTCGAGTAGCAATGTACAGGTAGCCTTCTATTATTCAGGTACTGGACCAACTGCTCCGCAGAATCTTGATGTGAGTCCGGCGACCAACACTACAAACTCCTTCGCTTTTTCGTGGGATCCACCATCGAGTTACTCGGGTGATGTAAGCGATCTTACTTATTGCTACACTGTTAACACGTTGCCGTCAGAGGTTACCTGTACCTTTACTTCAGCTGGAGCTACCTCTATTTCAGCGGGAGCCTTTGCTACCCAAGTAGGCACCAATACCTTTTATGTGGTAGCAAAGAATGATGATAGTGTTGGTGGAGCTATCAATTATGGCGCCTATGATAGTGTTACCTTTACGGCGAACACGAGCGCTCCAGGAATACCGCTTAATGTTGAGATTGCTGATGTATCAGTGAAGAGTACAAACTCATGGAAGATCGCCCTTTCGTGGGAGCCACCATCATCGGGAGTAGTGGAGGATTATGAAATCTATCGATCGACTGACGGATCGACCTATGCTGAAGCAGCTTCGACGACGGGTATAGCCTTTGTTGATACGGGGCTGGCTCAACAGACATACTATTACAAGGTTAGGGCGTGTGATAATGTCCATAACTGTGGCTCATTTTCAACGGCAGTAGAGCTCTTGCCTACTGGGCGATTTACGACAGCAGCGGAAATGACTACTGAACCAAAAGTATCATTAATCACGACGCGTTCAGCAACGATTTCCTGGGGAACTGAACGTGCTTCAGATAGCAAGATTCAGTATGGGAAAAGTGCCCGTAACTATTTTAGTGAGGAACCAAGCAACTCTGAACAAGTGACTGATCATGAGATAAGTCTTTCCAATCTTTCTCCTGGAACACGTTATTATTTTAAGGCTAAATGGACTGATGAAGATGGTAATACAGGAACTTCAACTGAGGATTCTTTTGAAACCTTGCCAGCCCCCACAGTAACTGATCCAAATGTAAAAACGGTTGGCCTTACGAGCGTGGTCTTGGAATTTACTACCCAGGATGCGAATAAGGCAAAAATATACTACGGTACCACGGCATCTTTTGGAAGTGTTAAAGAAATTTCTACTTCGACAACCAAAACAACCTACAATGTTACTCTTGATAATCTTCAAGATGGGACGAAGTATTTTTACAAAGTAAATACTCTTGATAGTGAAGATGAAGAATATGATGGTAGTGTTTTGACTTTTGAAACCCTGCCTCGACCTAAGGTGTCAAATGTGCGCATTCAGCAGGTACGAGGGTCAGCACAAACAATCATGCTTGTTACGTGGGCAACAAATACGGAGACATCCTCTATCGTTACCTATTATCCTGATGGGCGCCCTGAGGAGGCGAAAGATGAAGTCAATGTGAAACTTGTGAAGGGAGAACATCGAGTAATGCTGAAGAGTCTCCAACCTCAGACCCCCTATGTTTTGGTAGTGAAAGGTCAAGATAAAGCTGGAAATGAAGCCCTGTCTGATCCGCAGCGCTTTACTACAGCTACCGATACCCGGCCTCCACAGGTTATTGATGTTAATGTTGAGGGGACTGTTTCGGTAAAGAAGTCAGAGAGTTCAGATGAGCAAGCAGAAGCTCAAATTATTGTGTCCTGGACTACTGACGAAGCCTCTACTTCTCAGGTAGAATATGGAGAGGGTACCGGAAGTAATTATCCGCAAAAAACTGGACAGGATGATAACCTTGTCACTAATCATACAGTTATTATCTCGGGACTTACTCCATCCAAGGTGTACCATCTTCGGGTAGTTTCTCGAGACAAGGCGGGAAATGTAGGAAATTCTATCGATACAGTTGCTATTACCCCCAAGGCTACTGCCAATGCTCTCGATTTGGTGATTACTAGCCTCCGTTCAATTCTTGGTCAGTAGGTCGACTTTATGCCATCTTCTCTGAAAAAAAAGACAAAAGAACAGCTAGGAGTACCTCCGGTGGAAGTACCCACTGGCCAGCCAAATGATTTTGTTCTTCCTTCAGCTCAAGCGGCAGCGCAGTCTCAAGCGAAACACCTCTCCTCCTCATCTGGTGAAGTTATTATTGAAGCCAATGAAGTTTTTAAGGCCTTTGATATTGGTACCCAAATGGTCCTGGTTCTTAAAGGTGTTTCTTTTACAGTGACTCGAGGGGATTTCATGGTTCTTTTTGGTGCTTCTGGTTGTGGCAAATCAACACTACTTCACATATTGCTCGGTTTGGAACCGCCGACGAAGGGGAAGATTCTTTTTCTTGGTGAGGATATGTATGCGGGACGCAATGAGGATGATCGGGCTCAGTTTCGAAAGCATCACATTGGTATGGTGTATCAGCAATCAAACTGGGTAAAGTCACTGACTGTTTTGGAAAATGTGGCGTTTCCACTCATGCTTTTGGGAAAGGAGAAAACGGAATGTCTTGAAAAAGCTTACGAAACTCTCAAAATTATGAAAATGGAAACTTGGGCCCACTATCATCCTATGGAACTTTCTGGTGGACAACAGCAACGTGTCGCTGTAGCTCGAGCTATTATTACGGAACCAGAAGTTTTGGTAGCCGATGAACCAACAGGAAACCTTGATTATGAAGCTGGACAGAATCTTATGTATCTTCTCAATAACCTAAATCAGATGGGGAAGACTATTATCATGGTGACTCACGACCTCGAGTATATTCGCTATTCCAAGACGGCTCTCAATATGCGCGATGGAAAGATTGACGGTATTTATCGGGATCAGGATAAATCAGCCCTCGAAGCTAAGCTTACGTATAAGAAAGCTGATTTTAGTGTGCTCAATAATTCATCTGCTGCTTAGTATGTCTTTTTGGTCACGATTTTCTCGTGCAGATACAGTTAATCCTTCACAGAGTGAGGGAGCTTCAGTACAGCCAAAACCCTCTCTTTTGATTCGAGTGAAAGAATTTTTTCGAAAAGCTATTAATTTTTTCCGTTTCAGCTTTGTTCGTATCAGCATGTTTATTTTGCTCATACTTACGTATGTGCTTGCCAAGATTACTTTTCATATCTGGTATTGGCGCACTCTTTGGCGAGAGCGACACACACAAGCAGTTGGAGGGGTTACCACTGGTACACCATCAGAGATCCTTTTTTCCCGCTATGCCGAGCGTCTTTTCCGTGTTTTTCATACTGCCAATGGTGAGAGTATTGATAAGGTTAGTCTTATTGAGATCGCCATTCGTAACATGAAGGGGAAAAAGACAAGAACAGCAGTTACTATTGGCGGTATGGCTATTGGTATTGGTTCGATTGTGTTTCTTGTTTCGATTGGTTATGGACTTCAGCGTTTGGTTATTTCTCAAGTTGCGGAACTTGAAGAAATGCAGCAGGCAGATGTATCACTCCAGCCCGGCGGAAAAATAAAAATGAGTGATGAGACTATCAACGCTCTCAGTCAGATACCAAATGTTGCTTCGGTTGATCCGCTTATTTCAGTAGTAGGAAAGGTGAATTATCAGAACTCCGTGTCTGATATGGCCGTCTACGGAGTGACATCGCATTACCTTGATCAATCAGCACTCCGTCCGGTACGAGGAAAGTTTTATGACAGCATGGAGGTTGTGCCGAAGGAATCCTCTCCTGGTGAGGCTCAAGCAGCAGAAATACCAAAACAGCCAGGCGATGTAGCTGAGGAGGTGGCTCTTTCTTCTACTGGACTACATTGGGTTCGGGCTCGATCGCAAACATCGACTTCTGCTGAAGTATTAGGCTTTATCAGAATCGATACAACGGAGCAGCTTGGACAGCTTGTGTGGGGTGAGTCATATACTGCCGAATCATATGGTCAGGCTGGGGTTGGTAGTGATGGCAAACCATTAGGCAAGTGGGCCAAAACGACCACTTCTCTTTTTGAAGAAACTGTTTGTGATACTACGGAAGCTGATTGTGTAGGAGGGGAGTATAAACTGAAGCGGGATGAAAACGGCTTTCCAGTTGAACAGCAGGTGTTTTTTGCTTTGACTGATAGCTGGCTTTCAGTCAGAATCCTTTCAAATGATGAGAAACAAAAATTGGTTCAAGAAACTGGGGCAGTAGCAGCGCTGAATGTGGTGCAGTCTGGCGATGGATGGGTGGAGATTGCTGGAGAGGGGACATCGGTAATTGAAGAAAATATCGAAAGAGTGGCAGTCGCTCAAGGTGCTAAGCGTGAGGCAGTGGTAAGTCGTGCTATGTTGCGATTGCTTGGCATTAATGAGGATGAATCAATTGGAAAAACATTCAATGTAAGTTTTGTTATTACAGGAAGTCTTTTGGAAGATTCTCAAAAAAAGGTGGAGTCGATTCCAGCTGATTACACTATTGTAGGGGTAATTCCAGAAGATAAAAGTCCTATTTTCTATGTTCCCTTTATTGATTTACGAAGTCTTGGTATCCGGTATTATTCGCAAGCAAAAGTGACTGCGCTCAATCAGGAGGTGCTCTCAGATGTCCGAAAGCAGGTGGAGGGATTGGGATATGTCACCACCTCCGTAGCGGATACCGTGAGTCAGATCAATGCATTCTTTGCAAGTGCCCGAATAATTTTAGGACTCTTGGGTATGGTTGCTCTTGGAGTGGCAGCTCTCGGCATGTTTAATACATTAACGGTTTCTCTTTTGGAACGAACTCGAGAGGTAGGGCTAATGAAAGCTATCGGTATGAAATCGATTGAGGTTCAGGAACTTTTTTTGACGGAGTCGATGGTGATGGCTTTTTTTGGAGGGATTCTTGGTCTTCTCTTTGGCTTTTTGGCTGGTAAGGCACTTGGAGCAGGGCTTTCGCTTCTCGCTATTTTTAAGGGATCGGGGGCTATTGATGTCTCCTACATCCCACCAGTGTTCATTATAGCGATCCTGATTTTTTCCCTGATTGTAGGTATTATTACAGGTATTTATCCTGCCCGTCGGGCTACAAATATCTCAGCGCTTAATGCCTTACGATACGAATAACATTTAATTTTTTCATACAAGAGTATGCAGGTAAAAGATATCATGGCTACAAACATCATTTCGGTTAAAACTGGTAGCTCAGCTCAAGCAGTGGCCGATCTCATAGTACAGCATCAAATTCATGCTATACCTATTGTCAATGAACTCTTTGAACTCCAGGGTATTGTGGCTGAAGGAGATTTCTTCTATCAGCACCAAGGATCAACTTCAATGGCAGCATATCTTATTAATAAGCTAAGTAAGAAGAAAGAAATTACAGGGAGTCTTGATGAAATCTTGGTCAATGAAATTATGGCTACGCCCTGTATTACTGTTAGTCCAGAGATGTCCGTTGAGGAGGCAGGCAAAGTTCTTGTAGAAAAGAATTTTAATACCTTGCCGGTTGTTGATGCTAGTAATACCCTGGTTGGTATCGTAACAGCTCACGATGTGCTTAAAGTGCTTCTGAATCAGTCATAACATAAAAGTATGCTTTCATTACGTAACAAGACTTATTTTGTTATTTTCAGTCTCTCTCTGGCTTTTTTTACCTTTGCCTACGGAATGGTGTGGTATGTCACTGAACGTGATATGCGAACCATGCAAGAGAGTGAAGCAAAGAGTAATACTGAATTGGTCGAGCGCATTTTGAGCCGTGAAATTGAAAATCTAGTTACTAAACAGACTGATTGGGCTCAGTGGGATGACACCTATCAATTTATTTCTGATAAGAACGAGGCATATATTACTTCAAACCTTAATGATGAATCGCTTCGATCATTAGGTATTGACGTGATGGTATTTGTAAATAATTCTGGCGAATTGGTCTACGCCAAGCAGATTTTTTCCGATGGTTCCAGTGAAGTGTCGCTCCCTCATTCTTTAGAAACGTATATAAATCAGCGTGGGGAGCTTTTGAAATTTTCCGAATCTGATCGCGTAAGGAAGGGTTTGCTTACCACTACTGACGCCACTTTTTTAATTGCTACTCAGCCAATTACCACGAGTGACGGACGGGGAGTACAGCGAGGAGTACTCATTTTTGCCCGATATCTGACTGATGAATACAATAGTCTATTAAGTTCTCTTTCGGGGTTTTCTGTTAAGATCGCTCCTTATGATACGCGCCTCTCTTCCGACCAAAAGGACATTCTTGATCTTTCCGCGGCGAAACCATTCCAGACAATTTATAGGGACGACAAGATTCAAAGTTTCAAGCTTGTCAAAAATATTTTTGGCAATCCATCATTATTGCTCCAGGTTGAACATGCTGCCTCGATCATAGAAACAGGGAGAAGTTTTCTTTGGAGGAATCTTTGGTACGCAGTGTTTGCGTTGGTAACCTTTGTAGGGATCTTAATGATAGCTATCGATTTTTCTCTGATTCGTCGTATTGAGAATATGCGCCGTATTGCTCATAAGGTTGCTGTCATGCAGGCAGGAACTCTCCCAGAGGGAGATATTGATGATTTTTCTTATCTGGCCACCGTGATGATTTCTGCGCTGAAAAAAGTAGGACAATCAGACTCTATCGCTCTAGGTAATAGAAATGAGATGGAGAAATTTAAAATGGTTATTGATCAAAGTCTTGACCATATCATTATTACTGATCCGGAGGGAAAGGTTTTGTATGCTAATAAGGCTGCTGAGAAAATGACAGGTTATTCTTTGGAGGAGATGCTCGGTAATACCCCTGGTCTTTGGGGAAGGCAGATGTCTTCTGAATTTTATCGACAGCTTTGGGACACGATAAGACTTCGAAAAGAAGTTTTTGAAGGGGAGGTAACCAATAAGCGTAAGGACGGTGCTCGCTACAGGGCTTTTGCAAGGATCACCCCAATTCTTGATGAAAAGAGGAGAGTACTCTATTTTATCGGAAATGAACATCCTCTTGGGAGAGACTAGAGGGCTTAGTTCGGGTTCTTGACAGTCTATTTTTAGCAGTCTACAATAGAGAGTGCTAATTTGTTGTTGGTAAATTTTAGAATAATAGAACGTCTATGCCAAAGCAGGTTATTTATAGTGAGGATGCACGTAAGAAAATTAAAGCCGGTATCGATAAAGTTGCCAATGCGGTACGTGTGACGATGGGTCCCAAGGGACGCAATGTTCTTCTTGGAAAAACATATGGCGGACCAACTATCACTAACGATGGTGTTTCTATCGCTAAGGATATTGAGCTCAAAGATCCATTTGAAAATCTTGGAGCAGAGCTTATCAAGCAAGTGGCTGAAAAAACCAACGATGTAGCTGGTGATGGTACCACAACAGCGACAGTTATTACCCAGGCTCTCGTTCGGGAAGGACTGAAGTTTGTGGAGACGGGTATCAATCCAATAGGAATTCGCTTGGGAATGGAGAAGGCTAAGGATGATGTAGTTGCTTTATTGCAAAAGAATTCCAAGAAGATTACTTCTCGAGAGGAGAAAGTGAATGTTGCTACTATCTCGGCTGAATCAAAAGAGATGGGAGAGATGATTGCTGAGGTTATGGAGGCAGTAGGAAATGATGGAGTGGTGACAACCGAGCAGTCGCAGACTTTAGGGCTTTCGAAGGAGATTGTCATGGGAATGAATTTTGATAAGGGATATATTTCCCCTTACATGATGACTGATGCAACGAGCCAGTCGGCAGAAATCAAGGACCCATTCATCCTGATTACTGATAAAAAGATATCTTCCATTCAAGAAGTCTTGCCGGTTTTGGAAAAGATGGCCCAAGCTGGGAAAAAAGATGTGGTCATCATTGCCGAAGACGTTGATGGTGAGGCGTTGGCAACGCTTATTGTAAACCGGATTCGTGGTGTTCTGAATGTTTTGGCAGTGAAGGCACCTGAATTTGGTGACAGCCGGAAAGCAATGCTTGAAGATATTGCACTACTTACCGGTGGTCAGGTTATTTCTTCGGATAAAGGAATGAAACTTGAGTCGACTGAACTCGCTATGCTTGGCCGGGCTGCTCGGGTTGTTTCTACCAAAGATGATACTACGATCGTAGGTGGGAAGGGGAAGAAGACAGATATTAATACTCGTATTGCTCTTATCAAGTCACAAATTGACAAATCAGAAAGTAATTACGACAAAGAGAAACTCAAGAAGCGCATGGCCAAGCTCTCAGGTGGTGTGGCTGTGATTCGTGTTGGAGCCGCTACAGAAACAGAGCTTACCTACATGAAGCATAAAATGGAAGATGCTGTAGCTGCTACTAAAGCAGCTGTGGCTGAAGGTATCGTTGCTGGAGGTGGTACGGCTTTGGTAAAGGCAGCTCTTGAGGCAAGTGAGAAATTTAAGAAAGACGAGCATCGTGTCGAAAATGATTTCAAGGCTGGTTATATGACGGTAATCAAAGCACTTGAGGAACCGCTTCGTCAGATTGTGACTAATGCTGGTATGAGTGATGCTAGTGTGGTCTTGAATGCAGTAGTGAACACTAAGGGGGCAAATGCTGGTTATAATGCCGCTAAAGATACTTATGAAGCCGACATGCTCAAGGTGGGGATTATCGATCCGCTGAAAGTGACTAGGACAGCGCTGGAGAACTCTGTTTCGGTAGCGGCCCTTCTTCTTACTACAGAAGCAGCTGTGGTTGATCTCCCTGAAGAAAAGAAGACCCCAGATATGAGCGGTATGGGTGGTGGTATGGGGATGCCAGGGATGATGTAGGCTTTTCAGTGAGGTTATTCTTTGTTCAAAAGAGAGGCTAATCTAGGCCTCTCTTTTTGATTAAAAATCGAGTGGTAGTGTTATAATAAGAGAGAAAACAAAACCTATATTTTATGCGTGTTCGCCCAGAGCAGCTCAAAGAGTTTCTTCGTGATTCCAATGTTGTTCCGCCAGATCAGCTTGATCTTGCTATTCAGGAGTGTGAATCGAGTGGCAAGGAACTTGGGGCCTGTCTCCTTGAAAAGAAACTAATTAAAGAGGCAGAGCTTCAGAAAGTCTATGCCTATGTGTTGGGCATCCCTTTTGTTGATCTTTCCAAAGAAACTGTTCCTTTCGATATTCTTTCGATTGTTCCTGAGCCAATTGCCAAAAAATATAGCATTATTGCTTTCCAGAAAACAGGCACCGATCTCAAGGTAGCCATGCTCAATCCGGAAGATCTTCAGACTATTGATTTTATTAAGAAGAAAACGGGCCTTAGGATTGTTCCTTGTCTCACTACCAGAGAGAGTATCCAGTCAGTGCTGAAACAATATGAAAAGAGTCTCAAGGCAGAGTTTGGTGACATTTTGACTGATGAGGTCAATAAGGAACAGGATGAAGATAAGGATGGCGATTTGGAGAAGATTGCTGCTGGCCTTCCGATTATTCGCATTGTTGATACGCTTCTGAAGCATGCTATTTTACAGTCAGCTTCCGATATTCACATTGAGCCGGAGGAAAAAGATGTGGTTGTGCGGTATCGTATTGATGGAGTTCTTCATGACGCTATGACTCTCCCTAAAGATGTGGCTACGGGGATTGTGGCTCGTATCAAGGTGCTTTCCAACTTGAAACTAGATGAACATCGCTTGCCTCAAGATGGTCGTTTCAAAATCGAGAAGGATGATTACAAGATATCCTTCCGAGTCTCGATTCTTCCAGTTTTTGATGGTGAAAAAATAGTGATGCGTCTCTTGGATGAATCATCACATGGTCTTACGTTTGAGAAGATGGGTATACTGGGTCAATCACTCGAAATTATCCATCGAGAAATTGGCAAACCCAACGGTATTATTTTGGTGACTGGTCCAACGGGATCAGGAAAGACGACTACTCTCTACACAGCGATGGATATTTTGAACCAGCCAGGGGTAAATATCTCAACGGTAGAGGATCCAGTAGAATATCGTATGCCACGGGTCAACCAGACTCAGATCAATCCCAAAATTGGCATGACCTTTGCTGCTGCCCTGAGAGCTCTCCTCCGTCAGGACCCAGATATTATTATGGTGGGTGAAATTCGTGATCAAGAGACACTGGAGATTGCTATGCATGCTGCTATGACTGGCCACTTGGTGCTTTCGACTATCCACACCAACTCTGCTGCAGCAACTCTCCCGCGTATGCTTGATATGGGAGCGGAGCCTTTCTTGGTTGCCTCAACCGTCAATTGTATTATTGCTCAGCGGCTGGTTCGTAGACTGTGTGTTGAATGTAAGCAGGCCTATAAGCTTGACGCAAAAGAGATTGAATCCCTTGGAAAGCTCTACGATCTAGAATCTTTGATTGCTTATCTCCAAAAAGATCCACTTGCCAAAAAAGCGATGGAAAAAGTGAAAGACTGGGAGGATATTACTTTTCATAAACCCGCTGGTTGTGATCAGTGTAATGGTGGATATAAGGGACGTATCGGCATCTATGAGGTTTTGGAGATGGAAAGCAATATTAGGAAGTTGGTAACTCAATCAGCGGCGACGGAAGCTCTTGAGGAGGCTGCTCGTGGAAATGGCATGGCTACCATGGTTGAAGATGGTTTTCTTAAAATCGTTCAAGGAGTCACCTCGCTTGAAGAAGTCATGGGTGCAACGAAAGAATAACTTTATTTCTTTTCTACAAAGAGTCCATCATGCCTGAGGGATCGGCGGATGTGAGACTTAGCGTTTGATGTTTTGACAAAGGAGAGCCAATCACGACTGGCTTTCTTTTTGTTTTTTTCAGTGAGGATCTCAATGACCTGTGCATTTTTTATTTGATCATTGAGGGGGATAATTTTCCCATCAGCTTTGGCTCCGACGGCCGCATCACCAATCTCTGAATGGATGGCGTAAGCAAAATCAACGGGGGTAGCTTCTTCGGGGAGGTCAATGATGTCTCCTTTGGGGGTAAAGGCAAAGATATGATTTTTGAAGAAATCAATTTTGAGACCACGAAGAAATTCTTGATCATCCCTGCCCATCTCTTGCTGCCATTCCTGGAGCTGTCTTACCCAAGTAAGGTCCTTTGTGGGATCAACAGGTTTATTTTTCTTACGGAAGAGAGAGCGCCAGCCTCGGTTGGCCTCTTCAGCATAAAACCAGTGTGCAGCAATCCCAAGCTCGGCTTCAGTGTGCATTTTTTGAGTGCGAATTTGCACTTCTACGATTCGTCCTTTTGGACCAAAGATAGTGGTGTGTAATGATTGATAGCCGTTTGGTTTTGGGAGAGAGATGTAGTCTTTAATTCGGCCAACCATTGGGCGATATTCTCGATGGATAATACCAAGGGCTTCATAGCAATCAGCAATTTCAGGAACAATAATACGGATAGCAATAAGGTCATAGACTCGTGAAATATCCATGTCATGACGTTCAAGTTTTTTGAAGAGTCGATAGA
>CAYNMD010000009.1:0-30802 GCA_964398485.1 uncultured Bdellovibrionales bacterium | reverse complement strand
GATCGGTCGCTGCAGACTCCCTTACTTCCTTGTGACCGATGTACACGATATTCTTTGCCGTATCTTTTTTGACCACATACCAGGGACCACCCGAGAGACCGATCCCCTCGCGTTGACCAATGGTGAAATACCAAAATCCTGGATGTTCTCCCATCTCTTTTCCAGTTTCCATATCGATGAGTTTGCCTTTTTGTTCACCCAAGTGATGACGCAGAAAAGCATCAAAAGGAATCTTCCCGAGAAAGCAAATCCCCTGACTATCTTTACGTTTAGCATTGGGAAGATTGAATTCTTCGGCCAGCGCCCGTACTTTGGATTTCTCAAACTGCCCAATAGGAAAAATCGCTCGGGAAAGCTGCGCTCGGGAAAGCTGGGAGAGAAAATATGTCTGGTCTTTCACAACATCAGGAGTCTTCTTGAGATATTTCTTCCCGTTTTTTTCTTCGGCCCATGCATAGTGCCCCGTCGCTACAAAATCATACTTGTTTCCGACCGCGTCGAAAAACGCACCAAATTTGATCCGACTATTACAGAGCATATCTGGATTAGGAGTTCTCCCAGCCTTCACTTCATCAATAGCTGCTTTGACCACCCGCTCCCAATACTCTTTCTGGAGTGGTACAACTTCGAGCGGCACCCCAAGCTTGGTCGTCACCTGACGGACAAAATCGAGATCCTCCTCCCAAGGGCAATCTCCTAAATATGAAAGCTCATCCTCGAGCCAAATCTTGAGATAAAAAGCCGTGACATCAAAGCCCGCCTGTTTGAGGAGCGCCAAAGCAACCGAGCTATCCACTCCGCCTGATACCAGCACCGCAATTTTTGCATTCTTTGAGATATTATTCATAAGCAACAAAAGTGAACGAGGTGGTTTCGAACGACCGTGAGCGTTCTGACGGTCAGGGAGAAGAAACCGATCGTGAACGACGACGAAGGATTTTATGTTCTATTTTATATAATCGTAAACCTCTCCTGGTTCAGGGAGGGGAAATTTACTGTGAGCGACACATTTTCAAAAAAATGAAGACTTGTCTCGGGCACAAAATCGAAAATACCGAGCGACACATTCTCGCAGATGAATACAAAAAAAGCAAGACTCCAATGCTTACTTTAGACTTCTTCAGGATGATGGTGACGGGCGTTTTCGATGAGCGCACGGACAGCGTCTCGGTCGACACCTTTCTTATTACCGCCCAATGATTTGAATTTTTTGGGGGCAATAAATTGGGTCTGGGACAATTTAACCGGGGCTTCGGAGGGGGCGTATACCCGAGGCTGCGTATTGCGCCTTTTTTCTCCTTCCCTATTTCTCTCCGCATGCTGATGCTGAGCTGTCCCCGAGCCACCCGTAGGAGTTCCGCCATCTGGATCATTTCCTCCTCGTTCACGAGCCTGCTTCTCTTCTTCCTCTTTCTTAGCTTTGGCTACCGCTCGCTGATAATCCCGGAGACAGTCTTTACAAAAAGTAGGTCTCGAATCATCGGGTTCAAAAGGAACCTCGATATCCACCCCACAAGTAGCGCAGGAGGATGGATACAGTTTCCTCTCGGGGGCTGGCTCTTTTGTGTTTGGTGCTGTCTCCACTGGCAAAGCAGCCGGCTTCTCAGGCTTCCCTTCTTGAACTGGTGCCTTCGGTACTTCTTGGACCTGGACTACTGGAGGAGTCTCTTTTGGTTCTTGTTGAGACCGGAGAGCTGGCTCAGGATGAGTCTCCGCCTCTGCCTTCTCTCGATGCTTTTTGATCGGCTCTACCGCTTCCACTTTCCTTGGAAGAGGTTTTTCCTCTCTCGGCTTAACTGGAGCTGGAGGCGTTGTCTTGGGTTTCCTAATTTCCATTCGTGGCGCTGGAGGAGGAGAAACTCGAGGCTTCTCTTCTTCTTTTGGCTTTTCGGAAGGAGCAGCTCGCTTTAATAATTCAGCCTTTTCCTCATCAGTAAGCATACCTGTCCAACGGCGAATCTTGTCTTCTACCTCTTCTTGGCTAGCCGCATAACGCTCTCGAGTAACCGCAATCACTCGCTGATCGATATCTGGATTCTCGATGGGGATAGGAGGGAGGGTTGTGGCCGAAAAAGCATCGCCCGCAATTCCATCGATCATGAGCTTGAGATAGATATTGTATTTCGGGAGATTTACCAGATCATTCATGGTAAAGACCGGTTCAAATTCTTTCTCGAGAAATTCTGCATCGGTGGCACCCACCCGGAACGAAATAATTGTTCCAGCGTTACCAAAAATAGCATCCTGCACTTTTTCATCCAACTGAGTGATGTATTGGTTGGCGAGGACGAGCGCCAACCGATACTTACGTGCTTCGGAAAGAATGTTGGCAAATGAGTCGGTAGCAAAGTTCTGAAACTCATCAACATAGAGATAGAAATCTTTACGTTCAGCCTCTGGAATATCGACTCGGCCCATAGCTGCGAGCTGGATTTTGGTAATCATCATCGCTCCCAGGAGTGCCGAAGAGTCTTCACCAATCTTTCCCTTGGCCAGATTCATGATAAGAATCTTTTGACCATCCATAACTTCGCGCACATTGAAAGCGCTGGTCGTCTGACCAATAATATTTCTGATCAAACTATTGGACGTAAACTGTCCTACCTTGTTCTGAATAGGTGAAATTACCTCCTGAAGCACACGTTCATTCCATCCTGCAAATTCATCTCGCCAGAAAGCCTTCACCACCGGGTCCGTCACTTTGTCGACTACTCGTTCGCGATATGATTTATCGACGAGGATACGCATGACTCCCAGGAGTGTTGAGCCAGGATATTCGAGCAGCGCCAAAATAGCGTTGCGGAGAATATATTCGAGCCGAGGTCCCCATGAATCCGCCCAGATTTTTTTGAACACACCGACGAGTCCAGAAGCCACCAGTGAACGCTGGTCGGGAGCTACCTGTTCGAGAATATTAAACGCAATAGGAAACTTCTGATCGGCTGGATCAAAATAAATCACGTCATTGATGCGTTCTGGTGGCACCGCCTTAATGAGCTTTTGGGCCACATCGCCGTGCGGATCGATAAAGCACATCCCGTGACCAGCCCGGATATCTTGGATAGCCAGATTCTCCAGGAGATTGGTTTTTCCCATACCCGTCTTTCCGATGATATACATGTGCCGACGGCGATCATCAGCCTTGATACCAAACACCCGCTCTTGATTGCGGAAATTGGTCTTGGCAAAAACGGTAATTGGATTGTCTTCTGGCATAAATAGCAATGACTCTTATTGTACCGGCAAATTAGCTGGGGCACCACCACGCTTGGCCACTACCCTGGTGAGCGATGGAGCTGTTACGGACATGTCTGGAATATGAAAGAGGGTGGCCAATTCCTCCGAAGAGAGGAGAAAACGATTACTCTGATCATCTGTATCTCGGCTAATATATCGTCGGAAAAGTTTACGCTGCCTGTAGCGGGTACGCTTGTCTACCCAAATATAGTTAGCATAGGTCTTGGTAAGATCGTCCGGCACCATACTATTGAGGTTGAGATCGTTGAATTGTTTGATCCCTCCAATAAAAGCTGAGACACCTGTCTGCTTGGAAAAACTTTCTCTTCTCCCAACGTACATGTACCGCATTTTTATTTTGTACATCGGCTTCCCAATATTACTCTCCAGTGCTTTGAGTACATCTTTCTGTCCCGGAGTAAGACGGAATTCCACCGGTGCCTCATCTTTGGAAGGCGATTCACCGAGAGCGGTCCACTCAATTTCCTTTCCCAAGATAGCTGTAAAAATATTGGCAAATATCTCCGAAAAATCATGCCAGAGACGAGCCAAGACACCAGGCGACTCTACTTCTTCATGGCCGAGGAATTCCTCGATAGTAGCCTGGCCTTTTTTTGGACCCCAATCTTCTTTTTGTGGCGTCACAATAAGCTGGAGCCACATATGTTGCCCCGGAGGAGCCTTGCCGATTACTTCGATAAGTCCAGCCAATGGGTCAATCATTTTCCCAGTAACGCTTTCTTCAAAAAATTTGTACGTGCGGATGGGATAGAGATCTGGCTTGAGCAGTTTGAACTCCACTCCCCACATATCCCACTCCATATTAGGAACAGAGCGAGGCACGTCATTGACATAATCATCTACCTCAACAATTTCGACATCTGGATACTGAGCATAGAAATGAGCCTCTACAAGATTGCGAAATCCTTTGAGCGTACGAATATAGAAATGGGCTTTACCTTCGGTGCCGACAATTTCCAAACTAAAACTTGCTGGGATATCACCGGTGACAAATTCCTCAACAGCTGACGGCGATTTGATCGTTCCTGACAATCCCGAAAAGATGAGTTCCATGGGATGCGGGCTTTTTTCTACTTCGCGCGGTGGAATAATCTCGAGGAGCACCCACTCCATTTTGGAAGCCGCTTTGCCACCTACATAATCGCCCCAGAGGAGCATGAAAAGAAAATACAAAATCGGTGGAAGAACGATATACCAAATATCGCTCGCCACAGAAAACATGAATGCTATGTTAGAGAAAAATTCGGCCATGGCCGAGAAAGTTAATGGGACGTTGCCCGCTTACACTTCCTTAGTATACGAATTTTTTGTCCTGCCGGCTAGCAAAACTCAATCGTCCCAAAGTAATTAAGACCCTTCACGCAAAGTATAGATGTTTTTTCCAACTTTGGTAAAGAAAGTATTGAGATTGATGATCACTGTAGATTTCTTGACTTGGCGCACTTTCATCACTGCCTTGAGAAGCTCCTCTCGTGACATTGGTTCTGATTTCTCTTTGAGGATATTGGCGAGTACCTGGCGAACCGTTCCCTTGGTATAGCCCCAATCAGAAAGGGCGTAGGTACCGCGACCAACGAGGACAAAACGCTTGTCCTTGATAAGCTCGTTATGAACTGTCTGAGGATGAGTTTTCTTCCCTAGTTTGTAGAGGCCATGTTCATCAATAAGTTTGGCAATCTCACGAAAATGAAGTGGCTTACCAAATACCTTGAGAATAAGATGGGCTCGTTCGCGTGTCCCTCGAGGACGAATAGTCTCCCAGGTGCACAGACCATACTGCCCAAAAACGTTTTCTTCAATTTTCTTGGAAGGGGCCAACCAACACTTCAGTTTCATTTCAGAAACATCCCCTCCCTGTGGATGGGTTTTGGTAAAGAGAGCATACAGTCCCTGAAAATCCATGGCATTGTCTTCGCTCTTGAGAGCCGATGCTACACTTTCTACAACACCCTGCCAAGCCTTGCGATCAAAATCATGAAGAGCTACAGCAGCCTTCTCATGGTCAGACTCCTTGACATGATCAAGACCAGGCATCACAGAGAGTAGTGCCAAGAGAGCCTTACCTTCTTTGAGATCATCTTTGGCGAGCTGCTTCACCATAGCGTCAAGTGTCATGACTCCGGCAGACTCCTCGAGGAGCGTCTTTACCTTGACGATAACCGGTTCATTCTTAGCCTCTTTGAGCTCGGTCTTCATCTTCTTGAGCATAACGTCTACTACCTGCCTCACTCGCTCTCGAGTAATAGAGTAGGTCTTGCCAATCTCTTCCAGAGTCTTTTCTGTGCCGGTATCAAGGCCAAAACGCAGGCTAAAAATAGCCCTTGACCGCTCTGGAAAGCGGCTCAGGAGGCTATCGAGAAAGGCTCGAAAACCAGTGCCCTTGGTCAGGTCTTTTGGCTTGGAATTGACAGTACTCATAGAGACAAAAATGGCTAAGAAATAATGATCTACAGAGTTTTTAAAAGTACCTCATATTTACACATAAACGTTATTTTTGTCAAGAGAGACCAGTTTTATACACCATCCGGGGGTAAAAGAGATGTTTCTCTCTCACAACAAGAATGCTTCGCTGTCAAAATCATCGAAACACAAAAAATACTCTTTCAAAAACTCCTCACTCCTTATGATTATTTCATTCAAATCATGTCACTCTAAAAAGTAATTGACAGAGAAATGTTTTATTGTGACAATATAGAAGTAAAACAAACGTGTTCGCTTTCGGAACCAAAAACAAACACTTCGTATGCAATTGTCTTCAGAAGAAAACTCTCTTTCACAGTCCTCTGACCAGGCTGCTCGAATACAAGCCCTCCGTGACATGATCGGTAATGCCGAGCGCACTATTCAGAGTGCCAAGGCCATGCTTCTTCAGCTTGAAGGCAAGAAGAAATCTGGTCGACCCAAGAAAATCGAGGGTGAAGCCGAAGGAACCGTTGTCGAAGGAACTTTTGATGGCCAGATCATGATGGGGACCGATGGTCGCCAGTATCCTGTGCCAGCTAATTATGCTTCCAAGTCTAAGCTCGTCGAAGGGGACCTCCTCAAGCTCACCATCACCCTCGAAGGCTCTTTTGTTTATAAACAAATTAGTCCAGTTGATCGCAAACATGCTATCGGAATTGTCAGCCAGGACGAAGCTGGTAACTATCACGTCCTCGTTGATGGGGAACCCTACCGAGTACTCTTGGCTTCTGTCACCTATTTCCGGGTAACTCCCGGTGATGAGGTAGCCGTGGTACTACCACGTGATATCGATGCCTCGTGGGTCGCTATCGAAAACGTCCTCCGCAAAGGTTCAATGATGGGAAGCAGTCCACTTCCAGTAGCGAGTGCCAAACGATCCACTCCCGGAGCCAGCGTTCTCCAAGATCTCTCCCCTCTCTCCTCTGAAAACACACCTTCCCCCACTCCTGTTTCAGCCCCCGTTTCTACCAGTACCGAATCAAGCTCGGCCCTCGATGAGTGGATGCGCGACATGGAGGCGCTGGAAAAAGAATTGGCCGCTAAATCCTAATCTGTTTTTCTGCTTCATTTATGAATGAAACCACTCCTCTTGCCAGCGTTTCCTCAGTCCCCACTGGACTTATCGCTCGCCTCATCAAGCAGTTCTCCAAATTCATTATCGTTGGCGGTGTTAATACGGGAATTGATTTTGCGGTACTCAATATTCTCATGTATCTCACTGGGATCACGAGCGGTTTCGGTTTGTTTATTCTCAACTGTATTTCCTTTTCCGTAGCGGTCGTCAACAGTTACTACATGAATAAACGCTGGACATTCAAGGAGGCTGCTGCTGGTATCGCCGAAAAGAATGCTGCTGTCCAGTTCTCCCAGTTCTTCGTTGTTTCTTTGATTGGCATCACGATCAATGGACTCATCCTCACTGGGATCACGACTCTCGTCGCTGCTCCATTTGGCATCAGCGATCAACTCTGGGCCAATGTTGCCAAACTCGTTGCCACTGGAGCCTCTCTGGTTTGGAACTTTATTGGCTACAAGCTCTTCGTTTTCAAAAAATAACCTCGATTTCCGTTCTCCCTTACCCGCCTTTCTTGGCGGGTTTTCATTTGGTACAATGGGAAAGCTATGTCTGCAACCTTCTACCGAAAATATAGACCTGATCGCTTTGCTGATGTCATCGGCCAGGAAACTGCTGTTACCGTCCTGACTCAAAGCCTCCTCAAGGACAAGGTGTCACACGCCTATCTCCTCACCGGACCACGGGGAACCGGCAAAACTACTTTGGCTCGTCTTTTTGCTGCCGCTCTTAACTGTTCCAAACGCAAAAAAGCCGAGCCCTGCGGAACATGCCCTCACTGTCTCGCTATCAAAAATCATCAAGCACTCGACATTATCGAAATAGACGCTGCCTCTCATACAGGTGTCGACAATATTCGTGAACTCAAAGACACCATCTCCACAGCTCCCGTCCTCGGCCAATACAAAGTCTACATCATTGACGAAGCTCACATGCTCTCGATTGGCGCCTGGAATGCCCTGCTCAAAACACTTGAGGAGCCACCAGCTCATGTCGTTTTTTTGATGGCCACCACCAATATCGGCAAAGTACCCGAAACTATTCTTTCGCGCGCCCTGAGACTCGATCTCAAGCGCTTTCCCCTCGATCAGCTCGTGGCTAAGCTAGGAAAAATTGCCAAGGCTGAGAAAATCGATATCGACGATGAATCACTCCTTCTCATTGCCCGAAGCGCCCAAGGTGGCATGCGTGATGCCGAAGTGCTCTTTACCCAAATGGCCACTCTCGAAGAGCCGCCTATTCGTATTGATCGCACCACTCTCCTCTTGGGAGCTACTACTACGAGTACTCTCGCCAACCTCCTCAAAGCTATCAGCGAAAAGGATCATGAGACAGCTCTCCGTATTATTCGAGAGCTCGGTGAACAAGGGATAAACATGTCTCATTTCTCTGAACATCTCTTACAATATCTAAGGCACGCTCTCTACCTCTCGGTCGACACTACTGGCGCCATATCGCTCGAAGCTGATTTTACCGAAAGCGAACGAGCTGAGCTCGCTCATCTTGCTACAGCTCTAGGCAGCGAGCGTATTGTCGAATGTCTCGAACGGTTCCAAGAAGCCGAAGTCGCTATGAAATATAGTCCTATCCCAGAACTCCCTTTTGAAATTGCCATCGTCAAACTTATCACCCCGGTACGAGGAGAGCCATCCGTGTCTACTTCAAATACTCCTCCAAGCCCAACAACCCCGGCATCTCCGGCAAATCGCCCTCCTCAGCCTTCCCCTCGTGAGGTATCCACTCCCTCTCAGCCAAAAGCAGTCGCTACTCAGCCGTCTGTTGCCAAAGATACGGCGCCAGTCGATACCAGTAGCCTCGCCAAGGTAACCTCTCGGTGGCCAGCTATAGTAGCTCATGCCAAAAGCCTCAATGCCTCACTCGGCGTAGCTCTTTCTACCACCGAACTCTCTCTCGAAGGAGGGGTGGCTGCCCTCAAGGTAAAATACCCTTTCCACAAAGATCGACTCGAAAAGCCCGAAAATCGCTTGACCATCGACACTGCCTTTGCTACGATTTTGGGGTTTCGTGTTCCCTGGGAAGTACGAGTAACCGAAGCAGCCTCGACAAATAGTCACCCACCCATCATCGATCAAGCTCTCGAAGCACTCGGTGGGAAACTTGTACCAAACGAGTCATAAAAATACGCATTGGGGAGTAGCCAAGTGGTAAGGCAGGGGCCTTTGAAGCCTCCATACGTAGGTTCGATCCCTACCTCCCCAGCATTTATAAACAAAAGTACCCCACCCGCGGGTGTTTTTTATTATTGACATAATTTGTGAGGTATTGTATCGTATTTCTTTAGTACCTTTTTTGCCACCAACAACCAACCGGAGGTCCACTCATGACCCAGATCGTTCAATCAGCCGCCTACTTCACCGTGGTGGAAACAGGTAATCACCTCTACGGCTTCATCACTCTGGCCAGTGGTCACCCCGAAAAGCGCGTTCTGTGCCGGCGACATGCCTACCTGCAGATCGACCGACTGCTCGCCGAGCAGAAGCTCGATCAGTACGAAGCCATGTACCTGCGCAGTCAGATCACTGACTCCCCGCTTCCCATCACTATCCCGGATGAATTCGAGGGCTACGTTCAGCAACTCATCGGCGAGGGCGAGGACGCTGTGCGGTCGACCTTTGACGCCGACTACTTCCATCCGGCGGTCGAGACGTTTCTGACCGAGGAGGCTGCCAACAGTCCTGGAGCTACTCTGCCGGTCGTGACCACCCAAGCACCCCGGACCCTCCAGTAACCCCGCTGGCTCAATGAGCCCCTCCCCTACACAGCTCACTCGCAAGCATACGCGGTGGGCTATTTTGTTTTTTGTTTGTATGATTTTGATATACTGAAACCACTCTAATCTTGTTCCACAATCCCAGCAATAAAAAATTATGGCTGAAATAAAGAAAGATTGGGATGTTCTATCAAAAGATGAACGCCAAAAAATAACAAACGAAATAATTACATTCTTTGCTGATGAAAGGAATGAAGAGATTGGGGTAGTAGCTGCCAATCAAATTTTGGATTTCTTCCTAAGAACTACCGGGGGATTTATTTACAATAAAGCTCTCGATGACACAAAGACTTTTTTTGAGAAAAAGCTCGTTGATTCCATTTTTGAAATTGACGTATTTCTTAGAAAAATGAATCCCTAAAACTAAATTTTTTAAGAAAAACACCATGTCCAAAAAACTTTCCTGGTGGATATATAGCCTTATCTCCCTCGGATGTTCCAAGCTTTTTTTCTTCACCCTCGATGATTCTGAAGGGGCTAACCTGTTCATAGTAACCATACTCGCAGGTGTCCTATTTCTCTTTTCTCTTTTTCTTGATACCCGTTTGTTAATCCCTTACCCCAGAAGATTCTGGCTCATCGTCCTCCTCCAGCTTCTCGTTACAATCGGCTTTGCCTGGGGACTACACTAATGGCTCATTTCCCCTCATAAAAAATTATGATGGGCATCGATGTTTCGATACCCACCCTCTTCGTACCTTTTCATCCTAGAGATCATCTGGGGTCATCACCTGCTCCTTGCAGGCCGCGAGGAAAGTACTCGCTTGATCCCCTGGCCTCTTAGGCATTTGAAAGACTGCCACCAAAGCTTTGCGCAAGAACACGGTCGCCCCAGGACTCCTAATGAACCATCGCTTCTCTGGAGCCATGCCGGAGAGTACCACAACGTCTTCATCAAAGCGTCCGACGATCTTGTTCTCAGAGTACCCGTTGTCGCGAGACCGGGCAGCATTGCGGATAAAATCACTTCCCTCTTCACACTCGCGCAAAGTCGGGAAGAAAGTGCTTGGTGATGACCAGGCAGTTTGACTCAGAGAAACCAGAACGAGCATAGCCAAAGCTGCACGCATGTTTGTCTCCTTGTATTATCCTTCCACACACCAAGGACAGCCTAGGTCTAGACTCCCTTGGGCGTCATTATGATACTCTCCCCCAAGACTGTCAAAATCCTCCTAGTATACCCGCTTGGCCACTTTGATACTTTCCGGTATATTCCAGAGGAATATACTCAATCTCTCCTGAATCAATACATGCTTAGTTTTAGCGAACGAGTACTCAAAATCGCCCTCTCCATCCCTCCTGGGAGAGTTACCACTTATGGTCGTATTGCTCGAGCAGCTGGTGGTGGTCCCATGGCCTCACAGAGCATCACTAGCATCTTGGGCAAGGCCTGGGATAAGGGCGAGAAAAATATCCCCTGGCACCGGATCGTTTATGCTGATGGCCGTATTTGGGTAGATGAGAAGCACCGATCCGAACGAATGAAACTCTACCAAAAAGAAGGGATTGTCATTGATACAAACGGCCGCGTTGCCAATTTTCATGACCTCCTCTTTGAGCTCAAATAGAGCCCTCCCCCTATCGGAAAAATCATCCCCGTGCTATGCTCCGGCTAGGCCTTCGGGCTTTCGTAATAGAGTCGAGTTTCGAAGTGCGCATAATATATCTTCCATTGAAATTTTTTGTATGCCAACAGGCGTTATCAAAAAGCTGACTGAAAAAGGATTTGGCTTCATCGGTGTCGAAGGACAGGAAAAAGATCTCTTTTTCCACTCCAAAGAACTGATGGGTGTCACCTATCCTGAACTCCGCGAGGGTGACCAGGTTTCATTTGAGGTTGCTCAAAGCGAGAAGGGGCCAGCAGCGATCAAAGTTACCCGTATCTAAGGTAAAGTTGGTCGACATAAAAGCTACATCCTCTTGGGTGTAGTTTTTATATACCCCAAACTGATCAGCTGACACTTTTCTTTATTTGCAGACGTTTAAGAAAGTGAGAGAATAAGAGAAAGGCTTTTCAAAAAAAATAACAGCCACTTATGCACAAACCATCTGGTTTTCGGGATTATTTGATTGCTACCATTTTAGCTGCTACCGTAGTGGTCTTTTTTAGTCTGTACCTCGTAACTCGACGAGGCTATTACTTTGATGCCCCGGTCACTGCTGATCCCTTATTTGTTCCCAACAAAGCTATCGCCTGTGCCGGGATGACCCTCCTTGCTTTTACATTCCTCCTCGGACCACTCTCCCGTTATTTCAACCGCTGGGATTACCTCCTCGTCTACCGCAAAGAAATAGGAATTGTCGGAGGCTTTCTCGCAGTCTTTCATGGCATTATTAGCTACTTTTTTCTTCCCAAAAAATTTCCTCAAGAATGGCTTGACTTCAGCTCTTGGGAATTTGGAGCTGGTCTCGTTGGAGTCTTCCTCCTCGTCTCCCTTTTTATCCTTTCGCTCCAAAAAGTGATCGCTCGTATGGACGGGAAAAGCTGGTGGTTTCTCCAGCGCTGGGGACTGAGACTCGCTATCATCGCCACCCTAGTCCATGTCTTTGTGATGAAATGGGCCGGCTGGATCAAGTGGATCAAGGTAGGTGGTGGCAAGCCCACAGCTGAACTCGCTAATCCTTGGATGCCCGGTCTCGGGATCCTTGCCTCCCTCTTCATAGCCTGGGTGGTCATCGTACGACTCTATGAAACGATCTTTCTCTTTAGAGATCTCGGCCTTCGCCCCAAAGAAATCACCGTGGACGAACGCCTCCGTCTCCATGGACGTCGTTTTATGCAGCTTAGCTTCCTCTTGATGATCGCTGGATACATTTTCCTGATCAGCCGTTGGACCAACTAGAACCGAGCCATGCCAAAAACTATTATCTTCGACCTCGATGGTACCCTTGTTGATGTCGTTCCCCTTTTTGTAGAAATATTCAATACCCTCGCTGACGATTTTTCGTATTCAAAAATAACTCCGGAAGAGATCACTTCCATCAAAGAAAAAAATCTCGGCTGGTTTCTGTTTACCAAACTTGGCCTACGTCTCTGGCGCTACCGAGAATTTTCGGAAAAAGGACAAGCCCTCTATCTCGAACATCTCGAGACTATAGAGTGGTTTCCTGGCATGCCAGAACTCTTCTTCCGACTAAAAGAGAGTGGTTACACCGTAGGAGTTCTCTCTTCTAACTCAATCGAAGCCATCAGAAAACTCTTAGCTCAGAAAAACCTCCAGGCTGACTTCGTTGCTACCGCCTCACTCTCCAATAAGGCTGCTGCTCTCAAAAATACTCTCCTAAGTCAAAAAATAGACCCAGAGAGCACTTTCTATGTAGGTGACGAGCTCCGCGACATCCGTGCTTGTCAAAAAGCTGGTATCCCTATTATTGCGGTTACCTGGGGACTCAACAGCAAAGAATCGCTCATACGAACTGGCGTACCCACCGTTGACTCAGTAGCTGAGCTCGAGCAAATGTTGGCTCAGCAATAACTGCTACCAACTCTTTCCATCAAAAAATTCTGGTTTGAGCGAAGTGAGTTCAACACCATCGAGACAACGAACATTGACAGCGATAGTCTCATTTCCTTGAGCATCTTTCCCTCTCCCAAAACCCTGCACACCACAATTCTTGCAAAAAAGATGAGCGATAAATTTACGATTGAAACGATATTCTGTCAGCACATCCTCTCCCTGGAGGAGGCGAAATTGATTCGCAGGAACAAAGGTAAGAAGAAAACCCTTCCGAGCACAATGAGAACAGTTGCAATCAAGCACTTTGGCAAGATCGGTATCTACCTCAAACCGAACTGAACCACAATGACAACTCCCTGTATAGGTTTTCATAGACAATACCTCCTTAAATATTACGAAAGATTCTTCTCTCCGCCATTTTCGACTTGAGTAGCTCGCCTATCACGCCAATACTCAAAGATTCCTGGAAGAATCGAAAGGAAAATAATGAGCAGGACGATTGGGAGCAAATACTTGTCTATATTCTCAACCAGTCCACCGAGATAGTAGGCAAGCGTCGTGAGCCCCACAGACCAGAGCAGTGCCCCGACCAAGTTATAAAGCATAAATGTCCCGTAGTGCATCTTGGCTACTCCAGCCACAATCGGAGCAAAGGTGCGGACGATGGGGACAAATCGAGCCAAGACAATCATCTTAGGACCATGACGATCGTAGAATTTTTGAGCTTTGATGAGATGTGATTTCTTGAAAAGTAGTGAATCCTCTCGAGAAAATATCTTTGGCCCAACATAACCACCAAACCAATACCCTACCAAATTCCCTGCAAAAGCAGCTACAAAGAGCCCTACTAAAAGGAGCGGGAGAGAAAAAAATCCTTGGGCTGCCAAAATACCCGCCACAAAGAGAAGACTATCTCCAGGAAAGAAAAACCCCAAAAAGAGTCCTGTCTCCGCAAACACAATACCAAAAAGACCAACATAACCAATAGCCTTGATTATCTCCACCATGTCGAGCCCAAAGAAGGTCATAGCAATAAATCTTAACGAGAGAAACTTACAATTTCCTCCCTCACATCATTATAGAGCATGATGCCAATCTTGCGAGGCAGCATCTGATTCTCTAGGAGCTCGTCCAGAGCTTTTTCCTCTGCTTTGTGGAGAGCAGCCCGACCAAATGACTCATTGAGAAAAGAAAGTTCCGAGCCAACTTTTTCGGCAGCTGCATCACGTTTCTCAAGCGCGTCCGCCCGAAGCTTCTCGTACAGCACCATAGTGGCTTCAAAAACAGCCGCATCACCAAAGAGATCAGCATAGCGCTCATGCAGTGCTCTCAGACGACGGATAACCTTGTTGAGAATAATTTCCTGCGCTCGATAATACCGATACTCCTCTACCAAGAGCATCTGCGGGGATCTAGGCTTGAGGACATCGCGGAACCAATCCACCAATTGTTCAAACCAGTCTTTTTCAAATCGCTCCGTCACACCAGAAAGCTGCGCTTCCCCACCTTCCACCCGAGCTAACTGGATCTGAATTTTATTGAGGATCTCTTTGTATTCCGATTCAGTAATTTCCTGATACACAAAGAGCTCATGGAGAAAGCGCTGTTCCATACCAAGAGCATAGGCCTGGAGGGCTCGCCCTACCTGTTCAGCTCCTTGCTGGAAACGAGACTGACAGGCTTCGTAAGACTGCTTATAACGCTTTTCATAGTCTCGTTTGAGATCCTGATAGACCTCTTCTTTGATATAGCCCTTCTCACGAAAATCCTGAAGTCTTGCCAGCACCTGTGAAGTTACCAGCGCTCTACTCTCATGATATTCGATAGATTCGAGAGGAGTGAGGTCGGCCAACTTCATACGCCGCATAAGCGGACCAATAGTCGTCGCTTTAACGAGCAGCGTAAAATAGATACAGCCGATAGTAAGGGCGGCAATAAATTCCTTGACGGTAAACTCATACTCCCAACCAGGAAGTGTCAGCGTATCAGGGATAAGGAGTACCATCGTTACTGCCAAAGCTCCCCGAAGACTTCCCCACGACAACAGATGCTGCCAGGTAAGCGGAATAGGAGCTTCCTTTTTCATCCAGTTTACGATACTCACTACCGGATAGATAGAGAGGGCTCGCCCCAGAGCCACCACAGCTACTGTCAAAGCTATCGGCCAGAGGAATTGGTCAAAATGAATAGGAAGTGCCGCAAAGAGAAGTCCCATGAGGATAAAAACAAGGGAATTAGCAAGGAAAGCAAAGTAGCCCCAGAACTTCTCCATATACTCTTCTACGCGTGGAGAAATTTTGAATCGGCCATAATTGCCAATCACCATTGAAGCCATCACCGTAGCGATAATAGAAGAGAGTTTAATTTCTTGACCAAAGAGAACCAGGTGATGTGAGAGCACCTCGGTCAAAATAAATGTGAGGTGTGCCACGAGCATCGTAAGCGTAATTTCGATATGTTCATTGTCATTCACTCGACCAATCAGTCGAGAGAAGATAAATCCCATGAGGAGCCCGAAGAGAACACCACCGACCACCATAGTGGTAAACATAAACACTCCCTCAAACAGAGTTCCGATACCATGGTAACCAGCGATTGCTATTTCAAGGACGATGAGAAAGAGAGCTAGCGAAGTACCATCATTGAAAAGACTCTCCCCTTCAAAAATGAGTGAGAGCCGCTTGGGAGCACCGTACTCCTTGAAAAGAGCCAGAACGGCCACTGGGTCAGTCGCCGAAATAAGAGAACCAAAAATGAGTGCCGCCATAAATGGTATTGGTGTCCCAATAAGGTCCAAGAGAATATACAGCGCCCCTGCCACAAAAAGAGCTGAAACAATGAGACTTACCACTGATAGCCAAGCAATAGAACGAATATTCTCCGTCATCTCACGGAGATTCATGTTGTACGCTGACTCAAAGATAAGTACCGGGAGAAACACAAAGAAAAGAAGTTCTGGAGTGAGTTCAAAGCTCCGAAGAAAAGACAACGCTGGAAACTGTGTCAGCGGCACAAGAATGGTTCCCACAATCACCAAGAGCACGGTGTACGGAATTCTGAGACGCCCCGCCATGAAATAAGTACCGATACAGATAAGCATCAAAACAGCGAGAGCTAAAAAGACTTCTATACCCATAGAATCTAAAAAAGTTAAAGTTATTTTTCGAAACAAAAGAGGCTCTGACGAGCCAAAAACAATACCTTCCTATCTTACTCTTCCCCTCTCTTTTGTCAAAAACAAAAGACCCCGTAAGGGGTCTTTCAAATTCTCTCAAGAGAAAATTATTTGAGGGTAACAGTAGCACCAGCTTCTTCAAGCTTCTTCTTGATAGTTTCGGCATCAGCCTTGGCTACTTTCTCCTTGACTACCTTTGGAGCGCCATCAACGAGATCCTTAGCTTCCTTGAGTCCGAGACCAGTCACCTCACGAACAGCCTTGATCACATTGATCTTTTGAGCACCAGCGGCGGTAAGCTCGACATCAAAGTCGGTCTTCTCCTCAGCAACGGCAGCAGCACCAGCAGCTGGCATAGCTCCCATCATTACTGGAGCAGCAGCTGAAACACCAAACTTATCTTCGAGCACCTTGACGAGCTCAGAAAGATCCAAGACGCTCATCTTCTCGATTTCAGCGACGAGCTTCTCAAACTTCTCTGGCACAACGACGTCCTTCTTCTCTTCTGACATACGTTTAACTTTAATGAGTTACTTAATTAGTGATGAGTATCATTGCTACATCGTCAAAGGGTTGAAATGATTCAGCCATTTAACCATGCAGCAATGCTCCATCAAAACCTATCCCTGCTTACTATCACGCACCGCCCCCAGCACTCGCACCAGACCACTCAGATTACCCGAGAGAGCTCGAACAAAACCAGTGATTGGAGCTTGGAGTGTTCCCACGAGCTTGGCCCGGAGTTCGTCCTGTGAAGGAAGCTGAGCCAATGCCTTGACTGCCTTCACATCGAGAGCCTCATTCCCTAGAGAGCCACCAACGATTTCGAGAGTGCTTTCCTTGTTGGCCTTCTTGAATTCCACTAACACCTTGGCTGCCGTTACTTCATCGCTCGAAAAGGCTACTCCCACTTGACCATCAAGCTCACGAGCATTGACGCTCACGCCAGCGTCCTTGAGAGCAATATTGAGCAAGGTCTTCTTGAGAACTTGCCACGATGAGCCACTTTTCAAAAGTTCCCGACGAATCTTGGTGATATCCTTTACTGATACCCCCTTAAAATTGGCAAACACCAGGGCCTTGGCTCCTTTCGCTTTTTCAGCTACAGATTTGACCAGCACTTCTTTTTGGCTTCGGTTCTGCATAGTATTGAGACGATCAACAGAAATTAGTAAGAGAGAAACAAAAAATCCGCGTTCGCCGCAGATTGAGGGAAAACCCAGATAAACTGAGCTTCATGTCCTCGCCGGGTCTTCTCTTACCACAATAATGAGTAAGTGCCACGGGTCTGCGGAGAAAAAATTGTGTAGTCACAGACTACCGGATTCAGGAGAAACTGTCAACTAGGCCTTCACTTCTTCAGCAGGAGCAGCTGCTTCCGGAGCCGATTCTGGCTTAGTCTCAGTCTCTGCTGGTGCAGCTTCTGCGACCTTTGGTTCTGGACGCTTCATCTTCTTGGGGATAATTTTCCCCTCGATAACGCCAGCCTTGACGAGCATGTTGTGCACTCGATCCGATGGCTCAGCTCCCTGTCCAATCCAGTACAAAATCCGCTCCTTCTTGAGGAGAGTATTCTTAGAGTGAGGGTCATGGCTTCCCAGAACCTCTACGTGCCTATGTCCTGGAGCTTTGGATTTCTCCTGAAGGATTACCCGAAACTGGGCCTGATTGCGCTTACCATAACGGTTGAGACGGATGACGAGCATAGCTACGAAAAATCAAAAAATA
The DNA here is from genome assembly GCA_964398485.1 of uncultured Bdellovibrionales bacterium. Lineage (GTDB taxonomy): Bacteria > Patescibacteriota > Minisyncoccia > Moranbacterales > UBA1568 > SSEF01. The sequence goes on along the minus strand of CAYNMD010000009.1, from coordinate 12,854 downwards.
TGTATGCAAGAGCCATTCTAGCCTGAATAGAGAATAGAGTCAACCCCATAGATATCGGTCGCCCAAAATCCACCCCTCCCCCTATGTATCCTCCGTATAGTTGTAGGAAAGTTCATGGTACTCCACTGTGTCATACGCCGTCATTCCTGAAGTATGCCAGAGAACAAATTCAGCTAGTCCGACATCAAGAGCAAGTTTACTACAAATAGTACAGTAAGGCTTTCCTGAGAAAAGCACTTGATTATTGGGATCAATACTGACAAAAAAGAGTGTCGCTCCCTCCACTGTTTCTGAATGTTGCCGTAACGCCGAGAGAATAGCTCGGACCTCAGCGTGCATACAACAGGTCTTATCTGTCACCTTCGAATGATAACGGGTTTTATCATACTGGCACCGCTCACCTGACGACTCCCCTCTGGGGGGACTATTGAAACCCGTACCAATCACCTTTCCTCCCTTGGTAATTACGGCACCACATCTCCGACGAAGACAGGTTGCTTGTCGAGCTATGACAGCTGCTTCGTTCATGAACCCCTCACCACTTTTGGCTTCTTCGCCCTCCAAAATACGCATACCTATCCTTTGGGATCAATTTTTTTGCCAATCTCGCCAATTTGATCAAACTTGAGCGAAAGAAGTTTTGAAACACCATCATCACCCATAGTTACCCCATAGAGAAGAGCTGCTTGCTCCATAGTGGCACGATTGTGAGTAATCGCTACGAACTGAGTGTGTTCACCGAGCTCTGCCAGCATACGACTAAAGCGCCTCGAGTTTGCCTCGTCGAGCGCCGCCTCAACTTCGTCGAGAACAGCAAACGGTGGCGGGTTATGAGCAATAATAGCAAAAAGAAGTGCCAGCGAAGTCAAGGAACGCTCACCCCCTGAAAGCATAGAGAGATTGTGGATGCGTTTCCCAGGAGGACAAGCCATAATGTCGATACCTACCTCATAGTCTCCCTCCTTTTCAACTGACTCATCACCCTCTTCTTCACTCCCTCCTTCCTCTAGCTCATCACGTTTCCTCGTTGGAATTTTTATGAGCTTGAGCTCGGCTTTGCCACCACCAAAAATAAGCTGGAAGTATTCTCGAAATTTTCTTTCAATCTCATGAAAAGCACTCTTAAATTCTTGATCAATTTTTTGATCCATTTCTTTCACCACTGTCTTTAGTGATTCGATGGCAGATTTCAAATCCTGGGATTCTGAAGTTAGGAAAGTATATCGCTCTTCGGTCTCACGATATTCATCAACAACCAATGGATCAATTGTCCCAATATGCTCTACCTCTACCTTGAGCCGAGCAATCTCTCGTTCAAGTCGTTCTCGTTCAACGGGCGTGCCATCATAAATCAATGCCTCCGGTGAAAGAGAGAGCTCTTCCTTCACCAAAGCAGTAAGATCCTCTTCACGAACCTCTACTCGAGCCAATCTCACTTTGAGCTCATTGAGGGCATCTTTTTTCCGCTGGAGTTCATACCCCAAATCTCGCATTTCTTTTTCACGAGCAAAAAACTGCTCTCGCTCCAGTCGGCTTTTTTCTCGCATCTCAACGAGCTCACGACTTTTCTCACCCACCAAACGTTCCCCTTCCTGGATAGCTACCTGGACAGCAGCAAGCGAAGCCTCCAGAGCCGACAAACGTGCATCACTTTCTTGCCGCTCTGCCTCTGGAAGAGCTGAGATTTTCTTCATTTTTACGCTCCCCTCATTGGCCTGAGTTCTGAGTTCAGCAATTCGCTGGCGAATAACAATAGCAAATTCTTTGATATCCTGGACATCTTCTATCTTTTCAATATGAGCCAACTTATCAATGAGCTGCACCTGAAGCTCGCTCACCTCATCAAGTCGTGCCTCAACAAAATGCAAATCGACTGGAATAATCTCAATTGATTCACGTTCACGTCGCTTCTCAAGCTCTCCTTCCTTGCGCCCCTCCAAGAGACTACGCTCCCGTACTGCATCATTGAGCTTTGTGCGGAGTTCAGTCAGGGCTCGTTCGAGATCATCCTCCTTGGCATTGGTATCAAAGGCCTGTGTCGAATCCTTGGTCAGAGCCTCGAGTGAGGCTATTGTAGATTCCAGTGTAGTAATAGCAGATTCGAGTGTTTGCCTCTCTCCAAAGAGTGACCCTCTTTCGGTTACAAAAGTATGCCAAAGATATCCGTACAGTAATTCCTGTTTCGAACGAAGCCGAGCAGCAATATCCTTTCCCTGAGCCGCTTTCTCTGCTTGTCGTCTTAAATTTTTGAGATGAGGTTCGATCTCGATGACCAGACTATCCACTCGTGCCAAGTTATCTTTCGTACTCTCAATTTTTCGCAAAGCTCTCTCTTTCTCTATCTGATACTGCTTCACACCAGCTGCATCTTCAAAAGTAGTCCGGCGTTCAATAGGTGAAGATAAGAGAACTGCATCACTCATCCCTTGAGTAATGACACAGTAACTATCCTTGCCGACTCCAGCCTTGGCCAAAAGATCGACAATATCCATCAAACGGACGCGACTCCCATTGACGAGATACTCGCTTTCGCCACTCCGATAGACTTTGCGGGTGATAGCTACTTCAGTAAACTCGATCGGGATCCGCTTATCCGAATTATCAAAATAAAGTGTGACCGAAGCAGTACCGAGGCGTGTCTTTTTGTCCGTCCCAGCAAAAATAACGTCTTCTGATTTTTTTCCACGAAGATTTTTTGATGACTGTTCTCCAATAGCCCACCGGATAGCATCAGCCACGTTGGATTTCCCGCTTCCATTTGGACCAACAATAGCCGTAATGCCGCATCGGCCGCCACTCTCCAGATCACATTCAGGAAGAAAATCTAATACCGTTTTATTGGCAAAAGATTTAAAACCATTGAGTTCGAGTTTCTTGAGATACATCTGCGTACGTCTTCACAGAATTACCAGCCTTTTTTCAGAAGCGCCTGCTTGGCAGCCTCACGCTGAGCTTCCTGTTTGGAGAGCCCTTCACCCTCAGCTACCAACTCGTCACCCAAAAATACTCCTGCTACGAACCGTCTGTCATGATCTGGTCCCCATTCTTTCATCACCTGATACGAGGGAGTGATACTGAGCTTTTCCTGTGCTAACTCTTGGAAACGACTTTTTGGATCAGAGTAGAGCTTCCCCTCAAGCACATCATGAAGGCGACTGAGTACCTGCGACTCGATGAAGGCCTTGGCAGCGTCATACCCTTGATCAAGATAGAGTGCGCCAATAATAGCCTCTACCGCATTGGCAATGAGATAGGTACGAGCCCTCCCTTTATCCTTAGCTTCCCCACGACTCATCAAAAGATAGGCCTCGATACCAAGATCGCCGCCAATAGAAGAAAGCATGTCACTATTCACCAGAGCTGCCCGAAGAGCAGTAAGATCGCCCTCTGGTTTCTCAGGAAAGACAGCGTACAAATGTTCTGTTACCACGAGTTCCAGTACGGCGTCGCCCAAAAATTCCAGTCTTTCATTGTGTGGATAAGGATACCGCTTGTGCTCATTGAGATAAGAACGATGAGTCACTGCTTCCTGGAAAAGCTCTGGCTGCTTTACAGTGATACTGAGCGACTCTGCCAAAGCAACTGCATCAAAAACTGATTGATTAGTCATACAGAAAATGTGTGATTGCTCCTCCTTGGATGAACTTTTTTTCTTGTGTCCTTTTTTTATTGGAGAAGCTCCTTTTTCTTTTGTTTCTTTTTCTTCAGGTTTCTTATGATTGTCGCTCGTGTCATCCTTCATCGGCTCTCCCATTTCACGATAAATCGTCCCCAATACTCCATTGACAAACCGTGGAGTCGAATCTGAGCCAAAACTTTTTCCGAGTTCAATCGCCTCATTAATAGCCACCTTCGGAGGGACCTCCTCATAATTTCCAAACATCAGCTCTCCGATACCAAGACGCAAGATATTCCGGTCTACCACTGTCACCTGTTCAAGTGGCCACTCTGGTGCACACTTTTCAATGAGCTCGTCAATCGTCTTGCGATGCTCGAGCACTCGTTCCAAAAGGGCACGCGAAAAATCCGTATCCTCCAGACCAGGAGCAAACTCTTCAAGATTTTTGCGCAAGATAGCAAGCGCATTTTCGTCGTGCCTTCCCTGAAAATCCCATTCAAAAAGAGATTGCATGACGACCGAACGCTGCAGATGCCGATTGGCCATAAACGTAAAGAACTTTGATTGATTTTTTATAGGACCATTATAGCACAAAGACCGCCTAGGCGGTCTTTTCAGCTTTCATCTTTGGAGCGACAGAGAGCACGGCTTTACCACGATATTCGCCGCAAACAGAGCAGGCTCTGTGTGGGGTGACAGGAGAGCTGCACTTGGGACAGGTCACTGTTTCAATCGGCTTGAGAGCATGAAACTTGCGAGCCCGGTCGCGACGATGATGGGTATGCCGTTGTTTGGGGAGGGCCATAGGAAAACCTTGGTCAATTGGGGTTAGGGAAAAGGCTCTAGAGAGCCTCTATCAAGATGGGGATAGTTTAGCAGAATACTCCAGGTTTGGCAAGCCAGCACCCTAGATGCATCCGCCCTCTAGCTCTTTCTCGGCTTTAATATCCCCGAAAATCGCTTATTGACGTTTTCAGGAATGGCAAGCTGGACTGGTCGGAAGCTCATGCGATGGATAGACGAGGGGCCCAGTTTCCTGAGGGCTGCCATATGGACCGCTGTACCATACCCTTTGTGCTGAGCAAAACCATACCCTGGATACAAAGTATCTGCTTCAACGATTAGTCTATCCCGAGTCACTTTGGCAATAATCGAGGCAGCTGCAATCGAACGCACCAGACTATCACCACTCACCAGAGGCTCCTGCTGAAGCGACAGATTTGGGATAGTCTGATTGCCATCAATAAGAATCATCAGCTCCTTTTTCTCTGCCGCTGACAATTGTTTTTCGAGATCCGAGAGAGCTGCTTTCATCGAGAGGAAAGTGGCTTCGAGAATATTCACTCGGTCAATAGTCTCTGGACCAATAATGCCTACCCCAACAAAAAATTGTTCGGTTACAAAATCATATGCCTCATCGCGCTGCTTGGATGAGAGCTTCTTTGAATCCCGAATCAGTTTCCAGCGCTTATCTGTCTCATCTACTTCCAACTTCGATTCCTCACTATATATCTTCTTATACAAGGTCGCACAGGCAACAACTGGCCCAGCTAAGGGGCCCCTCCCCGCCTCATCAACCCCTACCGGGAGAAAGCCTTGGCTGACCAGAAATTGTTCTCGCTCAAAAGTTGGAATTTTCATGCAGTAATTATATACTACGAATACTAACTTCTCTGCAAAGTCCGAGGCGTAAGCTGGATAATGAGAGAATCAACTTATGACATTCTTATTATTTTTTATCTTCAGACCGACTGTTTAGCGCGGTTTTTTGTTTGTCCAAAAATACTCTATGGCCTTTACTCATCTCCACGTCCATTCCCATTATTCGCTCCTCACCGCTCTCCCGACACCTGAGGCATTGGCTCAACGTGCCAAAGAGTTAGGGATGACGAGCCTTGCTATTACCGACACCTCCGCGCTCTATGCGGCGATCGAATTTTATCTCGCTGCCGAAAAAGCCGGTATCAAACCAATTATCGGCGCTGAAGTATGGGTAGCTAAAAACCTCAGAAGCAAAAATAATACCGCTGAAGATCGTCGCCGTCATCAGCTGGTCCTACTCGCCCAAAATGAGATTGGCTATAAAAACCTGCTCAAAATTATTTCTATCGCTCAACTGGAAGGATTTTACTACAAGGCTCGAACCGACAAAGCCCTCCTCAAAGAATACGGGGAAGGAATCATTGCTTTATCTGGATCCCTCCAGGGCGAGATCCCTTCAGAAATTCTTTACGGGAACTATGAACGAGCCAAACAAGTCGCTCTCGAATATCAAGCACTCTTTGGAAAAGACAATTTCTATCTTGAAATACAGCCCCACCTTGACTACGAAAACCAACTCATGGCCAATCAAGGACTCATAGAGCTCTCGCGAGAAACCGGGATTCCCCTCGTTGCTACCAATGACGTCCACTACCTCTATGCGGAAGATGCCGCTACTCAGGACGTTCTTCTTGCTATTCGTGATAACAAAAAGGTAACTGACACTGAACGTTTCTCCATGAAGCAGTTCAATCTCTCTTTTCGAAGTGAAGCAGAAATGCGTGAGCTTTTCAAAGATATCCCTGAGGCCGTCGACAATACTGAAAAAATCGCGAGCGCCTGTAATGTCCATATTGAAATGGGAGAAAATCATCTTCCCTCTTTCCCGCTCCCCGAAGGAAAAAGTGCTGATGAATACCTTCACGAACTCTGTCTCGCTGGCTATGAGAAACGATATCCCGGAGAAACAATTACTCCAGAACGCCAAGAGCGCATGGACTATGAACTCTCTATCATCAAAAAAACTGGCTTCGCTTCTTACTTCCTTATTGTGCAAGACTTCGTCAACTGGGCCAAAGGTCACGGAGTGGTGGTGGGACCTGGCCGTGGATCAGCAGCCGGCTCATTTGTAGCCTACCTCACCGGTATCACCAACCTCGACCCAATCAAATACGACCTTCTCTTTGAGCGATTTCTCAACCCCGAACGTATATCAATGCCCGACGTTGATATGGATTTTGCTGATGTTCGTCGTGAAGATGTACTGGGGTATGTACGACAAAAATATGGTAGCGATCATGTTGCTCAGATTATCACCTTTGGTACTATGGCTGCCCGTGGATCGATCCGTGATGTCGGTCGTGCCCTTGGCATCCCTCTCGAGCTCTGTGACAAAACGGCCAAAATGATCCCTATGTTCACTTCTATTGAAGAGGCTATCGAGGGAGTACCAGAATTTCAGGCTCACTACAACAGCTCAGCCGAAGTAAAACGGTTGGTTGATGCTGCCAAAAAAATTGAAGGACTCGCGCGCCATGCTTCAATGCATGCGTGTGGTGTCGTGATCACCAAAGATCCGGTAACTGAATATACTCCCCTCCAGCGCGTTGCCGGGGGAGAGGACGCCGTGGTTACTCAGTATGCTGCCTCAACCAAAGCTAATGCTGTAGAAAAAATTGGCCTGCTCAAGATGGACTTCCTTGGTCTCCGGAACCTCACGGTAATCGAAAATGCTCTCAATATTGCCCGAAAGCTTGGAAAAACTGTCCCTGACATCGAGAAACTTTCTCTCGATGACGAAGCCACCTATAAAGTGCTCCAAGAAGCTCACACCACCGGAGTATTCCAGCTCGAATCGACGGGCATGAAACGCTATCTCAAACAGCTGAAGCCGAGCGTCTTCGAAGACATCATCGCTATGGTGGCTCTCTATCGACCGGGACCGATGGAATATATCCCTGACTTTATCGCTGGTAAGCACGGAGAAAAGAAAGTCGAGTATCTCCACCCGAAACTCGAACCAATTCTCAAAAATACCTACGGGGTAGCAGTCTATCAGGAACAGCTCATGCAGATTGCTCGCGATCTTGCTGGCTTCACTCTTGGTGAAGCTGACGTTCTGCGTAAAGCGGTCGGGAAAAAAATTAAAGAACTCGTTGCTGAGCAACGAGAAAAATTCATCGAGGGTTGTGTAAAAACTGGGGTAGGAAAAAGTGTTGGTGAAAAAGTGTTCGCTTTCATCGAACCATTTGCTGGATATGGATTCAACCGTTCCCATGCTGCCTGTTATGCCCTCATTGGTTATCAGACCGCCTACCTCAAGGCTCATTTCCCAGCAGAATTTATGGCCGCTCTCCTTACCGGTGATCAAGCCGATATCGATCGTGTCGCTATCGAGGTTCGGGAAGCGCGCGAAATCGGCCTCGAGGTCCTTCCTCCAGATGTGAATGAAAGCTTTCAGGATTTTGCCGTCATTGTTGGTGATGATGGCAAAGAGCGCATCCGCTTTGGACTCTCCGCTATCAAAAATGTTGGTAATGTAGCTGCTGAAGAAATCGTCGCTGAGCGTAAACGAAATGGGAAATACACTTCGCTCGAAAACTTTATGGAACGCGTTCAAACCAAGGATCTCAACAAACGCACCATGGAAGCACTAGCCAAGGTGGGTGCTCTCTCAAATTTTGGTGAGACAAAAGCCATCCTTGAGAGTCTCGACGTTATTCTTCATTACGGTAAAGACTCACGAGCCCTCAAAGAATCACACGGTGACAGTCTCTTTGGAGCACTTCCTCTCCCAGAAACGAAGATTAAACTCAAATCCGTCTCTCCTGCAACAGAGCGAGAGAGACTTTCTTGGGAAAAAGAACTCCTTGGACTTTATGTCTCTGGTCATCCGGTAAAGGAATACAACGTGTATTTTCATCAAATAGCTACCCCTATCCATGAGCTCGAAAAAGAACCTGATGGGAAATCTGTAACGATTGGCGGCATCATCACCAGCGTCAGGAAATCACTCTCCAAAACTGGTCAAACACTCTACTTTATCGGTATCGAAGACACTTCTGGTCGAGTGGAACTCCTAGTATTTGGCAAAACAGCAGAACGAGTAGGCGGTCTTCTCATTGAGGATGAAATCGTTGAGATAGATCTCAAGATTAATCACAAGGACGGTGCTCTCCGCATCTCTGCTGACGATGTTCGCCGCGTTGGTGAACACACTGTAGCACAACATGAACGCATTGCTATCACTCGAGCAAAATATACCCCGTCCCAAGTAAAAGCGGTCGCTCAGAAAAAAGCTCTTATCAGCTTTGCTAATGGAACAGACCCAAGTGCTGTAAGTGAACTCTCTAAAGTATTACGCTCCCTTCCTCCCGGTGATACTCAGATAAGTGTAAGGATTCTAGGCTCCACTATCCGCACCTCATTTATTATTGCGCTTGATGAAAGTACCAAGGAGCAATTGCAATCTGTTCCCAATGTAGAAAGTATTATTATCAAAAATATTGAATAGACTCCTTGCTCTTCCTATTGACCATATATAAATCTTGTGGTATTTTTATATTCTGTGATTTGTTGACTTCCCTATGTCTCGTCATGCATCAATTATCGTCATTGTTGGACCTACTGCGGCAGGGAAATCAGACCTTGCTGTTGCTCTCGCTGAACGCCTCAACGGTGAGATCATTTCCGCCGACAGCCGCCAAGTCTATCGAGGCATGGATATTGGTACCGGAAAAATTACCCGCGAAGAAATGCGAGGGATTCGTCATCATCTCATTGATATTGCCAATCCAAAAACTGAATACAATGTTTCTCACTTCCTCCGGGATGTCACCGCTGCTATCCAAGATATTGAATCCCGCGGAAAACGAGTAATCATTTGCGGTGGGAGTACTTTTTGGATAGAAACACTCCTTTTTGGTATCAGTCTTCCCAAGGTCGCACCAGACAAGGCCTTCCGTGAAAAATGGGGCATGAAGAGCAAGAGTGAGCTCATGGGCTACCTCAAAAGACTCGATCCAGAACGGGCCAAAACCGTCGACAGTAATAATCGCCTGAGAATTCTTCGTGCTATCGAAATTGCCAAAGCGCTCGGCAAAGTCCCAGAACTTCCTCATACAGCCTTTGATATACATCGTTTCACTATCATCGGACTCAATCCTCCAGTCGAGGAACTCAACCAAAAGATTCGTACCCGCCTCAAGGCTCGAATGAAGGCTGGTATGCTTGAAGAGGTCATTAAACTCAATCGAAGTGGAGTAAGTTTTGAGCGTCTGGAAAGTTTTGGTCTCGAATACCGAGCTCTCGCCAGACACCTCCAAGGAAAAATCACTCTCGGCGAGGTAAATGAAACTCTCCCTTACGACATTATCCACTACGCCAAACGCCAACGATCCTCTCTGCGTCGTCTCGAAAAGCGCGGCGCTGTTATTCATTGGATTCAAAATGCTGAAGCAGCACACGTATTGGTCAAACAGTAACAAGGTCTCAATCGTGACTCAAAGAATCCTCAAACTTTGACCCTTAGAAAAGAAGAATAGACACGATATACCCCGTTAAGAGAAGTCCTATAAAAAGGCCTGCCCAAAATACTGTCTTATTCAGAGTTGAATAGACAACATTCCGTTTCACTGTGTTAAAATCCTCCTGACTACTGTACTCTGGTTGAGAAGAAATAAACACTCCTTTTTCTGGATGCCGCTCTTTGATAAGATGAGCCACCGATACAATGCTGCCCCGCATCGTCAACACCTCAAGCACATATTCATCCCGGACATCATCTCGACCACACATCATGGTAGCTGCCTGATATACTTTGCTATCAAAAATAAGCTTCTTTGCAAAGAGCTCTTTACTCAAAGCTATAGCCAAGTCCCGGGTTGGACAATTGCACACTAAACGGAAAAGGTGGTAATGCATCATACTATACCAGCTTTTTTTTCAAGATTTCACTCGCCATCTGAGGATTGGCTTTACCCTTTGTTTCTTTCATCACCTGGCCGATGAGGTACTGAAAAGCATTTTGTTTACCAGCTTTGAAGTCGGTGATGGACTGGGCATTGTTCTCGAGAATGGTATCCACAATGGTTTCGAGCTCGCCAGCATCGCTCATCTGTGCCAAATTCAGTCGATCAATAATATGTGACGGATCACTATCTCCATCTGATCCCTTGAGCATTTCTTTGAGAACGGTCTGGGCAGCACTGGAATTGATCTTGCCATCAGCCACAATAGCGATGAACTCTGCATAATTTTCTGGAGTAATAGGGAGAGTCTGTATCCCCCGTTCTTCGCCCAGATATTTACGCACTTCGGTAATAAAGTAGTTGGCGGCAAGCTTTACCATGCGACCAAGCTCTGAATGGCTTTCCCCTCCATCTATCTTGGCTCCGAGCTCACTGGCAACCGCCTCAAAATAAGCTGCTGTCTCTTTATCATCGATTAAAATAATAGCATCAGCCTCAGGCAGTCCGTACTCTGTCATAAATCGACGTAACTTGGCATCGGGAAGCTCGGGAAGATCAGTCTTGAGTTCCTCTATATCTGTTTGGGTAAAGAGGAACGCAGGGATATCAGGCTCTGGAAAATAACGATAATCATGAGCTGATTCTTTCTTTCGCTGAGAAACAGTGGCATTACGCCCTTCATCCCACCCTCTCGTTTCCTGAACAATTTTTTCGCCATTCTCGAGCGCCTCAGTTTGCCGTTTAATCTCATATTCGATCGATCGTTCTACTGAACGGAAAGAATTGAGATTTTTAATTTCTACTTTGGTTCCCGACAAACGATCCCCTCCTACTTTATGAAGTGAAATATTTACTTCGCAACGCATTTGCCCCTTCTCCATATCAGCATCAGATACCTCAAGATAGCGGAGGATTTGACGGAGCTTTTGACAAAAAGCACGGGCATCTTTCGCTGTGGAAAAATCTGGCTCAGTGACAAGTTCCATCAGAGGTACTCCCGCACGGTTATAATCAACAAGAGTATAGTCAGCTGCTTCTGGATGAGTAAGTTTACCAGTATCTTCTTCGAGATGAATACGGGTAATACGAAAAGGTTTACCATCGATTTCCATCGTCCCCGCCTCACAGAATGGCTCATCATACTGTGAAATCTGATACCCCTTGGGAAGGTCAGGATAGAAATAATTTTTCCGATCGAATTTTGATCTCAGCCTAAGAGCACAATTAAGCGCCAGGCCCACTTTTTGTACCGCCTCGATAGCTTTGGCATTGGGAACTGGGAGGGCTCCCGGCTGAGCCGTACACACTTGGCAAATATTTACATTGGGAACCGTCTCAAGTCCAAGGCCATTTTTACAAGAGCAAAACATCTTAGAAGCTGTCTTGAGCTCCGCATGAACTTCCATCCCTATTGTTGCTTCGTAGTTTGCCATAATTGCCTAGTGTACACCGGTACTGCCAAAACGTCCATCCCCTCGGCTGGTCTCATCGAGCTCAGCAACCTCCTCCACTTCCGGATGCTCCACTTTTTGGATAAGCAGTTGAGCAATTTTTTGCCCTACTTTGATTTCAAAACTTTCTTGACTCAAATTCACTAGACCTACCAAGTATTCCCCACGATAACCACTGTCGATTACCCCACCAAGCACCTTGACTCCAAATTTATGTGATACACCACTCTTATCCCACACTAGAGCCACATAACCTTCGGGAAGAGCCATGGCAATCCCTGTCGATACTGAGACTCGTTCCCCTGGCTTGAGAATGAGCTCAGCGACTGAATAGAGATCCATCCCCGCATCCCCAGGATGGGCAAAACTTGGTACCTTGGCCTCCGGATGGAGTTTTTTGACTTGAATGTTCATAAAATGTTTTCTACAGTTTGCCATACTTTCTCAGCAATCGCCTCGCGTGAGAGGAGTTCACCCTGTTTAGTACAGTCAATCTTGGTCCAATTATTTAGTTTTTTAACCAACTTGAGAGCATTGAGACGACTATTTTCAAGATACTCTTTACTCCCTTCTACCAGATCAGTTTTTCGTCGCTTTACATATACTTTCTTTCGTTTTTGATCCTCTGTTTGAAGAAGTATCTGAGAAATCGCTGTGGGCACATCAAGATAGACTATTTTATCTGGTCGCGGAAGCCCAAACACCCCATGCTCCATTGCATCCAGCCACCGCAAGAATTCTACCTGCCGCTTTGGATTCACAATTTCCCCCCCCTGATGAATCTGATTGGAACTCACATACCGATCGAGCACCACGATATACCCTTGCTTCAGCCACTTTTCGATCTTGGGCCTAGATTCAAAACGATCAGCCGCGTACAAAACTGAACCAATATGTGGATCAATCTTCACAAAATCGCCATAGTCGCCCACGAGACATTCCCCGATCAGCTTGCCAAAAAAATTCGCTTCGTACTGTGGGAAATCGAGTGTTTGAACTTTATGGCCTTCTTTTTTTAATCGAGCGAGGAGCATTCGAGTCTGAGTCGCCTTG
>CAYNMD010000008.1:0-32090 GCA_964398485.1 uncultured Bdellovibrionales bacterium | reverse complement strand
TACCACCATTACATTTGTCCTTTCTCTTATTTTTGCTTATTTCCTTATCAGGGAAGTGAAAAAAGAGGTTCAGCGGAAGGAGGAGTTGGAGGTGCTGACCAATGAGTTGTCAGTTGCCAATACCGAGCTCAAACGGCTTGATAGTGCCAAGAGTGAATTCATCTCAATTGCATCTCACCAACTCCGTACACCACTTACTGCTATCAGGGGATTTCTTGATCTCTTGCTCGAGGGAGCGTATGGAAAAATTGAACCAAAGGTAAAGGATACTTTGGGCAAGTTGACCATTGCTAATAATCGTCTCATGGGTTTGGTGGAAAATCTTTTGAATATCTCTCGTATTGAGGCGGGGAGGATCCAGTATCAGTTTAGTCCAGCTCATATCGAAGACATAGTAAATGAACTGGAAGATATGTTTGTACTGGCCACAAAAGAAAAGGGTATAGCCTTCTCAGTCAAAAGGCCCAAGCAGTCACTCCCCCTTCTCTCACTTGATGCCGCCAAGATTCGTGAGGTAATTTCCAACCTTATCGATAACGCCCTGAAGTACACTCCTCAGGGGTCGATAACGGTTTCGTATGAGCACGACCCTCACTCTGTCCGGGTCATTATAACCGACACGGGTATGGGCATCGACCCTAAAGATTTGCCGCATATATTCAAGAAGTTTGAGCGTGGAACAGGAGCGGAAAAAGTCAATGTATCAAGTACGGGGTTAGGGCTCTATGTAGGGAGTAAGTTTGCTGAGGCGCATGGGGGAACTATTCGTGCTGAATCAGCGGGGAAGGGTCAGGGTTCCCGGTTTATTCTGGAGCTGCCGGTGCACATTGTAGAACGGGCCAAGGAGTTGCCCCAAGCCTAATAGTCTGCTAATCTAGGGCGGTTAGAAGCAAAATATATGTCAAAAATATTGTTGGTTGAAGACGATCCATTTATAGCTGAGATTTACGAGAAAAAGCTTGCTGACGCTGGTTTTGAGGTGGTCAATGCCAAGACGGGCAAAGAGGTCCTCAAGCGAGTTGCTGAATCAGCATATGATCTGATACTGCTTGATATGGTCCTTCCAGAGCTTTCGGGCATGGAGGTTCTCCAGGAGCTCCGCAGTAAGCCGGAATATGATCACAATCTCAAAATAGTGGTGTTTAGCAATCTTTCGAGTCCAGAAGAGCAGGCAGCTGCCATCAAAGCTGGGGCAACGGGTTTTATTTCCAAAACCTCATTTGCTCCCTCTCAAGTAGTGGATGAAATAAAGCGATATTTGATGTAATTGAATGGCGTATGTCCTCGAGAGTTTTGGTTCTTGATGCGGTGCACAAAATTGGTGAGACGATCGAACTTCGTGGTTGGGTGAGTGTTCGTCGTGACCACGGTAAGTTAATTTTCCTCGAACTTCGTGATCGCAGTGGGTCAGTGCAGCTGGTGGTTACTCCAGAAAAGGAAAATGTTTTAACGGTGGCAAAAGAAGTTCGTCCAGAATATACGGTCTCGGTAACTGGATTAGTCAAAGAACGTCCCGGCAAAGCAACTGAGAGTTCACCTACTGGCGGAATAGAAATTGAGGTTACATCACTTTCGATTCTCTCCCAGCCAGCAGAAGAGCTTCCTATTGATGTTTCCAAGACTGATCTCGAACTCAATCTCGACACACTTCTTACTCATCGCACCCTAGCTCTTCGTAATGAAAAAGTGCGAGCCATTTTCAAGATTTACTCCGAAATGCTTTTTGCTTATGGTGAAGCACTTCGGCAGGAGGGATTCCTCGAAATCAAGACTCCCAAGATTCTTTCGGCAGCTACGGAGGGCGGGGCAAACTTCTTCAAAATTAAATACTTCGATCGAGATGCTTTTTGGCACAGAGCCCTCAGTTCTACAAGCAGGCTGCTATGAGTGCCTTTGAGCGAGTCTTTGAGGTGGGTGTTGTGTTTCGAGCGGAGCCAAGTTTTACTACTCGCCATGTGACAGAGTATACCGGTCTTGATGCTGAGATGGGTTTTATTGAGAATGTCGAAGAGGTGATGGCCATGCTAGAAAAAACCATGATGCATGTCTTCGCTCATATTGGTAAGACCTGCCAGAAAGAACTTGCTCTATACGGAGCTACCGTTCCAGCAGCAGTGCCTATCCCACGCTTACGATTAGCGGAAGCTTTTGAGATTCTCAAGAATGAATTTGGAAAAGTAATCCCTGAAGGTGAGGATATTGATAGTGAAGGGGAGCGTCTCATTGGCGAGTACGTTAAAAAGAAATACAATTCCGATTTTGTTTTTCTCACTCATTATCCAACGGCGGTACGGGCTTTTTATTCATTGCCGAGTCCTGAAAATCCCAAGCTGTGTGAAAGCTATGACCTCGTGTTTCGTGGTCTGGAAATTGCCTCGGGAGCTGAGCGTGTACATGAATATCAGATGTTGGTGGATATTCTCAAAGGTCGTGGGCTTGATCCGGCTCAGTTTAGTGACTATCTGGATATCTTCAAAAACGGAGCACCTCGGCATGGTGGATGGGGATTGGGTTCTGAACGCATCGTGCAGAAGCTCCTCGGGCTGGAGACTATCAAAGAAGCGATTCTCTACCCTCGAGATGTGAAGCGTCTCACCCCCTAGTTTTTCTTCCAAAAGGCACCTGAAGGGGTGCTTTTTTTATGGTTTGAAATGGGGTAAACTTGGGAAAGTTGAACTCTACCATCTATGTCAGAAATATTCCCACAGTTTCCAAAACGACCAGTAGCAGCACAAGAAAAACAAGAGCTTCGACATGGTTCAATTGAATATTACAAGGCTAAAAACAATTCCATCGAACGCCATCTTGATCATGCGTTGAAAATAGTATTAGCTGATCTGGCCTACATGGATCAGAAAACATATGAGCAAGATTCAAGTCATGATAATGGGGAGGTGCATGATGCACTAGATTTGAAAACATATGTAGTAACTTTTGACCTGCCGGATATACAACAGTTTGATACCCTTGAACAATTTCGAGATGCGTCAGGAGATTCCTATCATTTAAATACTCAGACAAATAAACATATACGCCGTTTACGGGAAGGGGAAGGAGCAGCGGCAGTTGATGCATTTCTCGCAGAAGACAATAGGTTACATGACGAAGCTAAGGCATACTTTGATAGTGTGCGATCGGGAAAAGTTCCTGGTCTAAAGTCATCCGGAAAAGGAACAACTCTTGATATTATTGGAAGTGATCACTATCGGAAGGCTGGGCGTACATACCGTATTAATATTAAAGCCGCTCCGACGGATAAACCAGTCTATTTAGTCAAACAAATATCTGAAAAATTAGCTCAGAATCCGGGAGCAGTACCTTCGGGATTTAAAATCAAGACGTTGCTAGGTGATACAAATTCACGAGATTCAGTAATCGTCTATGTGCCCGAGGGCTCTTTTGAGGGAGCAGCAAAAATTGTGACGGAACATTTTCAAGATAATTGGCAGTACCATGATCGACATGCCGATACCGGAATTTTTGGCGGAGTGGCACTTGAGGCTCCTGATGGGAGTAAATTCCCAGGTATCCGAGTAACGGTCGATCCGCCTAGTCTTGATCCACCAGTAGAAGATACTTTTAATGGACTTCAAGCTGATATCTTATCACGGTCTGTGATTGAATATATAAAACAGTACTATCATAGTGATAAAGACAAGATGTTGAGGCATTTTATGAGTGATTACGACACAGCTGAGCGACTTTGGAATGCTCACTTTGCAAGATACTATGAAAAACATGCTCAGGTAGTACTCGGACCAAAAGCTTCTATGAAGAATATTGCATTTTTTGAGGAGTAGATATGCTTACAGAAATTACTCATATCCCAGGACTCATTATTATTATCCCTGACATTTTTGCTGATGAGCGGGGTTGGTTTATGGAGAGTTTTCAGGAGGAACGGTATCAGGGGCTTTTGGGTACAGATATTCATTTTGTTCAAGATAATCTTTCGTTTTCCAAGCGAGGGGTTCTGAGAGGGCTGCATTATCAAGCGCCGCCATTTGCTCAGGGGAAGCTCGTCTCGGTCTTGCGTGGCCGAGTCATGGATGTGGCGGTTGATATTCGGTTTGGATCGCCGACCTTTGGGCAACATGTCGCAGTCGAGCTTTCAACCGAGAATCATAAACAATTTTGGATTCCAGCAGGTTTTGCCCACGGTTTTATTGCACTCGAAGATGATACTGTGTTTGCCTATAAATGTACCAATGTTTATTCACGCGAACATGACCGAGGAGTGCGGTGGGATGACTCAGCTCTTGGTATACACTGGGGAATAGATAATCCTATTGTGTCAGAAAAAGACAGAGTTCACCCATTACTGAAGGATATTCAAAAGGATTTCGTATTTGAAAGTTAATCAGCGAGGTAACTGGAAAGCTATGAGACTACTCGTGACGGGAGGTGCTGGATTTATCGGAAGTAACTTCGTTCACCACGTATTACAAGCCTCTCCAGAATACACCGTAGTGGTTTTGGATGCGCTGACCTATGCGGGGAATTTAGAAAACTTAGCGAGCGTACAGGATACTGCTCATTTTCGGTTTGTGAAAGGTGATATTACCGATGCAAAGTTGGTAGATACTTTGGTCAAGGAGTGTGACGCGGTCGTACATTTTGCTGCTGAATCACACGTAGACCGCTCCATTTTGGGGCCGGAAGCATTTGTACGGACCAATGTGCTCGGAACCTTTACTTTACTAGAAGCTGCCCGCAAGTATAGCAAGCGTTTTCATCATGTCTCCACCGATGAGGTGTTTGGCACTCTGGCCCAGACCGATCCAGCGTTTGACGAATCAACAGCCTATGATCCACGAAGCCCCTATAGCGCCAGTAAGGCAGGGAGTGATCACCTCGTGCGTGCCTACTTCCATACCTATGGGCTGCCGATCACGATTTCCAATTGCTCCAATAATTATGGACCCTACCATTTCCCAGAGAAACTGATTCCGCTCGCTATTACCAATCTTCTCGAAGAGAAAAAGGTGCCGGTGTATGGTGACGGTCTTCAGGTACGGGACTGGCTCTATGTCGAGGACCATGTCAGGGCTATCGCGCTCATTCTCGAAAAGGGAAGGGTTGGCGAAACGTACTGTATCGGTGGCAATGCAGAGAAAGAAAATATCTGGATCGTGAAGAAGCTGTTGGAAATCCTTGGCCTTGGGGAAGAATACATCGAGTATGTACAAGATCGACCAGGGCATGATCGCCGCTATGCGATCAATTTTGACAAGATCAAAAATGAGCTCAGCTGGGAGCCAAACGTAAGTCTTGAAGAAGGCCTCGTCAAAACGGTCGAGTGGTTCAAGGAAAATAAAGAGTGGTGGCAGCGAGTCAAAAGCGGTGAGTATCAGAATTATTACGAGAAGCAGTATGGAAAGTAATATCACCTTTTTTGCTCAAGTGTTGTACATTGTTGGTTCAACAGCGTTTATTATTTTACAGGGTATATTTTGGCCTGTTTGGTGGCCAGCTGATTGGGGAAAACTAAAAGACGATGTGTTTTACCTTGATGGGCCAGAGACATTATCAAGATTAGATAAATGTAAGATATTATGGTTAGTCAATCCGCGGTACTTTCACCAACTCGTGCTTAATACTGTCGGATCAATTCTTGGGTGGGTGTCTGGCTATATATTAATTTTTTTGCGACTATCTATCGTTGACCCGTCCAATTATTCCTGGTCTGATCTAGTTTTGCTGATTATCTTCTTTTACGGAGCAACTGGGTATCTGCCACATATCGCAGTAAATAAAGCGAATATTTCTTTTGATAATTAAACTATGAAATTTCTTCTCACGTCAGCTGGAATAAGCAATCCTTCAATTGAAAAAGCATTGTTTGAGTTGTTAGGGAAACCGGCAAGTGAGACAAAAGTGGTGTTTGTACCGACAGCAGCCAGCCTTGTAGCAGATGATAAGAGTTGGTTGGTACAGAATTACAATGATTTCTTGAAGTTGGGTTTACAGTCTTTTGATATTGTCGATATATCAGCAGTGCCAAAAGAAAATTGGATGAAGCGCTTTGAGGTAGCTGATGTACTTTGTTTCGGTGGTGGTGATGAACAGTATCTCGCCCGCCTCATGCGAGAGAGCGGAGTAGTCGAAGTATTGCCTGAGTTACTTAAAACACGAGTTTATATGGGCATCAGTGCCGGGAGTATGGTAGTGGGTAAGTTGCTTTCTGGCGAATTGACCAAAGAATTGTGGCCGGAGGAATCCTTTGTGGGGAGTGAGGAAGGTCTGGGGTTGTATGATTTTTCAGTCTTGCCGCATTTGAACTCCGATTACTTCGCCCATCTCCGTGCGCCACTTATCGAGTCAATGAAGGATCGATTTCCTCAGGCAATTTACGCTCTTGATGATGATTCCGCTCTCAAAATTATTGATGACCAAATTGAAGTGGTAAGCGAGGGTCAATTTTTAGAGTTAGAAAAACAAATATGAATATCACCAAATTTGGGCATTGTTGCCTCTTGATTGAACTAGATGGGGTACGGATACTGACGGATCCAGGGAATTATAGTGAGACGCCGATGGTTTCGGATATTGATGGGATACTCATTACCCATGAACATCAGGATCATTGCCATGTGGAAAGTCTTCACATTGTCCTTGCCAAGAACCCGGGCGCGCAGGTCATTACCCATGCTGGGGTAGGCAAGATACTCGATGAAGCAGGGATCAAGTGGGAACCCATCAGTGATGGAGGGGAAAAAGAAATCAAGGGGGTGAAGATCCAGAGCTTTGGTAGCGAACACGCCTGTATCCATCACGACCTTCCACCGGTACAAAACACTGGATTTTTGATTGCCGAAAAACTATTCTATCCGGGTGATTCATTTCACAATCCCCATCGGGAGATTGAGATTCTGGCTCTCCCAGTGGCAGGACCATGGATGAGGCTCTCAGAGGCGATTGAGTATGCCAAGGCTATGAAGCCAAAAGTTGTTTTTCCGGTGCATGATGGGATGCTCCGGCAGGGGATAGAACTTGGGCCAACACGTCGCATCCCCACACTCCTTCTCGAACCGCTTGGTATTCAGTATGTTGATATGAGGGAGGGTAGTACTCATAATTTTTCTTTATCTCTCTATTGATAGTATGGTCACCTGGATTATCGGTATCGCTTCTCTTGCCATGGTTCTCGGTGGCCTGATGTATTTACGAGAAATGCTTCTTGGGCAAGTAAAGCCCAATCGAGTGACGTGGCTTCTCTGGGGATTGGCCCCACTTATTGGCGCGTTAGCCGCATGGCAAGATGGGGTAGGTTGGCGTGTTTGGCTCCCGATCATGTGTATTGGCTTCGGGACCATATTGGTTGTCGTTCTTTCATTTTTTACAAAAAACGGATATTGGCATTTGGGTTGGTTTGATTATGTCTGTGGTTTGTTTGCTCTCCTTACTCTTCTTTTGTGGGCATTGACGCAGGATCCGTTTATTGCCACCGTACTCGCTCTCATATCTGATGGTTTGGCAGCCCTGCCCACTGTCAGAAAATCCTGGAAATTTCCAGAAACAGAGGCGATAGCCGCCTATTTCTTTACCGCTATCGCGTCAGCAACCGGTCTTTTGGCGTTGGAGCGTGGTGATTTTGTTGAATGGGCTTTTCCGACTTACGTAGCCATGATTAATTTTTTGATTGCTGGTGTTATTTATTTTAGGAGACGAGTTAAACAGGTATGAAGAAAAAAATACTCGTACTCGGAGCTCGGGGAATGTTAGGGCGAGAACTGGTCCGAGTATTTGGTATGGATGATCAGTATGAAATCATAGCTTGGGATAGAGAAGAGATGGATGTAACGGATTTTCAGGCTTTGACGTCTGGGATTGAAGGCTTGAATCCAGCCCTTATTCTGAATGCAGTGGCTTACAATGCGGTAGACCTTTGTGAGACAAACGATGAGGAATTCACTCAGGCAAGACTTCTCAATACTCGTGTACCAGAAAAATTGGCTCAAATAAGCCAAAAAATAGGAAGTATCGTGGTACATTATTCTACGGACTATGTTTTTGATGGGACGAATGAAACAGGGTATGATGAAGAGGCTCTCCCAAAACCGCTCTCTCGCTATGGGGAAACCAAGCTCCTTGGTGAAGAGGCTGTACTGAGAGGCTGCGATCGATCGTATGTCATCAGACTCTCCAAACTTTTTGGCAAGCCAGCTGTTTCAATTGGCGGAAAGAGGAGTTTCTTTGAGGTAATGCTCGAAAAAGGGCGAGCGAATAGCGAGGTGCAGGTAGTAGATGATGAGCGCAGTCTCTTCACCTATGCTCCTGATCTGGCACGAGCTACGAAAGAGCTGATAGAGAGCGAAGTACCGTATGGGATATACCACTTGGCGAATGAAGGAGCAGTTACGTGGTATGAGGCGGTACTCGAACTGTATAGAGAAGCTCGCCTCGGTACCACAGTAATACCAGTATCGAGCGATGCGTTTCCGAGGCCTGCCAGAAGGCCGCAGAGCTCGGTTCTCCTCAATACCAAGCGACCAAAAATGCGACACTATCAGGAATCATTAGTGGAATATCTGAATCAAGAATTATGAATAAGGAATCAAGTGTATGAGAAAAAATTATTGAGTATGATAGTATTTTATTTTTGATAGTTGATTTTTGACTTGATTATGAATCATCCACAACTCAAAAAAACTGATCCAGCTGTTTATCGGGCGCTCATGGGCGAAGAAAAGCGTCAGGCAGAAGGCCTCGAAATGATCGCCTCTGAAAACTATGTTTCCAAAGCAGTCTTGGAAACGCTTGGTACGGTATTTACCAATAAATATTCAGAAGGATATCCCGGGAGGCGTTATTATGGTGGGCAAGTCTTTACTGATGTTGTCGAAACTTTGGCTATCGATCGGGTCAAAAAACTGTTTGGTGCCGAACATGCCAATGTACAGCCACACTCTGGTGCCCAGGCTAATCTGGCTGTCTATGCAGCACTCCTCGAGTCTGGCGATACTGTGCTCGGGATGGATCTCTCTCACGGAGGACATCTTACTCATGGCCATCCGGTGACGCTTCCTGCCAAAGTGTATCGTTTTGTGCGGTATACCACAGAAGCTGATGGCAGTCTGGATTACCAAAAACTGGAAGCATTGGCTAAAAAAGAAAAGCCCAAACTGATGCTCGCTGGTTTTTCTTCGTACACGAGACAGATCGATTATGAAAAGTTCACAGCCATTGCCAAAAAAGTAGGTGCTCGCTCGATGATGGATATGGCTCATATCGCTGGTCTCGTGGCGGGTAAAGCGCTTCCTAACCCAGTACCTCATTTTGATGTAGTAACAGCGACCACTCACAAGAGTCTGCGTGGTCCACGTGGAGGACTTATTCTTTGCAAGGCGGAGTTTGCCAAAGCTATTGATAAAGCAGTCTTCCCTGGGACACAGGGAGGTCCTCATATGCAGGTAGTGGCAGCCAAAGCGGTAGCCTTTGGTGAAGCACTCAAGCCTGCCTTTAAGAGTTATGCCAAACAGATTCTGAAGAATGCTCAGGCTCTTGAGACAAGTTTCCGAAAGCTTGGGTTCGTGATTGTTTTTGGTAAGACAGAAAATCATATGGTGGTGGTGGACGTAGTCAAAAGCCATGGAGTGACCGGCAAAGTAGGCGAAGAGCTTCTCGATACCATCGGCATTACGGTGAATAAGAATGTAGTCCCAGATGATCCTCGTGGACCACTTGATCCATCGGGACTGCGGATTGGTGTGCCAGCACTTACTACTCGCGGTATGAAGGAACGAGAAGTAAAACAGATTGCTCAGTATATTGATGCGGCCCTACGCTCTCAGGGGGATACCAAAGAGCTGCTTCGTTTGCAGCGAGAAGTAAAGAAGCTCTGTAAACAGTTTCCGGTGTATCGTTAAATAGTTTCTTGCCAAGTATGAAGGGTATTATTCTTGCTGGAGGAACCGGGACTCGTCTTCTTCCCTCCACCGCTATTGCTTCCAAACAGCTGCTACCAGTGTATGATCGGCCGATGATTTTTTATCCGCTCAATACGCTCCTCTCGGCTGGTATTACGGATGTTCTGATTATTGTGGCTCCAGAACATTCTGGACACTATCTGAATCTTTTGGGATCACTCCTCCGGACCAGAGGAATCAATATTTCGTTTGTCGTGCAAAAAGAGCCTAGAGGTTTAGCTGAAGCCTTTATTCTCGGAGAGGATTTTATTGATGGTGGTCACTGTACTATGATTCTGGGGGATAACCTTTTTGAAGAGGATTTTACAGAGGCTATCCAGAGTTTTCAGGGTGGCGGAAGAATTTTTGCCAAAGAAGTTCCTGATCCGGAGCGGTTCGGTGTTGTTTCATTTGATGACGCATCAAAAGCAGTGCTTTCTATTGAGGAAAAACCAAAAAATCCCGAAAGTCACTTCGCTATCCCGGGCCTCTACATCTATGATGGCGAGGTGGTGGAGGTAGCCAAGTCTCTTCAACCGTCTTCACGGGGAGAACTGGAAATTGTTGATCTTCACAATCACTATCTCCGGCAAGAAAAACTTGATGTGCGGGTGCTCTCTGGAGCCTGGTTTGATGTTGGTACCCATGATTCTCTTTTGGACGCTGGCCTCTATGTACGGGCCAACCGTCTTCATGAGCGATTTTATCCACCATTGACGGAAGCCCTGGAAGAGTTTAAGCTCGAGTTCAAAAGACTGGTATCATTAAGTAAATAATCTTCACAGTATTCATATGCCACAAAAGATCAAAAAAGCGGTGATTGCTGTAGCGGGAAGTGGTACGAGACTTCTTCCGGCTACTAAAGCCATGCCCAAGGAGATGCTTCCTATTGTTGATAAGCCAGTGATTCAACTGGTAGTCGAGGAATTAGTAGCTGCTGGCATTGAGGATATCATTTTTGTAACTCGTTGGGACAAGAAGCCGCTTGAAGATCATTTTGATTTTTCTTCAGCTCTTGAAGATGACCTCAGAAAGAACGGAAAAGAGGACCGTTATGAACAAGTACATGCGATTGCTGAAATGGCTAACTTTGTCCATATTCGTCAGAAAGGGCCATATGGTAACGGTACACCGGTTTTATCAGCAGCAAGCTTGGTAGATGATGAACCATTTGTGTATTGTTTTGGTGATGATCTTGTAAAATCGACGGTTTCATTTACCAAGCAGATGGTGGATGAATATAATCGAAACGGACACCCGATGATCGGTGTGCAAGAGGTTCCGCTTTCTGAAGTCTCTAAATATGGCATTGTTGATGTAGATCAGGCAACTATGCAAGTGCGTAATATTGTCGAAAAGCCAAAACAAGAAGAGGCTCCCTCGCAGTTAGCAAATTTTGGGCGAATGATTTTAAATCAGGAGATTATTGATATTCTCAAGACCACTGCATTAGGAAAGGGAAATGAGTTATGGATTGTTGATGCTATTCACAATTACATTAAGAACGGAGGGAAGTTTTATGCCAAAACAGTGGAGGGTGGTCAGTGGATGACGACTGGGGATCCGTTGAATTATATGACGACCATTCTTACGTATGCCGTTGAGCGTCCAGATATTGGTGAACAGCTCCGGGTATATATGAAACAGCTTTTGGATAAGCAAAGCTCCTAGCTTTTGCCATGTATTGGATCTATCTTTTTCTGTTCATCTGCATGATTTTTACTCCAGAAGTTGTTTCTGATGGATTGTTTTTCTTTGGAGAGGAAGATTTAGAATCAGTAATTATATTTGTTTTCGGGCTCATCGGTCTTCTTCTGTATCTTGGTAAAGAATCAGCCCTTATTCGAACTGTTACTGAAAAGCTTTCACTGCAGCAGGAATCAAACAAAATTCGCAAGGATCTTGCTCAGACCTATACTTATATAGGGGAGATAAATCGACAGTTGGAGATTCTAAAAAATATGATTGTCGAAAGTCCTCATACGGCCAAAGAGCTCTTGCAGGAGGATCGAGAACAGGTATTTCAATCAGTTTTTGGGGCAGCGCTTCTCCTAGCACAATCTGATGCGGCAGAGTTAGTATTTCTTGATGTAAACAAGCAGCATATCGTAGGGCGTTACCGATCGAAAGGCCTGGTTGAGCCACTGCTGTCTGCTGAGGCTGGTGATCTCATTGAGCAGCGACGATACTGGTGGCATGAGGATGGACTGGCCGTGGTACGTTCTCAGGAGGAGTCTTTAGGGATAGCGGCATTTCTGCTTGTTCGCTCAGCCAAAAATAAAATTGAAGAAATTGGTGTTTTTCAAATACTGGTGACGCATGCTCTTTTGTTGTTTTCTCTAAGGCAGGTGCGTGATCAACAAACCTTTGAATGGTAGATGCTTTTGCGTATGCGTATTGGTATTGATGCGCGATTTTATGGATCAATTGGTAAGGGTTTGGGGCGCTATACTCAGAAACTTATTCAAGAGTTAGAAAAGTTGCCAGGCGACGATCAATTTATCATTTTTTTGCGCCGAGAAAATTATTCTGAATATCAGCCAATGAATTCGCGTTTTACGAAGGTACTGGCTGATTTCTCCTGGTATGGATGGCGTGAACAGCTTCTTTTTCCTGTTCTTTTGTACCGACATGGTGTTGATTGCATGCACTTCCCTCATTTCAATGTCCCTCTGCTTTATTGGAAAAAGAGTATTGTAACTATTCATGATCTTATTCTTTTCCACTACCCAACAGTGAAAGCTTCAGAGCTGTCACCGCTTCTGTACTGGATAAAATACTGGGTATACCGTTTCGTTATTTTGATGGCAGTACATAGAGCCCAGAGGGTTATCGTCGTATCTCGCTTTACCGCCGATGATGTATTAAAGGCATTTCCATTAGTTAAGAAGAAGCTTTTGGTTACGTATGAGGCTGCTGAAAACTATTGTTTTTGGAGTGGTAGGGATGCCTCTCGGGATTTTTTGCAGTCCCTAGGACTTCGTTCAAAACAATACATTCTCTATGTAGGCAATGCCTATCCTCATAAAAATTTGGAATGTCTACTCTCTACAGCTGAACAGCTCTCTGAGAAGATTTTTGTTTGTGTTGGGAAGGAGGATTATTTCTACAGGAATCTTCATCAAAAAGCTAAGAACATGGGATTAAAAAATGTTTTTTTTGTTGGATTTATCCCTGATAGAGAACTGGCTATCCTATATCGGGAGGCTATGTGTTATTTTTTTCCTTCTCTCTATGAAGGCTTTGGGCTCCCTGGACTCGAGGCACTTATCCATGGGCTTCCAGTGGTAGCAGCACAAGCAGGTGCTTTGCCAGAGATTTTAGGGAAGGCTGCTTGTTATTTTGATCCAGAAGACCAATTATCGGCAATTGATCTCTTGAAGCGTGTTGAAAAGGATATATCCTTTCGTTTGCATTTGATTCAAAACGGATACCAGCGTTCGTCTAAATTTTCGTGGGATCATATGGCTTCACTAACCCTTCGAGGGTATCATAAAGGAGAGAATATCGATGTATGAGAGATATTATTCCTGGATTACCATCAGAAGATGTAAGAAAAGATTTTCCGTCCGTTGGATTGCGTTCCTTTGATCGCGCAGGTGCGGGAGGGCGTGTTCGATATGACCAGCAGACGTTTTCTGTTCAAAGTCATGGTACTGAATCTTTCCGGGGGAATAAGGAAGTCAAACGGAAGTGGGGGCGCTGGTTTTTTTGTGGTGTCGTTATTTTTGTGACAGTTGTTTTGGTCTGGCAGTGGAAGATTGCCTTGATGGAGCGTGGAGAGCAGGGGTATGCTGCTTTAGAAGAGGCTGCTCGCGCTTTAAAGTCACGGGACCGAGTGCATGCCGAACAGAAACTTCGTGAAGCGAGCGAACGTTTTGAGAGTGGTTCGAGGCTTCTTTTTGGTGCGCAGTACGGCTTACCAGTGATCGAGAAAATTCCAGGGACAGGATTTTTAACGAGTGGTATCGCTTTGATGAAGGCAGGGGAACATTTAGCGGCTGGAGCTCAAGAACTTGCTGGATTTCTCAATCAGTCACTGAGTCATATTGAGACAGAAGAACAACCGTCTTTGTTGGAGATCCTGAAGAGCGGGGAGAAGAACCTGATTCGGGGTAATGATGAAATACAAAAAGCACTAAAGCTTCTCCAGTATGTTCATCCAGAAAGTCTTCCCGAAGACAAGCAGGATCCTTTTAGAAAAGGGGAGGCACTTCTTCCGGTGTTAGCACATACACTCAATTTGTCTGTTACCCATCTTGATTTGCTGAATGAACTACTTGGTGGTAATGGCCCACGTCTCTATTTGTTTCTTTTCCAAAATAATCATGAACTCAGACCGACGGGTGGATTTATTGGTAGTTACGGAATTCTAGAGATGCAATCAGGAATGGTGAGGCGATTTTTTGTTGATGGAATATTTAATCCTGATGGTCAATTAAAAGAAAATATTGTTCCCCCTGCTCCTATCCAGAAAATTAGTACTGGTTGGAGTTTGCATGATAGTAATTGGTTTCCAAATTTTCCTACTTCAGCAGAAAAAGCAAGATTCTTTTATGAAAAAACAGGAGGTCCTACGACTGATGGGGTAGTGGCGATGACTCCCGAAGTGCTCGAACGGGTTTTACGAATTCTTGGACCAGTGGATTTACCTGAGTACGGAGCAACAATTGATGCTGATAATTTTATACCGTTAATCCAAGAGGAGGTTGAAGTCAACTATGATAAGGAGGAGAATAACCCAAAGAAAATTCTAGGTGATTTAACTGGTGTACTGATTAGGCGATTGGTAGAAAAGCCAGAGCCAGATGTTTTACTGGGTTTGGGTGATGTTCTGGTGAATTTGTTGAATGAGCGGCACATACTTTTGTTTGCTCGTGATGATCGTGCTCAGAATCTTATCAGGTCCTCTGGTTGGTCGGGAGAGATGCTGAATACCCCATATGACTATCTTTCGGTGATACACACAAATATTAATGGGTTTAAGACTGATGGGGTCTTAAAGGACAATATTCGCCACCAGGTTAGCATTCAGGGAGATGGTTCGGTAATTGATACAGTGTCTATCACGAGGGTGCACACTGGTGGTAATACTCCATATGAGTGGTGGAATAAAGTAAATGCAAATTACATGAGGGTATATGTTCCGCTTGGATCAGAGCTTCTCTCAGCGAGTGGTATGACGCGGGAGGTAAATGTTTCCCCGGTAGATTATGATGCGCTTCGCTTTCGACGTGATGAAGAGGTAGTGGATGAAGAGAGGAAGATACGTATTGATTCAGAAAGCGGAACTCGTATTGGTGAAGAATTTGGTAAAACAGTTTTTGGTAATTGGGTGTATGTTAGTCCCGGGGAGCAGGTGACAGTGGTCTATCGCTATAAGCTTCCTTTTAGGCTTGCTCTTGCAGATGAACTCTCGGACCCATTACCTTTCTCTATCCTCTATCAAAAGCAAGCAGGTACAACTGGCTGGCAGCTATCAACGGAAATTGAACATCCTGATGAGAGAAGGGTAATTTGGCAGAGCGCTGAAAATTTGGTACCGTACGGGCGTATCCTGAAACAAGAAACAAATTTGGATCGCAATGTTTTTCTCGGTCTTGTTTTACAGTAAGAGTTTTTCATGAAGTTTCTCAATAAAATTTTTCGGCGATGTTTTCTGGCTAGCAATGCTCCCATAGCTTCATTGGGTGGGGCGGCTTTTATAATTGCCATCGCAGGAATATTGAGCCGACTACTGGGTTTTGTTCGTGATAGATTGCTTGCCTCTACTTTTGGTGCAGGTGATACGCTTGATATATACTATGCAGCATTTCGTTTGCCTGATTTCATTTACGGGCTTTTGGTTTTGGGAGCACTTTCTGCGGCTTTTGTACCAGTGTTTACAGAACTTATAAATAAAGATGACTCTAAATTTGCTTGGCGATTAACAAATAATGTACTTACCTTGCTTCTTCTCACTCTGGGAGGCATATCACTACTAGGCATTATTTTTGCTCCGATGGTGGCTGCTTTGGTAGCCCCTGGTTTTTCTCCTGAAAAGCAGACAGCTGTAGCTAATTTGACGAGAGTAATGCTTCTTTCCCCGATACTCCTGTCCCTCTCTGCTGTTTTTAGTGGAGTGCTCGTTTCGCTTAAACGATTTCTGGCTTATTCGCTCGCTCCAATTTTTTATAATGTAGGTATTATTGTTGGCATTGTTGGATTTGTTCCGATGGTAGGCACCGTTGGACTGGCGTGGGGGGTTGTATTGGGAGCCTTTTTGCACGTGTTTGTCCAATATCCGGCCATGCGTGAATCAGGATATCGCTTTGAGTATATTCGTTGGAAAAACCTCGTTGATGATTCAACTCGTCAGGTGATTCGACTCATGATACCGCGGTCACTTGCTATGGCTATCAATCAGATAAGCCTTCTGTTGGTTACCATTTTTGCCTCAACCTTGGCATCGGGAAGTTTGGCGGTAGTAACACTTGCTACTAATATCCAGAGTGTGCCTCTGGGACTTTTTGGTATCTCATTTGCTGTAGCGGCATTTCCTGTCCTTTCTCAATATGCTGCCAAAGAAGCTTATGAGACTTTTTTTAAGACCCTCTCACGAACGGCAAGGAGAATTTCATATTTTGTTATCCCACTCTCTTGCTTCCTTATCATTTTTCGTGCTGAGATTGTTCGTGTAGTATTGGGAGCTGGTGCGTTTAACTGGGAAGATACTATCCTTACCTTTCAAGTGTTGGGACTCTTGGCGGCTTCTCTGCTTGCTCAGTGTCTTATCCCACTCTTTGTCCGTGCCTTCTTTGCTCTTCAAGATACCAGATTGCCACTTTTTGCTGCCCTCTTTGGTGAGGTAATTCATTTGATGAGTATCCCTCTTTTGCTCCCACGATTTGAAGTGCTTGGTCTAGGAATAGCTTTTTCATTAGGTGCTTTTTCTCAGCTTATTCTCCTCTACATATTTCTGCGTCGTCGTTTACCATATTTTCGTGACGAGAGTATTCTCTCTCCAATTTTAAAAGTTATTCTCATTGCCTTTGCTGCATCAATGGTCGCCCAGCTTTCCAAGGGGTTATTTGCCCTGACGATTGATCGGGTAGACACCTTTGCTGAAGTTTTTGTAAAGCTTTCTCTGGGGCTACTTATTGGAGTAGGCACGTATATAGCCCTTTCAGCCTGGTATCGATTGCCAGAGTATCTCGACATAAGACGCTTTATTTTACAACGTGTGTTTCGTCGTCCAGAAACAGTGGCACTTGCTCAGGATCATCCCGAACAGGGTGACTGGTGATAAAAGCTTAGCTTCCCTTGTTCTCGTGA
The DNA here is from genome assembly GCA_964398485.1 of uncultured Bdellovibrionales bacterium. Taxonomy (GTDB): domain Bacteria; phylum Patescibacteriota; class Minisyncoccia; order Moranbacterales; family UBA1568; genus SSEF01. The sequence goes on along the minus strand of CAYNMD010000008.1, from coordinate 14,868 downwards.
AGGCGGTGGCGGGGCTATTGGGGTAGGGTTGATTTTCAGAGGGGTTTGGGCTAGTCTTACGGAATGGAAAAAGCATTCCTCGGTCAAAAATATATCCGTAACTTTTGCATTATCGCCCATATTGATCATGGGAAGAGTACTTTTGCTGATCGACTTTTGGAACTTACCCAGACGATTGAGAAGCGTCAGATGAAGGAGCAGCTTCTCGATACGATGGATCTAGAACGTGAACGAGGGATTACTATCAAGCTTCAGCCGGTAAAAATGAAGTATACTCTAGACGGAAGTGAGTATACGCTCAACCTTATTGATACCCCGGGACATGTTGATTTCCATTATGAGGTTTCACGATCACTCGCAGCAGTGGAAGGAGCAATTCTTTTGGTTGATGCCACCAAAGGAGTTCAAGCTCAGACACTTGCCAATCTCTATCTTGCCATTGAACAAGGACTTGAAGTAATTCCAGTAATTAACAAGATCGACCTTCCGAATGCTGAAATTGATAAGGCAAAAAAAGAAATTATTCATGTACTTGGTTGTGCTGAAGACGACATCCTTTTGGCATCAGGGAAAACGGGAGTGGGGGTTCAGCAGGTATTGGAAAGAGTTATCATGCGAGTGCCTTGCCCCAAGGGAGATTTATCAGCCCCGCTGAGGGCACTCATTTTTGATTCGGTCTATGACACCTATAAAGGTGTAGTAGCCTTTACTAAAGTCGTTGATGGTAGTGTTGAACGAGATACTCCTTTGCATTTTTTAGCGACGAGTGCAGAAACTACCACTGTAGAGGTGGGGCATTTTCGACCAAAACTTACCGCTGGAGAGAAACTCTCAGCTGGCGATATTGGCTACATTGCGACTGGCCTCAAAACCATAGCCGAGTGTCGAGTGGGCGATACTATCACGCTGAAACTTCGTGAGCGGGATCCAGTAAAAGTGGAGGCACTTCCTGGATATACTGAAATTAAACCGGCAGTTTATGCGAGTTTGTATCCAACAGATGGTGAAGATTATGGGTTTATGCGTGATGCACTTGAGAAACTTAAACTCAATGATGCGGCCTTTGTTTTTGAACCTGAGAGCAATCAGGCGCTCGGACGAGGGTTTCGCTGTGGCTTTCTTGGTCTTCTTCATCTTGAAATTATTCAGGCAAGACTTGAACGAGAGTTTGGTCTTGTCCCAACTATCACCACACCCTCGGTGGTGTATCAGATGAAAATCGCTGGCCAAGAGGCGCTTGTTGATCTGTATTCTCCGACAGATATGCCGGATCCAAGCATGATAGAGGAAATCTTTGAACCTTATGTAGCCCTTTCAATTATCACGCCAAGTGAGTATCTCGGGAACGTCATGGAGCTCGGCCAATCCATACGGAGTATATACAAAAATACCGAATACATTGATGCTGAGCGGGTTTTGCTTACCTTTGATGCTCCACTTATGGATGTAATCGTTAATTTTCATGACGACCTCAAGAGTGCTTCTTCGGGATATGCGTCCATGAACTATGAACCGATTGGCTATCGTGAAAGCGATGTGGTGCGACTTGATATTTTGGTAGCTAATGAAAAAATTGAAGCCTTTTCTCGAATGGTTCCACAGCGTCTTGCTCAACATGAGGGAAAGAAGACCGTTGAGAAACTCAAAAAAGTTTTACCAAGGCAGAATTTTGCCGTAGCTCTTCAGGCAGCTATTGGTGCCAAGGTGATTGCTCGCGAAACCATATCGGCTTTTCGTAAAGATGTGACTGGTTACATGTACGGAGGGGACTTCTCTCGTAAAAAGAAACTTCTTGAAAAACAGAAGGCTGGGAAAAAACGTATGCAGGCAACGGGGAGAATGACTATCCCGCCCAAGGCATTTCTCGAGATTCTGAAGAATCAATAGGTTTTGACAGCTTTCTATTTGTCGGGTAGGGTAGGGGCATTGTCTGCATTCTGATGGAGCGGTTCATGAATGATCGACATGATGAATTGAGGCGTTACTTGGAAAGGGAGGCAGAATTCAGACGGGCGTGGGATGATCTTTTGTCGGCTATTACGACTCGTTTCTTTGCTGGCCGGCCTTCTGGAGGCCATTGGACTGAAGAGGAATTACTTCAGGTAATGCGGCAGCTTACCATTATGGTAAGGCAGTCAAGCTGTTCTGGGGGATCCCTACAGGCTTTTGGGAAGGGCGATTTTCCTGAGCCGAGCATTTTGCCTCATCGTGGAAGTGACCCTGGTTCTCGAGGGATGTGATGACTGTAGCAACAGGTCACATCCTTTCTTTTTTTACAAAACCGTTCTAAAATGGAGGGGTAATTGTCAAGTTATTTTTTGTATGGCCATGGAATTTACGAAGGAGAATTTTGATGCTGAAGTTTTGAAGAGTGACAAGCCAGTGCTTGTGGATTTCTGGGCGCCATGGTGTGGGCCTTGTCAGATTATGGGACCAGTGATTGACGAATTATCTCAGGAACTTTCCAATGTAAAAATCGGGAAACTGAATGTTGATGAGCATCCGAGTGTAGCTCAGGAGCACGGTATTATGTCTATCCCTACGATGAAAGTTTTTAAAGGAGGGCAGGTAGTAAAGGAATATGTTGGCACTCAATCAAAAGACTCTCTCAAGAGTGAGTTATCAGCACTTGCCTAGTTTATTCTTAGCAGAGTCGGTCTGAAGTTAGTCCAAAAAATATCAAAAGACATTGTGTATGAAGATTCATAAAGAGCGGATCGATGTTGAGAGTAAATCTCAGATAGAGTTTATTGACATCACAGAATCTGTACAGGATGTTATAGATCGTTCAGGTATTCGTGAAGGGCAGGTCTTGGTCTATGTGCCACATACTACTATGGGAGTAGCTATCAATCATCATGAAACGATGCTCCTCCAAGATTTTATGCGGATCCTATATCGCATTGTTCCTGTCGACGATCAGTATAGTCATGACCTGTTTGAACTTCGCCGGGAGGGTGGTTCTGATGGTCGATCCAATGGTCATTCACACTGCAAGGCTATCCTTTTGGGAAACAGTGAAGTAATTCCTGTTGAGAAAGGTAAGCTTCTTCTTACAGAACGCCAGAATGTTTTTGCGGTAGAGTTTGATGGCGCACGTAAGCGAGATGTAGTGATTCAAGTTACTGGTTACTAGAATTCTCATGGAAACCCCTTCTTTTTTGTCTTACATGACGAGGCTTTTTGTTTGGGTGTTTGGTGTTATTCTCCTTTTGGGCGGGCTAGCTTTTTGGTATTGGAGTGGACAAGTTGATACTTCACATGGACCCCATAAGGAAGTGATGGTATTTGCCATCAACAAGGGTGAGGGAGCAACGGAGGTCGCTGAAAATCTCGAGCAATCAGGGCTTATTGAGAGTAAGCTTGTTTTTCTCTACTATGTCATGCGCTCTCGGCTTCAGGATAAGCTTCAATCGGGAGAATATCAGTTGTCAGGTACTATGTCGATTCCTGAGATAGTTTCTCGTTTTACTGAGGGTAAGGTAATTCCTCCGGGAGTGAAGGTGACTTTTCCTGAGGGGTTTACCTTGATCATGATGGCTGAGCGACTCAATCAGAATAAATTACCTGGGGATGACTTTTTAAAGATCACCACCAATCCGTATCCGAAATGGCGTGAGAAGTTTTCTTTTTTGCAATCAGTTCCTGTAGGAAAGAGTCTTGAGGGGTTCTTGTTCCCGGATACGTATATTTTCCCACAAGAAGCTACTGCGGAACTTATCGTTCATGAATTACTTCAAACATTTGAACGAAAGGCCTTACCACTCTTTCAACAGTATCAGGGAGGGACTACTCTTTCCTTTTATGAAAGTCTAATTTTAGCCAGCGTTATTGAAGAGGAAGGGAAAAATGCTGAAGAAAGAAGAATTATTAGTGATATTTTTTTGAAACGATTGAAAATCAATCAGCTACTACAGAGTGATGCTACGGTAAACTATGCTTTGGGTACCAGCAAGATGCAGCCAACTTTCAAAGATATAGAGACGGATTCTCTCTATAATACCTACAAGTATCCTGGATTGCCACCTACGCCTATTGCAAGTCCGGGCCTTGATTCTATTCGTGCGGCACTCGATCCAATACCGAATGATTACTATTATTTTCTTAATAATCTAAAGACTGGGGAAACGGTTTTCTCTCGGACTTTTGAAGAGCACGTTGCCAATAGAACGAAGCATGGTTTGTAGTAATAACCAAGAACATGTCGTGGACCCCTCGTCAAAAATTAAGCATAGGCCTTCTAGTGATTTTAGCACTCCTCAGTTCACTAGCTTGGCAGATAGTAGAGAGAGCTGTTCTTGTTGAGGAAGCGAGTAGTTTTCTTCTCCCAGCATTTGCTCTTGGGCTGACCATGACGACTCTCTTTTTAGGTTCTTTGATATGGAAGGAAAAAAGCTTGATGGCCTTGGCCGCTGCATTCTTGGTGACTCCTAGTTTATTTGTGGCGATATCGCTTGTTCATGGTATTGTTCTCTTGATTGCTGCTACTGTTATCTATTTTGGAATAAGGCGAATCCACTCTGATATGGTAGAGCGAATTCATATCGCTGTCAGAAGGAGTCTTTTAGTAGGTATGGCTACGGTATTTCTTGGAGTTAGCCTTTTACTTTCCAGTCAATACTATGTACACGTGCAGCAGCTTTCTTGGGAGCAATTGGTGCCAAGTTTTAATTTAGCTGATGGGGTAGGACCAATTGTCCTCAAGATCATAACCCCACTGTATCCAGAGATTGGTCAACTTGCAAATGATCAGGTGACGGTAGACGGTTTTTTGCAGGATGTCCAAAAACGCGAAGGTGACACACTTCTCGAGTCGATGCCTCTTGCTACCCAGAGAGTTTTTTTGGAGCAAGAATTAAAACGGACAAAAAAACAGCTTGGTGACCTTTTGGGCCGGGAGATTATCGGTAATGAGAGCATGCAGTCGCTTCTCTCTGAGGCAGTACATCGAAAAACAATAGCTTTTTTCTCTGGTGAACAAGCTCATTTACCTGTACCAATCCTCCCGTTTTTCCTTTCGATACTATTGTTCTTGACGGTTTACCCAATCATGAATTTTCTTGCTCCAATACTTATCGTGCTGGTAGTAATTCTTTTTCGATCTTTCCGATTATTGCACTGGATAGATATCAGTCGAGAGAAGACTGAACAAGAGGTTTTGGTCGATTAGGGCGAAGAAAAAAGGGGGAGGGTTGACATTCTATCATTAGCACTCAATAATAGAGAGTGCTAATATGTTTTTATGGCAGGAAAAGATTACTATTCAATTCTTGGGGTTTCCAAGACGGCCTCTCAGGATGAGATAAAAAAGGCATACCGGAAACTCGCTCATACCCACCACCCTGATAAACAAGGTGGTGATGAGGCTCGTTTCAAAGAAATTAATGAGGCGTATAGCGTACTGGGGGATTCAGAAAAACGTCGTCAGTATGACCAGTTTGGCTCCTCTTTTGGACAAGGGGGGTTTTCTGGACAAGGGGGAGCAGGTAATTTTGGGGGATTTGATTTTTCGGGGTTCGGTGAGCAGGGATTTAATTTCGGGGGGGCAAATTTTGAAGATCTTTTTACAGACATTTTTACAGGTGGTCGCAATTCAGGCCATCGAGAAGCTCGCGGTCAAGATATTCAGGTGGATGTCGAAATTTCCTTTGAAGAAATGGTTCGAGGAGTTAAGAAATCAATCTCGCTACGGACGTATATTGTCTGTGATACTTGTCAGGGAGGTGGTGGAAAGCCAGGGAGTAAGGAGGTGAAATGTACTACTTGTGATGGTAATGGTCAGGTGAAAAAACAGGTCAGGACTATTCTGGGTGTTTTCACGCAGGTAGCGCCGTGTGATACTTGCCATGGGCGAGGAAAAAAATTTGCTGAATCTTGCCATGAATGTCGTGGTAATGGACGAATTCAAAAGGAACGATCACTCGAGGTGTCTATTCCTGCTGGTATTGAGAATGGGCAGGCGCTTTCATTGAGGGGTGAGGGTGAGGCTGGCGGTGTAGGTACGAAACCGGGTGATCTTTTTGTGGTAGTGCATGTAAAGCCTCATGCTGATTTCCAGCGGAGAGGGGATGATATCATTTCTGATTTACGGGTAAAATACAGTCAACTGGTGCTTGGTGATAAAGTTGATGTCCCTACTTTAGATGGATCTGTTTCTATGAAAATTCCTGCTGGGACTGAGCCAGGAGAGGTTTTTCGTATCAAGGGCAGTGGTATTTTTCGGGTCTCACGTTTTGGAAAAGGAGATCATTTGGTACGAATTTTATTGGAAATTCCCAAGAATCCAGCGAGTGGTGTAAAGAGAATTATTGAGTCGCTTCGTGAAGCTGGACAGTAGGGATTTCTTTTGAGTTGCGGTATACTAAGGGGGAAATTATTGAATGTTTACCCTATGTCAGACGAACGTCGTATTTTGGTCGTTGATGATGATGATGAAACTCGCGGTGCCTACGTTGACTACCTGAAGGAAGCTGGTTTTAGTGTGATTGAGGCAGTCAACGGATTGGACGGATTGAATAAGATAAATGAGAGTCGCCCAGATTTGGTATTGACAGGTATTATCATGCCACAGCTTGATGGCTTTGGTTTGGTTGAGGCACTCAAAAAAAATATCTCAACGGCGACAATTCCTGTAGTATTTCTTTCTCATCTTGGTCGTCAAGAAGATGAGTCTCGAGCGAAAGAACTTGGAGTAAACGATTTTATCGTTCGTGATGTGACGCCTCTTCCAGAGGTGGTCTCGCGGATTAGAGCCTTCTTTGGTTCAACGGAATACTTGGTGGCTATCGACCCTACTCTGTACGACGGTTTAAAGTTCGCTCGAGATATGGCTCTTCCAGATAATTATCTTTGCGAGACGGGTGAGCGTTATGTACTTCGTATTCGGTTGACTGATACTACGCGCAAACATCTCTCAGCAGAGATTATTTGCGCCTAGCACTAGAGGAGAGGTATATGGCTGAACTTCGTTGGAAGTTCCTTTCTGATTTTGTTCCAGAACATCCAGAGGGAGTAGAAAATGTCTTGCAATCGTTACTTACTCAGCGTACATCAAGAAATGATGAGCGTCGTTTTTTGATGCCTGACTATGATCGTGATATGTATGACCCATTCCTCTTTCGGGATATGGAAAAAGTAGTAGCGCGTTTAGGAGAAGCGAGAAAAAAAGGTGAGCGGGTTGGAGTTTTCGGTGACTTTGATGCTGATGGCGTAACCTCATCGGTTTTGTTTCGTGAAGCACTAGAGGCTCTTGGAGTGGCGGCAGAAGTGTATATTCCTCACAAGATACACGAAGGTCATGGGTTGAGTATCCAGGCTATTCAGCATTTTAAACGAGCGGGGGTTACTCTCGTAGTGACGCTTGATTGTGGCATGATGAATCATGAGGAAATCGAGCAGGCTCTTGAGGCGGGAATGGATACTATCATCATTGATCATCATCACGTGCCAGAGATCTTGCCAAAAGCCTTGGCTATCATTAATCCCAAACTTCCCAATGAGCAGTATCCTTTTCATGATCTTTGCGGCGCGGGCACAACATTTAAGGTGGTGACAGCTCTCTATCATCGCTATCTTCCTGATCGAATAGGGGAACTCAAATGGCTTTTGGATGTTGCAGCTATAGGTACGGTAGCTGATGTTATGCCATTGGTTGGAGAAAATAGAGTGCTCGTAAAGTACGGACTTTTGGTATTGGCGAAAACAAGACGGGTTGGTCTCCAGGAACTTATTGCTGTTGGGAGGATTCCTATGGATAACGTAACTCCTCCCACAGCGAGGCTGATTGCTTTTCATATTGCCCCTCGAATCAATGCTGCTTCTCGTATGGCTCATGGGAAGCTCGCGCATGATCTTCTTATGGAACGTGATCGGGTAAAAGCGAGAGGACTGGCTTTGGAGCTTGAAGCGTACAATGTAGCCCGTCAAAAACAAAGTCAAGAAATTACTGAACTTGTTTTGACGTTAGCAAAAGAAAAGTATCATGATCAGAAATTTATCTTTGCTGCTGGGGAAGAATATCCTCTCGGTATTGTTGGTCTGGTGGCAGGAAGAGTAGCTCATGAAACTGGAAAACCCACTTGTATTCTTCAGACTGCTGGAGAGGTAAGTACGGGTTCTTTTCGAAGTATTCCAGGGCTGAGTATCATTAAAGTACTAGAACAGTGTGGCGATATGCTTGAGAAGTTCGGTGGCCATGATCAGGCAGCGGGGATGACTATTCGAAATGACAATCTTGTATCATTTTACAATCGCTTCAATGCTCTGGTGGAGGAGGCTTTGCAGGGAGTCGAGACAAAGCCAGAGCTCCTTATAGATCGGGTACTTCATCCTGATGATGTATCGTTGGATTTAATTCAACGATTAACATCATTGGAACCATTTGGAGAAGGGAATCCTGAACCAGTGTTTGCCTTGAGAGGAGTTCGTTTAGGAGCAGTACGAAAAGTAGGCAAAGATGAGAAACATTGGAAGCTCTCCGTTGATCGAGCGAGACTGTATCCGCCTTTGGATGTGGTAGGTTGGTCACTTGCTCTAACATATCCAGATTTGCGCCCAGGAATGGAGGTTGATCTTGCTGGTACGATAGCGGTAAATAGTTGGAATGGGAGAGAGAGTGTGCAGATGGTTCTCAGAGATATACAGGCGCTTAATTAGCTTGGTGAGTGCATTTTCTGGTACAATATTCCTATGGAGAAGATTATTGTCTATACCGATGGTGGGTCGCGGGGTAATCCGGGGCCAGCGGCTCTCGGTGTCTATATTGAGACGCTTGGTAAGCGTTTCGGGGAGTTTTTGGGTGAAAAGACAAACAATGAGGCTGAGTATGCAGCCATTGTGGCCGCTTTGAAAAAAATAAAGTCACTGGTAGGGAAGGAAAGGGCTAAGCAAGTTATCGTAGAGTGTCGAATGGATTCGGAACTTGCCTGTAGACAACTGAATCATCAGTACAAGATAGAGAATGAAAGATTGCAGCCATTGTTTTTGATGGTGTGGAATTTAATGCTTGATTTTGGTGGAGTGGAGTTTATCCATGTACCGAGAGAACAAAATACTATGGCTGATGCTGAAGCTAATAAGGCCATGGATAGTGCGACTCGACCAAGTTTGGTACAACAGCAATTACTGTAAGAACTTATGACTCTAAAAGGAAAAATTTTTAGTATAATTCTCTTTGTACTTATTGTAGGTGGGGGGTATTGGTGGTGGAGTGGTAGGCAGCAGGGCGAAGCTATTCCGACAGAGACAGTAACTCGAGGAACAGTGAGTGAAACGATCTCTATAACAGGTGAAGTGGTGCCACAGCAGTACGCGGATCTCTCCTTTAAGAGCGTCGGTCTTATCGAAACTGTTTGGGTGGCTGAGGGAGAGCGAGTAAAAAAAGGAGATCCTCTTATGCAACTCGATCGAGAGATGCTTCTTCAGCAACTTCGATCTTCTGAAGCGACACTAGCTATTGCAGAAGAAAATGAGCGTCTTGCTCGCCGAGATTGGTCAAGTCTTGCTCCTGAGGAACGAGAGGCCAAGGTTCTTTCGAGTGAAAAGGCTCGAGCAGATGTTGCTATTATTCGCAGTCAGCTCATGGAAAGAGTGCTCAGGGCACCTTTTGATGGGATGGTTACCAAGGTTTCTCAGAGAGTAGGCGAGGTGGTTACGGCTGGCACTCGAGTAGTACGTATTGTTGGGCATGATGCAACGGGAAATATTCCTTTGAAAATTGAGGCTCAGATACCGGAATCTGATGTGGCTAAAGTGAAAGCTGGTATGCGTGGGGAGGTTACTTTTGACGCCCTAACAAATGATGAGATTTTTTCTGTAGAAGTAAAGGAAATTGAACCAAGCGCAACAGTAGTGCAAGACGTAGTTTCTTATATGGGTACTTTTTCTTTTCTCCAGGCATCAGATACAAGGTTGCGTGATGGTATGACGGCAAATCTTGATATCGAGACAGGTTACAGAGAGAGGGTCTTGGTGTTGCCATTTCGTACTATTGTTCGGGAGGAGGGGAGTTATTTTGTAGAGGTTGAAGAGAATGGATCTTTTGTAAAACGGGCAGTGAAGATTGGGCTTGAGGGTGATGAGGGGGAGGTGGAAATAATTGAGGGGGTACGTGAGAATGACCGGGTCAAAATGAGTGTTAAGAGTGAATAGGGTTATGTCATCGCTTATTGTCGTTAAATCTCTTGGGAAAACTTACGCGAATGAAGGAGTGGAAACAGTGGCCTTGCGTGAGGCCACTTTTGTCATAGAAAAAGGAGAGTTTGTTTCGATTATGGGACCGTCGGGATCGGGGAAATCGACACTGATGCATCTCCTCGGTCTCCTTGATAGACCTACTGCAGGGGAATACTTTTTGGATGGTCAAGATGTATCTACTCTTTCAGATGATGATCTCTCTCAATTGAGAAATGTGAAGATTGGTTTTATTTTTCAGTCTTTTAATCTTCTTCCAAAAACGACCGTTGCAGAAAATGTTGAATTACCGCTCCTGTATGACAGTCAATTGGCTTCAGATAATCGAGCGAAAGTTGAGGCTGCTCTTAAAGCTGTTAATATGCTTCATCGAAAGGATTATTTTTCTAATCAGCTTTCTGGTGGGGAAAAGCAGCGAGTTGCCATTGCGAGGGCTTTGGTGAATGATCCGGATATCATTTTTGCCGATGAGCCTACTGGTAATCTAGATTCAAAATCTGGTTTGCAAGTAATGGATATACTGCAGAGTCTTAATGAAATGGGACGAACGGTTATTTTGGTAACTCATGAAACAGCAACAGCAGAACATGGAAAACGTATGTTACGAATGGTTGATGGGGGAGTGGTTGAGGATACGCCTATTATAAAGCGTCGCTTTGCCCGGGAAGAGGAGGAACTTCATAAGTAGGTTCTATGAAAATTTCTGACCCACTTCGTATCGCTTATCGTTCCCTTCTGGCCGCTAAGACCAGGTTCTTTTTGACGGTGCTCGGGGTAGTTATTGGAGTAGCTGCCGTCATTATGGTGATGGCTATCGGTGCCAGTGCTCAGGCACTGGTTCTCTCTCAGGTGCAGAAAGTTGGGTCAAACTTGGTAGCAGTGCTCCCAGGAGCCTCAGAGGAGAGTGGTCCACCAGCTCAAGCACTCGGTATTGTAACTACGAGTTTTGTGTACGATGATGTTCGGGCTATTCGTGAAAAGCGTCATGTGCCTCACCTGGTAGCTTTTTCTGGTTATGTAACAGGATCTGGAACTATCGAGTCGCGTTACGAGTCATTTGAAACAAGCTTTCAGGGTGTATCGCCAAGTATGATTGAGGTAGAGTCAATGAGGGTGACGGAAGGGAGATTTTTCTTCCCAGAGGAGGAGTCTGATCTTTCCCGTGTAGCAGTTCTCGGAGCTATGCGAGCTAAGGAACTTTTTCCACACGGGAGCCCTATTGGTGAAGTGGTAAAAATAAAAGATAATCCTTTCCGTGTTATTGGGGTTCTTGAAGAGCGTGGTAACGCTGCCTTTTCTAACCCCGATACATTAGTGTATGTGCCACTTTTTACGGCTCAGAAAATTCTTCTTGGCATTAATTATTTGAATTTTGGACGTGGTAAGGTAGATGCTGCTGAAAATATAGATCGAACCAGGACGGACATCACGACTCTTCTTCGGGATCGGCATGATCTAGAAGAGGGTGAAGAGTCAGATTTTTCAGTTCGAAGTACGGCTATGGCTCTTTCTCTTCTGACCAATATCACTAATGTACTCAAATATTTTTTGATTGCTATTGCATCACTTTCATTGGTAGTTGGTGGTATTGGAATTATGAATTCAATGCTTATTGCTGTGTCGCAGCGAGTGCGTGAGGTTGGTCTTCGTAAGGCGGTTGGAGCACGCCCAGTACATATCCTTTTTCAATTTCTTATCGAGTCAGCCTTTATTACCGTTCTCGGTGGACTCCTTGGAATTATCTTGGGTGTAGCCATCGCTTTTATTGCCGCTGTCATTATTCCAAGACTGGGGTATGCTTGGGAATTTCTCATTCCTCCGATATCAATTGTGATTGGCTTTAGCGTATCTTTTGTGATAGGAATTAGCTTTGGGCTGTACCCTGCCCTTAAGGCATCAAAAGTTTCTCCTATGGAAGCGCTACGATATGAATAAATTCTTACTGTTCTACAAAAGACTTACTTTAGGTTTTCGTCTTGCCTGGCGAACTATTGTTTTGCATCCAACAAGAACGATTCTCTCCCTTCTCGGTGTCATGATTGGAGTACTTTCTGTTGTAGTGGTCATGTTGCTTGGGGAAGGAGTTAAGGACTTTATTCTCAAACAAGGAGAAAGCTTTGGCTCTAATATCATTCAAATTGAAGTTAAGGTGCCAACTACTGGAAAAATGTCGAGTGAAAATGCTACCTCTAGAGCCCAGGGGACGCAGATTACTACTTTAGTTACTGAGGATGGCGAAGCTATTCGAGAATTGCCAAATGTCGAAGTTTTATATCCGGGGACAATTGGCCAAGAGCGAGCTACCGTTGGTTCCATTGGAAAGAGGATTCTTCTCTTCGGTACCGGGGCCGATGCACCGTTCGTGGATGAAAATATCCGATTATCAGAAGGGCGTTTTTTTACCGAGGAAGAGGATCGGAGTTTGGCCCGCGTAGTGGTTCTTGGCCAGGATATCAAGGAAACTTTCTTTGGCTCTGGTGAAGCGGTCGGGGAGTCTATTACTCTCAAGGGTGAAAAATACCGCGTGATTGGTGTTTTGGAATCTCGAGGAGCAGCAGGATTTATTAACCTTGATACTTTTACGTATGTACCAGTAGAAACTCTTAAGAAAAAAATCCTTGGAGTTGATTATGTTCAAATGATCTCGGTAAAAATGACCGACCCATCACTCGAAACATCGACAGTGGCTGATATTACTGCACTTTTGCGTAAACGGCATGATATTGATGACCCGAAAAAGGATGATTTTTCAGTAACATCTACCAAAGAAGCTCTGGAGGCCATTGAAGATGTCCTTGGTTCGGTATCTATTCTCTTACTGGCTCTTACCTCGATTTCTCTCTTGGTTGGCGGGGTGGGGATTATGAATGTTATGTACGTTTCGGTGGCAGAGCGTGTCTCAGAGATCGGTCTCCGTAAAGCTTTAGGGGCAACAGAAATCGTTATTTTAACGCAGTTTCTTTTTGAGGCACTCCTTATCACCTCTCTTGGTGGGATAGCGGGGATTACCTTGGGAATGCTTCTTTCTTGGGGGCTTTCAGCACTTTTTTCAGTTCTTGGCGTAGGTGTTACTCTGACCTTCACCCCTATGGCGCTATTGCTGGGAGCAGCATTTTCAATTTTGACGGGAGTTATCTTTGGTATCGCACCAGCCTATCGCGCTGCTCGTCTCTCTCCTATGGAGGCTCTGCGGAAGGGAGAGTAGATGGTTTTTATTGGGCTGGATAATAAATACGTCTCAAGTCTTCGATAGTGGCTGGAGCGAAGTTAAGGTTACCATCTTCCTTGGTATAAGAGAAAGTGGTGCCTCCAGCTACAATGCGTGTTTCAATATCGCTGGAGCGTTTCTTTTTTGCTTTTGTTTCAGAAATTTCCTTTCCTGTTTTCTTGTTGATATAGACTGTTTTAAATTCACCCACACTTGAAGTTTGTAAAGCATCGGGGGATTTATGGGCATAGTCGGTAAAACCAGTTTCCGGATATTTCGACAGTAAGAAATCCATATATTCACGCCAGATGGGGGCCGCAACGTAGATGCCGTCCGATCCTGGTTTCATGGGGGTATTGTCGTTGTTGCCCGTCCAAACACCAAGGGCAACTTTTGGAGTGTAGCCAATTGTCCAAGCGTCACGGAAATTCTGAGTGGTACCGGTTTTAGCAGCAACGGCTGTTTCTTTTGGGAAAGCGAGTGGACTTCGTGGTCCAAAGGTTGGGGTGCGAGCAGTATTATCTGAAAGAATAGAGTTGATTTTTCGTGCTACCTCAATATTGATAACTTCTTCTGGCGATGCCTTAAAATAGAGATCCTTTCCGTCGGTATCTCGTACAGACTGGATACCATCGATAGGTGTGCGGCGACCCTCTTGGCCGAAGACACCGAAAGCCCCAGTTATATCGACAAGGCGAACTTCAGCTCCACCCAGAACAAGAGCGAGACCATATCGAGAAGGATCGGTGAGGGTGGTAATGCCCATTTTAGTGGCGGTGTTGATAGTATCTTGGATACCAGCGAGGTAAAGTACTGATACTGCGGGGATGTTCAGTGATTGGGAAAGGGCTTCTCGCATAGTCATGCGACCGCGGAATTTCCCATCATAATTTTCTGGTTTGTAATCATTTCCAGAGCCATCAGGTCCAAAGTTAATAGGAACATCGTAGATGGGAGTTTCTGGTTCAAAGCCCTCAGCGAAGGCTGTAGCATAGGCAAAAGGCTTGAAGGTTGATCCTGGCTGCCTTTTCTCAATTGCCACATTAACTTGTCCATCGATAGCGGTATCAAAGTAGTCTCGGCTTCCAACCATGGCTAGAACTTCACCCTTGGTGGGGTCGAGAGCGACAAGGGCAGCATTGCTAGCGTTTGCAGACTTATTACGCTCAACTCCTTTTTTTACCACCTCCTCTGCCTTTGTTTGCAGTTCGAGATCGATAGTAGTGGTAATTTGGAGGCCATCAGCTTCTAGCCGTTCTCGACCATAGAGTGCCTCGAGTCTTTCTATAACGTAGAAGGTGAAGTGTGGTGCGACGATGCGTCGTTCGAGAGGGAGAATTTTTTCGAGCGTTTTTGTATTGATAGCTTGTTCATATTCACTCTGTGAAATAAAATCGAGTTCGAGCATGCGAGCAAGGATATGATTCTTCTTTCGAATGAGTTCATCGGTATTTTTTCCGTAGGGAGAA
>CAYNMD010000007.1:0-32649 GCA_964398485.1 uncultured Bdellovibrionales bacterium | reverse complement strand
TTTGGCATTTCTCTCACCGCCGGTGACTTTAATAGCGATGGCCGAACCGATCTCGCCGTCGGAGCTTATGGCTATTCAAGTGATACCGGCCGTACCTATATCTTCTACAATGATGGCTCTATCCCTACCACGGCCGCTACGGCCGATGTAAAGATTACCGGAGAAGCGTCGAGTAATAATTTTGGCTATTCTCTCACCTCCGGCGACTTTAATAGCGATGGCCGCATCGATCTCGCCGTCGGAGCTTATGGCTATTCAAGTTATACCGGAAAAGTTTATCTTTTTGCTTCCGAGACGGCTGGACAGGATATATCTTTCGAGCCGGCCAAAGTTCGCGGTACGGTCAAGGTAAGAGGGGATGTGAAGGTGAGGTAGCTCTTCATGCAATTTGAAACCGAGAGCACACAGCACAAAACAGGGAGGTAGAAAATATGATCCATATTTCATGCTTCATGTTGTGTGCTTCATACTCTGTGATCGCGTCACCCTCTCCCTCCTCGTCTGATATAATAAGCAACATATGACATACACCAGTGCTCGAGTATGGCAATGGCTGGGGATAATTGCTATCGCCTGCCTTCTGGCGGCTGGCTATTGGTATTTCAGCAGCCAAGCCAGCACTACTCTAAATAAGTCATTCACGGACTCACTCACCAGTGGCCTGGTTGGCTATTGGACTTTTGACGGAGCTGATGTCTCTGGCACCACGGCGACCGATCGGGGGAGTGGAGGGAACAACGGCACTCTCACCAATAGCCCCACCAAAACCCAAGGCAAACTCGGCCAAGGACTCTCATTTGACGGCACCAATGACTATGTCACTCTTGGTAACAATACCATGGGTACCGATCTCGATGGCGCTACTCAGATCACGTTCTCGGCCTGGATAAAGCCGACTGCCTACCCATCCTCTGGTAGTCGGAGGAGATTCTTTGCTGTGAGTATGGGGGGTGGTGTCACTGGCCTCATGCTGAGTCTCTACAATAATAGTGGCAATCTGCTTGAGGTTGGAGGAAGAAGTTATACCTCGGACAGTTTTCAAAGCGTGACGGAGACTGGACCCAGTATCAATGAGTGGCATTTTGTTACTGGTGTTTTTGATATTCCGAATGATACCATCAAGATTTACATTGATGGCGTGCTCGTCAAAACCGGAGCCGTCTCTTTTGGATCGACGACTTATCAGCATGCGACCAGTAGTTACCCCGATACTCTCTCTTCATTTGAAGGTGCGCAGGAATACTTTCAGGGATCACTGGATGAGATGCGTATTTATGAGAGAGAACTCTCACTGAGTGAGATCAAGACGCTCTACGACCAGGGACAATCGGATAAATTGAATTCCAGCGTCTCTCAGCCACAAGGTACTGGAAGGTTGGATTCCAGCCTCGTCAATTATTGGAAATTTGATGAGAACACGGGGACAAGTACATCCGATAGCAGTGTTAACGCGCTTACCGGCACTCTCACGAATGGTCCTACCTGGACGAGTGGGATAGTGGGAAGTGCTCTCCGTCTTGATGGCACGAATGATTATGTCACAGCTTCTGATAGTGATGATAGTAAGTATACTGGTGATTTGACACTGTGCGTATGGGCTAATATCACGACGGCCGGATCTTACCGGCATTTCATGGGAAAACACTCAGGAAGTGGAGGCACTCAGAATCCGTTTGACTTCCGTACTACGGCGGATAATCCGCCAAAAATGTCTTTAGTCCGATCGAATACAGACTATGTTGCTTGGGATGGGCCCCCTACAACACTCGGCCAGTGGCGGCACTACTGTGTCGTTGCACCAACCACGATCCAAACCGCTCCAATGTTTTATATTAATGGTGTTCCTACAGCAGGGATACTGGCGGGAGGTACTGGTACTGGAACAGCAACAGGGAGCGGCGCTGCTATTCGTATGGGGGTGCGCTCTGATGGTGCTGTGGTTATGGATGGTAGTCTCGATGAGGCCCGTATCTACAATCGTATGCTCTCTGCGAACGAAATTATGCAGATCTATAAACTCGAAGCAGGAGGTAACTCTACCGGTATTGAGCCTAGTCTCAAGGGCTACTGGTCTTTTAATGGACAGGACATGAGTGACACCACGGCCTATGATCGCTCAGGCGGAGGCAACAACGGCACTCTCACCAATAGCCCAACCAAAACAATGGGTAAGGTAGGACAAGCTCTCTCGTTTGATGGGACAGATGATTACACTACGGTAGCAGATGCTAACTCCTTGGATATTACCAGCGCTATCAGTATGGCTGTGTGGATCAAAACGACTGATACAAACGGTTGTATAATGTCCAAGGGAACAAGTAGTACCGATAAGTGTTTTGATTTGTCAGCTAATAAGGTGTATGAGCTTGGTATTCTTTCGAGTACGCTGTATTTTCAAACTTCCAATGGTACCACGACCAATGTTGTTTCAGGGAGTGCTACGCCACTTCTTGATAATCAGTGGCATCATGTAGTAGGAACCTGGGATGGAACAACAACTACTAATGCCATGAAAATTTATATTGATGGGGCAGTAACTTATCAAGGGACTGCTACCGTAACAACTATCCAATCAACGAGTTCTAGTCTTGCTTTTGGTTATGGTAGTACATACTATTTAGCTGGTTCTATTGACGAGGGGAGACTCTATAATCGCGCTTTGAGTGCTGGTGAGATCAAATCTCTCTTTAATCTTGCTGAGAGCGACAAAGTTAATACAAGCGTGAGTCAGCCTCAAGGGACAGGCAGGCTGGATTCAGGTCTCGCTGGCTATTGGAAGATGGATGATGGATCAGGGACGAGTGCTACTGATAGTAGTACCAACGGGAATACGGGTACCCTGACCAATGGCCCTACCTGGACCACGGGGCAGATCGGGGGGGCGGTGGATTTTGATGGGGTCAACGACTACATCTCTTTTGCATCCAATATCCCGTTTAATTCAGATGATTTTACCATAGCTTCGTGGATCTATCTTGACGGGAGTCCAGGTGGAGATGTCCCAGTTAGTACGATTTTTCTTCAGCGAATTACGGGGGCAGGAGCTGGTCAGCCAGTCGTAAACCTTGAACTTAGTTCTACTCATGTGCCGGCTATGTCAATACGAGACAATGTAGGGAGCGCTGTTACAGCAACGGGTACCACAGCTCTGAGTACAGGAGTATGGCATCATGTTACGGGGATAAAGACTTCATCAAGTATTCGGGTATTGGTAAACGGTGTTCAAGTAGCCTCAGCAAGCCATAGTCTATCGGGTGATTTTGATGCGGGTGCTGATATTCGAGTGATTGGCAAGTCTCGCTATGAAGAGGTAGATCACGGTTTTCTTAATGGAAAACTTGATGATATTCGAGTGTACAAACGAGCCCTTGCATCCGATGAAGTTACTAATCTCTACCAACTTACTTCTCCCACCGGAGTTGATACCGGACTCAAGGGCTACTGGAGTTTTAATGGGCAAGATGTAAGTGGCACCACCGCTTATGATAGGAGTGGGTCTGGGAATACTGGTACTATCAGCGGGGATGCCTCAAAGTCTATTGGTAAAATTGGCCAAGGGCTTTCTTTTGGTGGAACCAATGGAGTGGTTGATATGAATGACATTAATGCTATGGATGGGGTGGCTAATGTCACCCTCTCGGCTTGGATGAAGCGGTCGGCAGCAAATTCTGTTGTAACTGTGGGGAAATCAGTCGATCAATATCGTCGATTTAATATTAATTTCTATAACGATGGGAATGTATACCTCAATGTAGGAGACGGCTCGGGCACCCCATACGGGTCTTTTGCTTCCAATGATACGAATTGGCATCATGTCGTCATGGTTTTTGATGGGAGCCAATCGGGGAATGCTAATCGCCTCAAGGCCTATTTCGATGGGGTAGCTACCACACTCACATTTTCTGGCACTATCCCAGCTACGACCAATAACAATAGCGATGACTTTACGGCAGGCTATGCTCCAAGTTTTGGTGGGTATACAGTCGGGAAAATCGATGAGGTACGCCTCTATAATCGATCACTAACTGCTGCTGAGGTAGCTGATCTCTATAACCAGAGTAAGTAATAAATAAGGGGATTTTGAAAATTATCTTATGAATTTTTTAGAAAGTAGAAAGAGGTTCCTGAAATAGTCGATAGCTGAAAAATTTTTGTTGAGACGTTGTTACATTAATAATTGATAAAAGAAAACACCCGTTTAGCTGGGTGTTTTCTTTTGGAAACAGCCGTGTATTTTACTGTCCAACTTCTTTCCAGTTGAGGTCTCGGCAAGTTTCAGTGCTACAGCTCTGAGTCTGAGGGCTTACGACACAGGTAGCAGTGGTGCAAGTGCGAGACTGAGATCCGTTACCACCAGAACATGGGGGGCCACAAGGACTCCAGCTGGTACAGCTTGGTGTGCAGGAGAGATTAACATCAACAGTATCAACGACTGGGGCAAGGGATGGCTTGGTACAAGAGAGAGTGTAACTTCCAGTGGCGAAGGCAGTCGGGGATGGTGTCTCGGTACCGCCATACTGACTTTTTGTCCCGCTCCAGAGACCACTAGCGGTGCAAGTGGTGGTGGCGTCAGCCCCTGTTACTGTCCAGGTGATATTGAGGGTATCGCCAAGACCAGCAGCCACTGGTCCATTGCTTCCGTTAATCTGCAAATTAACTACTGGTGCAGCAGCACACATTGATCCGTTCCAAGAGGCTCCGCTCGCGCATGCAGCTGTTACCGTGTCAGTATCAAGGGTTACGCCGAGCCCGATATCTTTGAGAGTGACGGTATGAGATCCATAGGGGATGGTGAAGGATACATTCGTTCCCGTTGGACCGGCAACCGATCCTGGACTTGCTGAGATGATTTCCAAAACAGGGTTAACGGCACTAGTGGTTGTCCAGCTAATTTGAACTGAGCAGCTGGCGCTACCAATAGGGATACTGCAGGTGGCGGGGTTGATAGTAGTGATTTGGCCGGTGGTACCAATACTTGATTCTGAACAAAAAGCATCAGTATAACCTGGTTTGGTGCACCACCAATACCAAGCAGATCCGCCATTGAATCCACCAGTACTTGTACCACTCGTACAGTTGTAATGGGTAAGATCACACTGAGGGGCTGCTGATTTACTCTCCGAACAGTTTGCGTCACTGCCGCCGTTGGCTCCCTGACAGACCCAGGTCCAATCAGTCGCCCCATTGGTATTATTGATACTGGTACCAGCGGTGCAAGCGTAGTGTGTAGCGCTACAAACCCCATTGACTGCTCCGGGGCAGCTGCCATTACTGGTACAGCTACTGCTGCAAGCAGCTGGACAAGCTCCATTGCTAGCTCCATTATCGCAAGTTTCAGCCCCTTCCCTTACTCCGTCGCCACAAACAGGTGGGGTATCAATAGAGGCCCAACAGGAAGCATTTGAACCGCCTCCAGAGCCGAGACAGCTCCAGCGCCAGAGTCCACCAGAATTTGAAACGGCTGTTGCTGGGCCAGTCGAGCACAAATTGGAGCTTGGTGCAGAGCTGTAGCTTCCTGTGTGAGCTGATCCGCATACCCCGTTGGTGCCGCTACAGGAGTTATTGGTGCAGCTATTACTGCAAGTGGCTGGACAAGCGCCTCGTGCAGCACCTGTATCGCACTGTTCAGCTCCTTCAAGAATATTGTTTCCGCATATTGGTGCAGAAGGACAAAGAGCATCAGATGGCATAAGGGCGGTACAGGATCCATCACAGCGGTAAGTACCGCTATTGGTCATACCGCAAATATTGGAAGGTCCAGTACATGCCCCACCTGTTTGAGGAACAGAAGCACAGTCAGCTGAACAACTGAAACAGGTCTCTCCTCCACCACAAACTCCATTACCGCAAGTAGAGCAGGAGTTATTGGTACAACTGTTGCTACAAGTAGCGGGGCAGCTACCGTTACTAGCCCCATTATCGCAGGCTTCAGCTCCTTCTTTCACTCCATTGCCACACACTGGGCAGCTATTGCTGGTGCAGCTGCTGCTACAACTTGATGGACAGGTACCATTGCCGCCTCCCTGATCGCATGCTTCACCTGCCTCCAGTACACCATTGCCACAGACAGGAGGGAAGTAGCAACCAGTCGTATCGACATTGCGATAGGCACCGGTACAGCTGTTTTGTTCGGCGTAGACCGTTCCAGAACCAAGTCCATAATTAGCGCATGGAGCGGAGACACTAGACCATGAGCCGGTGTAGGTCCCAGCTACAGAATTACCACAATTGTTGGTGCAGGTCTGGCTAACACAGGTAGAAGAGGCACACGAGTTATTCGGGATACAACAGGCGACGCAGCCACTCGTGTCTACATTGCGGTAGGCACCCGTGCAACTATTTTGCTCGGCATAGACAGTACCACTACAGCCAAATCCATAGGCTGAACACTGGCCAGATACAGTATTCCAGCTACCAGCAAAGGTGCCAGGGATTGATTGGCCGCAGCTATTGGTACAGTTTTGTCCTGTACAGGTACTAGCAGCGCAAGAATTATCTGGTGCTGGAGGGGCAGTGGCACTACAGGCACCGCCACAGCGTGATTGGCCGCTGTTGCATTGGCCACAACTGTTACAGGCTGAACAGGCAGTGTATTCATCAGCCGATCCATGGAGAGTGCTCCCACAAGAAGCCGGTACAGCGAGTCCAGATTCCTCACCGCTAGGAGCTGTGGTAAAAAAGGAATACTCGGAAGAAATTTTGGCTGGATCTGAAGTATTATCTTTGTTACCACTCATCCAGAAAGAAGTAGCTAGGGTGCCAAGAAGTATTACGGTAATAAGAGAACTGAATCCATTTTGAGTTGGCCGAATGAGTGATGTCATCTTTTGCATATTTATTGTGTATTCTTCAAGATTCAGTGATAGATACCTTTAGGATAATTCAAAAACAAAGGAAATAAAAGAAAAAATTGTCAATAGGATGCGTCTTTGGTATTTTTTGTGAGATTGAGATTGTGGTTGATGGCCTCTTGCATTTTTTGTAGTCCAGCGGCATAAATTTTTGGATCATTGCCTGGGTAGGACTTTCCCCATATTTCGGGAGTAAGCTTCTCGCTTGACTCTTTGGCAAGAGTGAAAACAACATGGGCTTGTTCATGTTCACCAAGATTCATGAGTGACAGCCCTTGCATATTGAGGAGCCAAGGGTTTCCGGGAGATTTCTCGAGTCCTTTCTTAGCAAGTTCAAGAGATTTTTCAAAACGACCACTCCGAAAATATACCCAGGCCAGATCATTGTAGCCCGCCCAATTAAAATCATCTCGCTTCATATATTCTTCGAAACCGTAGATGGCCTCGGTAGTATTATCACTAAAGCCACTAATGAGACCATAAAGATAATATCCCTGTTTAAAATCAGGCTGTAGTTTGAGGACGGTGCGAATATGATCCATGGCGAGAGCGGGTTTGCCTTGGATGAAATAAATGCGAGCGAGTTGAAAATGAGCAAGATAAAAAGAAGGATCTTCATTGATGACTTCTTGGTAGCGCTTCTTGGCTTTCTCTATGTCGTATCCTGCATTGCTGAGGTAGTATTCAGCGATAGAAAATCGAAACTGAATATTGGACGGGTATAGAAAAAGAGCAACGGTATCGTTATAGGTCTTTTGCCAGAGGTATTCAGCGGTAATTTTTTGATAAGGGAGGAGGTTTATACCAATGCAGAGGGTAATGAAGATAAAAGTGAGAGTAGGTTGAGCCCACCCACCCGTTATTTTTTTGAGAGGGGGAAGTATAGAGTGTTGAAATGGTAGATGCATAGATATATACAGTGTATCTATTTTTACTCAAAACAGATAGCGAGGGCGGGAATATTGACAATTACTAATTTTGTTTGTCTATCTAGATAGAGTTGATATATAATATTAAGTACATTTTGTAAAATAAAAAATTATGCCGTCAGAAGATACATCGAATAAGGCAGTGATCTTTGCTGCAATAGTGTTTGTCCTTTTTGGAACCTATGTTTCTTATGCTACGTTTCTCACTAGTCAGCCAAAACTAGGTATGCCGTGGACGAATGATGCGGCTGCCAAGGATGGTGAGGATAGTGGTGACAGTGAAGACAGTAAGAGTGAGGACGATAATGAGGATGATAGTAAATCTGAGGAAGATAAAGATACAAGTGAAGATAAAGCAGCTAAAGAAGCTGAAAAAAAGAAAAAAGAAGCAGCTAGAGAAGCTGCTAAAAAGCAACAAGAGGCTGCTAAGCGTGCAGCAAAACAGTCCGGCAGCACCTCAACGAGTACTAGTGAGGATGGGGTAGACGATGAAATGTCAGAGACTTCCGAATTAGACGAGGACGAAGAGCTTGCTGATAGCGAGGAAAACTCTGGCAAGGATGAGGAAGAAGCAATGTATAAAGATAAGGCCAAAACTCTCGAGCGAATCAATAAGAAGCTTGCTCAGGCTGAGGAAAAGATTTTGAAGAAGCAGGCTGAGGGGGTAGATGTGACGGCGGCTCTCGCTGCGCTGGCTTTAGCCAAGGAAAAAGCTACTGGTGTTGATGCTCTCTTTGTAAATTACAATGAGGAAGCAGTTAAAGCTCTTACTAAGGAAACAGAGAGGCTTGCTCAGGCAGCGAGGGGCAAGGTGCTCCATGCTGCTGAGAAAGTGTCAAAGGATATATCCAAAGTTGATAAGCGTATAGCTCAGACCAAAGAAAAAATTGCTGCTCTCACGGCAGCTGGTGGTGATGCGAGTAGTTATTCAGATCGTTTGGCTACACTTGAAACAGAGTGGGCGGGAGTGAAGGAAAAAATTGCGGCCGGTGGCAGTGAGGCGGGGAGCGCTTATGCTATGGTGGAGACCCTGGAACGTCGGGTAAAGTCAGTAAAGAGTGCTGTTGAGAATGCCCTCTTGGCTCTTGGCGTATCAGATGATGATGAGTTTGAGGTAGAACATGTAGCGGAAGTAGAGGACGCTAGTGACGATATTGATGACTTGGCTGAGATTGAGGCTGAGACTGAGGATGATATCAATGACAATAGTGTAAAACGGCTTACTCAGACTCATCGTGAGGGTGCTGCCAAGGCAGTGGCTCTCAAGTCGAAGTTTGAGAGTCGCAGTGCAGGGATGAGACAGCTCTTTGGTGATGATACGAAGACGCTTGCTGAACTCCGAACCGTTATCGTGGAAAACGATACGCGTATCGAGGCACTGGAGAAAGTAATTACACTTGTTGATGATCCAGAAGTAGCTGCAATGATGAGTGAGAAGCTCTCTGTACTCAAGGAACAGAATACCGAACTTGAGAATTACGTGGCCAGTCGCCCGGTTACGAGTGGTATGTTTGGATGGCTCTTCAACTGGTTCTAAGTTTGCCGATAACCTAGTCAGAAAAAACCCAGTATACTGGGTTTTTTCGTGTCTTTTTCCTCATGTATACTAAAGAAGCTGATGACTTTCAACTTACGTACTGGTAATTTTTATGAAGACATGGCTAATTAGACTAGGAAAAGCATGGTCTCTCCTTGAGCGGGATGGGGTTTGGCGTGGGCTGAAGAGGGTGTTTTCTATGTTAGGAGTGTTATTTCGACCTATTGGCTCTGGTGATATTCTTCTTATTTCTGGAGGGGCGGGTGATAGTGCTCGGTATCGGACTCGCCATGTAGCTGAGGAGTTACAACTTTGTGGGTTTCGGGCAAATGCGACCATCCAAGACCATCCAGGACTGCTCTCAGCTGTTGAACGTTTTCAGGTATTTGTTTTTCATCGTACTCTCCTAACTCCAGAATTAAAGCTTGTTCTTGATCGGGCGAAAGAATTAGAGAAGACCATTATTTTTGAGACAGATGACCTGGTATATGACCCTGAGTTTTTGCAGCATATGGATTATTATAGGCAGATGAATGCTCTTGAGAAAAAGCTCTATGAGCACGGTGTGGGTGGGGATATTCTTGTGGATCCATATGTTGAGGTGGCTACTACGACTACCAGTTTTTTAGCTGAGAAACTTCGTGAAAAGGGAAAGAGGGTATTTATTGTCCCCAACAAACTTTCTGAAGAGGATCTGACATGGGCGAAGCAGGCTTTAGATAAGAAGAAAACCGAGCAAACTGTCCGTCGCAAAATACGCATCGGGTATCTCTCGGGAACTCCGAGTCACAACAAGGACTTTGCCACAATTACTGAAGTATTACTTCGTATTTTAAATCAGTATCCACAGGTGGAATTGGTACTGACTGGACCGCTCGACACTGATGATGCTCTTCAGCAATATACTGGTCGAATTGTTCGACTACCATTTGTGGCACGATCAGAACTCTTTCAGAATATTGCTTCGCTTGACATCAATCTTGCTCCGCTAGAAATCGGCAATCCTTTCTGTGAGTCTAAATCAGAGCTGAAGTGGTTTGAGGCTGGTATTGTCGAGGTGCCAACAGTCGCAGCTGCTACCAGAACTTTCCGAGAAGCTATAACAGACGAGGGAGATGGGTTTGTAGCGAGAACTACGGAAGAGTGGTATAACAAATTGGACCAATTAATCAGAGATCCTCTTCTAAGAAGGGAGATGGGCGTCCGGGCACGTGAAACAGTTATGCAGCGGTATACAACAAAAAATGCCAAAAACGATGAGTACTATATGTATTTAAAATCAAAAATTGTTTAAAACTTATCCATTATTTTCTTACACCATTTTATGAAGATTCTGATAACAGGAGGGGCTGGATTTATTGGGAGTGCGACTGCTAAGGCTTTGATGGATCGTGGGGACACTACGGTACTCATCGATAATTTCAATGATTATTATAGTCCGAAACTCAAAGAAGATCGGATTAAGAAATTTCTCAAGGAATACAAAGGGAAATTCAAGCTCTACCGCGCTGATATTCGTGATCGGAAGGCCTTGGAAAAAATTTTTAAGAAAGAAAAAATCGACAAGGTGGTTCATCTTGCAGCGATGGCCGGGGTACGTAACAGTCTTCGCGACCCAGCGCTCTATGCCGATGTCAATGTAATGGGGACGACGTACCTCCTTGATCTCTCGGTAAAGTACGGTGTGAAAAACTTCCTTTACGCTTCGTCATCGAGTGTGTATGGGAACAATAAGAAGCTTCCATTCTCCGAATCCGATCCTGTCGATACTCCAATCTCACCGTATGCAGCGACCAAGAAGGCAACCGAGCTCATGGCACATGTCTACAGTCATATTCATGCTCTCCCAACTACTGGCCTCCGTTTCTTTACGGTCTATGGTCCATGGGGCCGGCCAGACATGGCCCTCTTTGATTTTACTCGGGCGATTCTCGCTGATGAGACGATCAAGGTTTACAACCACGGTAATATGACCAGAAACTTTACCTATATTGATGATATCGTTTCGGGCATCATTACTTGTCTCGATGCCGATCTTCCATGTGCTGTGATGAACATTGGTGGGGATAGGGAGGAGAAATTAACGCGCTTTATCGAGGTGATCGAAAAGAATATCGGGAAGCCAGCCAAAAAGGAAATGCATCCGATGCAGCCGGGTGATGTGCCAAGTACGGTTGCAGACATCAAGAAACTTCGCAAACTTGGCTGGAAACCAACTACCCGTATCGATGTCGGTATCAAGAACTTTGTTGATTGGTACAAAAATTATTTCAAAATATAAAAGACAAGACGACCTTTGCGGGGTCGTCTTTTTGTTGGTGCGCGTTGGCACAAGAGTTACTTGATGATGCGGGCACAGCTTGTGGGGAAGTACATGAGTTTGGGCCGTACCTCACATGAGAGGAGGTAATTGGCCCAGTCAGACTGTGCATTGGCCCTAAGGCCAGCGAGGACGTCTTCAAACTTCACAGCGTAGCCACTGGGTGGCGTGACAGCGGCCCCGCTCTCGGCGAAACGCTGCTGGGCTGCATGGACAACTTCTTCATCGGCAAGGGTGAATGTGCAGCCGACGTAGGGTGTTCGCAGGCTGATGTGTCCAGCACCCTCGGGGACGCTCACGATAGAGATGCGGCGTGACATACGGTACCTCCTTCTTCAATAACCTGACAGCATTCAGTGGGGAAGTAGACGTACTCGTCGAGCATGAGCTGAACTCGGAGCCAGTGACCAGACCAATAGGCGATGGCCAGCAAGTCATCCTTGCCGGGCTGAGTCAAAGCCCGGAGAACTTCTGCGAGCTTTACCTGATACATCTCACCACCTTGGGCGAGCTCGGCTTGAAGCTCGAGACCGACAAAGGCGGCTAGATGGATATCGTGGTGTCGCACCTGATGTTCACACACGTAGGTGGGAGCTTTCACAAATCGAATCTTCATAGACTACTTTCCTGGATCGGTAGATGTGGCCAGAACTGCTTGGCCATGGGGGACATAGATGAGATAGGGGCGAACAGTATCGCCCCAATATCCAGCCGCTTCATCTCGTCCATTGAGGATGAGGGTCTCGAGGGCATCAGCAAGGGCTACCTCGTAGGTATTTGGGATGCGAGTGATGCCCGGGTGAGTCTCGCGAAGTTTGGTCACTGCCTGACCGTCTGCTTCGACGATGAGGCCAATGAAAGCCTCGCGCATTGAAAGTGGGTGGGGGCCGAGGATATCTTCCACTGGACCCATGATTCTGATAGCGGGCATGGAATTTCCTTTAGGTGAGGACCGCTTGGGTTGGGAACGAACTATTTCTGTTCGCCATGTGGCGAAGGGTGTCATTATTTCACAAAATGATCATTTTGTCGAGGGTCGAGGAAAGTATCTTTTTCAGATAGAATGGAAGAATGAAAATTGCTCTCGTACACGATTATTTGGTGCAGTATGGTGGAGCCGAAAGGGTTCTGGAGGCTTTTGGTGAGATTTGGCCCTATGCGCCTATTTATACCCTTATTCACGACCGAGAGGCGATGCGGGGGAAGTTTGAAGAAAGACGTATTTACACCTCATTTCTTCAGAATTGGCCCTTAGCGCGGAAGCATCACCGGCTTTTTCCACCGCTTATGCCACTTGCCATTGAACAGTTTGATTTTCGTCAGTATGATGTTGTTCTTTCGGATTCGTCGAGTTATGCCAAAGGAATACTGACACGACCAGAGACGTTGCATATATCCTATGTGCATACGCCCATGCGTTATGCCTGGGATGATTGTCAGAAGTATACTGAGGATTTTGGTTTTCCTAAATTTGTGAAGCGGCTTGTCCCAGCTTTCATGAATCCTATTCGAGTGTGGGACAAGGTTTCAGCTGATCGTGTGGATCAGTACGTGGCCAATTCAGAATTTGTGAGGAAGCGGATTGCGAAATACTACCGAAAAGAGGCTGTTGTTATTCATCCGCCGGTTGATATTGATCGGTTCTTTGTGGCAGACAAGGAAGATCGCCAGGAATATTTCTTGATGGTAGGGAGACTGATTGCCTATAAGCGGCATGATATTGCTATTGAGGCCTGTAATAGACTGAAGCTCCCACTCAAGATTATTGGTCGTGGCCCAGAGAATGATCGTTTGCGTCAATTAGCCGGACCAACAGTGGAGTTTCTCGACCGTGTACCCGATGAGGATCTCCCCAAATACTATGCTCAGTGCCGAGCTTTTATCTTCCCTCAGGAAGAAGATTTTGGAATCGTCGCACAGGAAGCCTTCGCCTCCGGGAGGCCGGTAATTGCCTATCGGGGTGGCGATATCGTCGAGCATCTTGAAGAGGGTAAAATGGGGGAGTTTTTTGAGGAGCAAACGGCTGATTCTTTGGTAGTAGCACTTAATCGATTTCATCCTGAACAGTACGATGCTCATTTTATTCGCGCTCGAGCCGAGCGGTTTGACAAGGAACAATTTAAGGATAGAATAAAGAGCTTCGTAGAGAGAGCAGTTTATCAGCATCGAGAGCATTTTAAGAAGTAAGTTTTTCTGGCAAAGAATTATGCCTGCATACGATTTCATTTCTCTATTTGTGGAACGAAAGAAAACTTTTTTAGGGACCCTCTTGCTGGTTTTGTGTATAACTTTTGTTTTTTGGATGACTCAATCAAGTCGGTACCGAGGAGAGGTGCTCCTGAGTGTTACGCGAACTGCTGTAGAGAAGTCATCAGATTATGCGTATGATGAGTATTACCGTTTTCAGGCTGACGAAAAACTAGCTGAAACGCTCACACAATATCTTGAGAGTGCCCCAGGCAAGCGCATGGTTGCTGAAAGGGCAAGACTTTCTGGTAAAGGGTATGACCAGTATGTAGGTGCAAAACTTCGGGTGGCCAAACGGGGAACAAATGGAATTTTGATTCAGTACAAGTCATCGCGTTATGAAGAGGCCGCTCAACTGAGCGAAGCGCTTGCCTTTGCTGCCGGTGCATATGTTACCTCATTGAATGAAGATGCACGTGATCAGACATGGTTTACTGTTTTATCAGAAGATCCGGTGATTGAGGAAGCGAAGTGGAGTGCTTCTCATCTGAGTTTGGTTGGCATCTTTGGGGGAGTGTTCTTGGCTTTTTGGGTGGTTCTGCTGCAGTTTTTTTGGGAAGAGTATCAGAAATATGTACGATCACAGAAGAAGTCTCTTCAGGAAGATAATAACTGATTCGGTAGAAAATTGATGGTTGATATAACGGCGTATGCGTATCGGTATCGATATTCGGGCTTTAGCAGGAGGGAAACACTCAGGAGTGGAGGAATATATCCGAGGAGTACTCTTGGCAATGTTTCAGGCACATCCGGAACATGAGTTCATCCTTTTTCTTAATGCCTGGAATAATATTGAACCAAATCTTTCTTTCGCACAGGATTTTTCTCATGTGACCGTACGGAGGTTTCGTATCCCGAATAAACTTTTGAACTTTTCTCTTTGGTATCTTCGTTATCCTAAACTCGATCAGCTTATCGGTGGGGTAGATGTTTTTTTTGTTCCCAATATGAACTTTGTTGCGGTTTCTTCATCAGTGAAGCTCTGGGTAACCGTACATGATCTTTCTTTTGAGCTTTTCCCAGAAACATTTTCTTGGAAGCAACGATTGTGGCATTATCTTGTTAATTTACGTGGTCTATTGAGGCGAGCAGATCGTATTTTGGCTGTTTCACAATCTACCGCTAGTGATATCATAGATCGCTATCAAGTATCAAAAGAGAAAATAGAAATTATCTACAGTGGTATTGGAGAGCAGAATCAAGTACAGGATCGAAATTCACTCGAGCTCATTGAGGTACAAAAAAAATATCAGTTACCGTATCGATTTATTCTTTCTTTGGGGACGCTCGAACCACGAAAAAACCTCATCAGCCTTCTCCGGGCCTTTGAAGTATTTCACCGGAGTGCGGTAGGTGAGCTTCTCAAGTATGATCTTGTGATTGCTGGTGTCCCTGGATGGAAATGCCAGGAGTTCCTTCAAGCAGTGCGGACTTCTCCAGTGCGGCACCATATACACCTCCTTGGTTTTGTTGATGAGCATGATAAACCGGCTCTCTATAACCTAGCGAGTGTGTTTGTCTACCCGTCTTTTTATGAAGGATTTGGCTTTCCTCCGCTTGAAGCCCTTGCTTGTGGTTTACCGGTAATTACTTCTCACTCGTCTTCGCTTCCTGAAATTATTGGGCAGGCCGGAATCCTGATTGATCCCTATCGACCAGATGAAATTCGTGAGGCCCTTTACCAGATCCTGAGTGACAAGAGCTATCGTGAGAGCCTGCAAGGAAAGGCAATTCAGCAGGCTAAAAAATTTTCTTGGGAAAAGACGGTGGAGAAATTATTGTCCAGTAGCTAGCGCTCTATTTGAGAGAGGCGATATATTCAGCGAGACTACGGTTTTTTGTAGCGAGAGCGTAGAGATGATTGATCTCTGGGTAAATATCCTTTGCTCTCAAGAAAGCTGAGGCGAGGCTACTCATCTCACTTGAGGACCGAATAGTACCGAGTAATCCTTGGGCGAGAGTATCGAGCTTGTTTTCTTCCACGACATCTCCGTAGCGCTGATGGAGTGAAGCAAGGTAGGAAACATGTACGTAGAACAGAACCTGATCAAGAACAGTGTTGTTCTTAAATTCAGGGGAAGTTTTAGCGGTATCAATGGCGGTTTCGTAAACCTGGTTGATTTTTTGGTTTATTTCTTCAGAGAGTGAGTCATGAGTATTTCTTTGATATACATCGTAGCCAACTGCATAGTGGTATTTTGGTTCAATTTGTGCACTTACCGTGTCCTTGAAAAACAATGGCTTTATCTTCCCTTGTTCAAATGACGTAAGGTGATCTCGCAGCTCTTCAATAATCTTCTTCCTAAGAGGACTCGTAAGAAATTTTTCCTCCGAAGACGACAATATGGCCGATGCAAGGGTAATTTGATTCGTGATTACAACCGTATCAAAACTATTTTCATAAGAGACTTCCTTGGCGAGATCGTTTAGAGAAAGATAAGTTGCAAGCATCTCGCTGTATCCATCAGCAATATATTTGGTAAAAGTCTCTGAGTTTTTGTTGAGGAGTGTAATATGAGGGAACTGACGTATTTGGAACTGTAGCTTTGTACCAGCAGCAATGGAGAAATCCTTTAGATAAGTACTACTGGCGGATTTACCGGGAAAATAAACGAAGTCGTGAAATAATTCCATGGCTTCACGAGCTTCTTTCTCAGAGGGCTCTCCGACCATGACAGAAAGGGCTACTGCTTTTCGGAGAAGTAGCTGTTCTCTGGTCCAGTCAGAAATATCAGTTTTTCGCAGAGCGGTATTGACTCCACTCAAATAGGCATCTTTGGCTGGGCGTGATGATTTGATTACAAATTTTCCTAACTGAGCGTAGTCTTCGCGCAACAGAGCAGCATCAGCCTCAATCCTCTTTTGTGCCAAGGCAGATTCATCAGTTGGTTTTTGAAATTTTTTCCAAAGGTACCAGCCAGTACCCGCTATTGTCAGAATGACCAGGAGGAAGAAAATCGCTTTTTTGTTTGGCATAAAGTGTTGGTATTTGATTTGAAAGAGTGACTCAGGAGGAGTAAAAAACTAGCACTTGGCGCAGGCATCGGCTTTGGCATCCGGTACAATTTCATTGGAAAGGATTTCCTGGAGTGAGGTAGAGCGGTTAATATAGTACGATCCAGCAAGAAGAACTCCCAGCGTCAAAAGAATCCGAACGATTTTTTGTGATTCCATAAATTGAATTTACTCATGTTCAGTATAGCAAGTTTTCTCTAAAAAACCACACTATTTCATAGCTGTCTACGTGATATACTAAAAAAGATAATGGAATGCTCTATGACGATAGTGTGGACAGGGATTACTCTTGGACTGGCTCTTTTGGAAGGATGGTATAGTTTGAAATTTAAGCGAGATGGAGTATATCGTCGGAATGGTTTTTTTGGAAATCTTTTGAGAGGGGTAATCCTTTTGGGATTTTCTGGGGTGGTAGTATCTTTTTACTTTTCGGTAGTCTACCCTTTTTTACCACAGTCCATCGGTTCTAGTGGGAAATCTATAGCAATGTTTCTTCCTTGTCTTTTGCTGGTTGATTTTCTCTGGTACTGTTTTCATAGGCTGCATCATGCAATCTCTTGTTTTTGGGCATTACATTCTGTTCATCATGGAGATTCTCAATTGAATCTGAGTACAGCATTTCGTATCTCATGGACTGAGCAGATCTATCTCTTCTGGTTCTATTTCCCCGCGTTGGTGATAGGTTTTCACCCAATAGTTTTTTTTGGAGCAATTCTCTATCTAAATTTGCATCAATTCTTCTGTCACAGTCAGTACATTAAACTGCCTCGATTCTTTGATCTCCTCTTTATCACCCCTCGCATTCATCGAATTCATCATGATCAAGTAGAAAAACACCAGCAGAGTAACTTTGGGGCAGTTTTCTCTCTCTGGGACAGGCTCTTTGGTACGTATGTAGACGAAATTCCCAGCTTTACTCCTGGCATCAAAGGGTATGAGCAGGATAATTTTATCAAGATGGAGACGGATCCAATACGAGAGTATTGGGGTAAACTCAAAAAACGTTGGGTATGAACATGGATATTTATTCAAATGCTACTGTGGAATACGTCGAGGCTTTTGTGTTTGCTGTTCTTCTGTTTGAGTTTATAAGAAGTCTTGTTCAGGGCGATGGTATCTATACGCTCAATGGGACGTTTCATAATATTTTGCGGGGTCTTGGTTTGCTTCTCATTACCAATATTGTTGACGACTATTATTTCGGTGATTTTTTTGTGAGATTTGCTCTCCCAACCTCTTTTGCTGTTGCTCCGCAATTCTTTGATGTTATTTTCTGCTTGATAGTACTTGATTTTTTTTACTATTTGGCGCATTGGCTCAAACACAATTTAGGATTTTTATGGTCTCTCCACTCGGTTCATCATAATGATCGGTCTTTCAATATGAGTACTTATTTACGAGCTTCTTGGATAGAGCGCTTCTTCATCACCTCCTTGCCGGTAGTGGGAGTATTTTTTCTTGGTTTTAGTATTTGGGATATAGCTATTGCTACATTTGGGTCTTTTGCTTATCAATTCTTCTGTCACAGTCAGTACATTAAACTGCCTCGATTCTTTGATCTCCTCTTTATCACCCCTCGCATTCATCGAATTCATCATGATCAAGTAGAAAAACACCAGCAGAGTAACTTTGGGGCAGTTTTCTCTCTCTGGGACAGGCTCTTTGGTACGTATGTAGACGAAATTCCCAGCTTTACTCCTGGCATCAAAGGGTATGAGCAGGATAATTTTATCAAGATGGAGACGGATCCAATACGAGAGTATTGGGGTAAACTCAAAAAACGTTGGGTATGAACATTTTTGTCATTCTCACAATTATCTCCGCACTGCTATTACTATGTACGATGCTAGAGTTTCTCTATAGTCTGGCAAAAAAAGATGGGCAGTACTCTCTTCATGGCACTCTCGGCAATATACTGAGAAATATGGTTACGAGGGCTCTGTTGAAGATTCTTGAACCATTACCACTTACTTTTACTTTATTAGCTCTTATTGGTATCGGATCGGGAGGGGATCGATCTCTTGATTTAACCTCTCTTTTCGCTAGTCTTGTGCTTATAGACTTTACCTATTATTTTGTTCATTTTGCCCATCATCGATGGCCTCTCCTGTGGACGCTTCATTTTGTCCATCACAGCGATAATAAATTCAACCTCAGTACAAGCATGAGGGTCAATTGGACTCAGGAGCTCTATTTTACGACGGTGCTTATTACTCCAGCCATTGTAGTGGGTTTTGGTCCGGTCACTCTTTCTGCGGCACTTTTTATATTTGCTCTGTATCAAAATGCTGTGCACGCGGCATATATACGTTGGCCAAAATTTTTGGAGAGGATATTTGTCACTCCTCGAATTCATCGAGTCCATCATGACCAGGTGGAGCTTCATCAACAGAGTAATTTTGGTGGGATTTTCTCTCTCTGGGACAGGCTCTTTGGTACGTATGTAGACGAAATTCCCAGCTTTACTCCTGGCATCAAAGGGTATGAGCAGGATAATTTTATCAAGATGGAGACGGATCCAATAAAGGAATATTTTCGTATCAAAAGTGTATGAGTGATCAAGGTAGAAGAGTAATCATTTTTCTTGAGAGAAAAATCGAGAAGATATTTTTCTATAACATTGATGTCATCCTATTTTATTTGGTAATCTCATTGGCTTACCTTTATAGAATATTGGGAAGCCACTTTCTTTCTCAGGATTTTTTTCTACTCATGATAGCTAATATCGCTGGTGTTTTCGGGGTCTATCTTTGGAATCGAAACTTTGATGTTCGTGAAGATAAAATTAATGGTATTTTAGAAAGTTTTTATCAAGAGTGGCTCACAAAGGCTTCTTTGATGGCTGTTGTCTTTGCCGTTATAATCTATTCATTTGTTGGCGGATTTCCCTTTGGATGTGTAGCTGTTTTACTGGCTACTCTCGGAATCTTGTATTCCTATCCAGAGAGATATCGATTAAAAAATTTTTTCATTATTAAAAATATTATCCCAGCCTTTTGCTGGGTCCTTTCGTTAGCTTCTTTGGTCAGCATCTCGGCTGAATCTCTTAGTATTTATGAGGCTTTTAGCTGGCTACTCCCACTCTTTTTTCTAGCAGTTTGTTTCGAAGTATTTTGGGACCTTCCAGATATGGAAGGCGATCGATTAGTTGGGGTGCATACACTCCCGACGTTACTTGGTTTTTCTCTGACGAAGATACTTCTCCTTTTGGTTCTGCTCTTCTTTTTTTTCTCTGCTCCTACAATTGCTACCAAAAGCTTCTCTCTTTTATTCGCAGCAGCTTTGGTGGTGGTTTCTCCAGAGACAACAAAGCGGTTCTATCATTGGATACTAGTTTTGTTTACAGGTTTCATTCTTATTTTTCACGGTATAACTTTGTGGGATGACATACAAAATAAGCATGTTGAGTATCTGAAATCTCATAGCCTTAACTTAGCGAGGCCAGGAACTGAATTACTCTATGATTATGTTGAAAAAAATGTTTGGATTGATGACCAAGAGAAGCCATCTTATTCTGAAGAAAAGCTCATCCGAATCGAACATGATCAAGATCTCCAGATATACCGGAACGCCCATAATGACAACAGTATTGTTTTCGATCCCAAGACCTTTACTCTGTCTGAGTTTTGGCAATCTGTGCCATCATACTACCGGCCACATATAACATACGCTCAACAAGGGATATCAGGTGATATCTTTATGAGGGGATCCTACGAGACTTCACCGAGAGCAGGAAGCCCTTGTAGTGATGTTTCCGTATTTGGTGATTTTGAGGTGATTGTTGACCCTGGTGAGACATATGAGAGTAGTGTTGTTGACGGCGAGGTGCATAGGATAACCCCTCTCTTTATTAAAGAGATCGGACCATGGAGCCACTGTGGTGTTCAGGGAAGCATCTGGTTTGAATATATATTTGCACCAGAACTTGGGGTAATTACAGAATTTCAGGGGACCATATATTATGGTAATGTCCCTGGAAGAACGATAGAAATGCATTTACGTGACCTAAAACCTGCTCGCTAGTGATTATGAGGAATATTTCCCTATCTCCAAAAATGCAATGGCTCGTTTCTATTCTCGTTGCTGGTGGCATGGTGAGTCTGTTTTCTGATACGGCTATTGTTTTTGGAATTATTGTTTTCGGGCAAGTTCATTTTCTGTTAGCGTATTTTTATACCAATGTTCAACAGAAAATAGATAGATCTTATTTGTGTCGATTTTTGGGATGTCTCTTAGGTGTTGGTTTTCTTGCTGTCGGTACGTATCTCTATCCAATCTACTTTCCCTGGCTTATCTTGCTCACAGGGACAATTTTTGCCGCTCACTACACGGCCGATTTCTTGAAATTATCTGGATTTCGTGGGGCAGTACCTCCCCTGATTGGTATAGGAGGGCTCGCGTCTATTTTTATGGCAGCTTTTCTTGCGAGATTATTTCCAACCCTTACAGTTTTGACCCTGGCGGTATTTTTTGTGGGAATAAGTGCCGTCAGTTATTTTCTTTTTAAAAATAGATTTCTTTTGAGAGGCACCCATTCCTTTTTCTTTGTATTTTATGGACTACATGCAGGTATCGCTGGCTGGCTTACTTGGAATGCTATTCATGCCATTAGTATCAACCAAATTTTAGGAATGATTATTTTTGCGCATTACGTCCATTGGTATCTGTACTCGCTTGTGCGTTATCAGGAGAAATTGGGTTTTTATCTCGATACTTTACTATGGGGGCATCTTCTGGTGTTCGCTGCTTTCCTCCTCTATGTCTTGGCTCCTCATTCAGGATTGCCCCTCTTCTTTTTTCATCCAGCTTTCTTTTATGGCTGGACATTGATACATATTTTTATGACCGTGAGAGTGGCGGATTATACGTTTACCCCAATACGAGCATGAAGTTTTTTTTGAATGCAAAAAAATATTGGAGTAGTCCAGATTTTTGTTTATCAGTGCTTCGATCTGGGGCCGCTTTTCTCTTTATCCTTTTTTTAAATTATTACGCGGTTCGTTGGGCGACTCAGCGGGCAGGGGAGCCAATCGATGATCTCTTTTTTACGCTATTACCTCTCCGAGACACCAGTCTCCTGGACTACTATCTTGCTCTCTATGTGCAGTATGTTGCTACCATTTGGGCGTTTATTGAGTCACGCCGGCTCCCGTTTTTTTTGTGGAGTCTAGCGGCACTTATTTTGACGCGTGCTTGGTTTATTAATTTGACTCATCTCGGTCTTCCTGAAGGAGGCGTGCCGACTCTTTCATTCTTCACTCAAGGAGGAGACCTCTTCTTTTCAGGGCATGTGGCTTTACCGTATTTGACAGCTCTTGTGTATTGGGAATACCGACCAGTGAGGTATATTTTTCTCGGACTGGCAATACTGATGGGGATCGAGGTTTTGATTGGGCGGCAGCATTACTCGATTGATGTTTTTGCTGCTCCATTTATTACGTACGGAGTATATTGTTTGGTACAAAAATTCTTTTCATTCAACAAACAGTCAGTAATAACTGAAAGGGTTGGGGAATAAGTAAAAATAAAAACGCGGGAGAAAACGGTGAGGTCTTCTCCCGCGACTGGCAAAGCCAAAAGGTACGGGTGGTGGGGAACGGCGCTACTCCTTGCTGGCTGCCGCGACGACGGCGCGGTCACTGGCCTGGCTCGTCCGAGCTGCCTGCGTGATGCTGGCAATCTTGGTGCCGACCAGATTGGACTGCCCGCGGTAGCGCATGTCCATCTTGAAGGACACGAGCACACCGAGTTCGGGCGCCCATTCGGTCTGGATGCTGGCGGTATCGCCTCCATACGAGCCGCACGCCCAGCGGGCCTCCTGGTTGCTCTTCTCGACCTTGACGGTCGTCGGCACGCCGTTGATGTTCACGGTGGCGGTGCCTTCGCTCATGGTGTAGCCGACGGTCCAGTCGAGGGCCACCGGGCAGCCAGAGCCCGGCACCGCTTCGGTCTGGTAGGTCTTGGCCAGGCCGTGACCGTTGGGCGTCACCTGCGGACTGAGCCGCTCGTTGACCAGCCGGATCGGGTTGGACAGGGTGTGGGTCTTGGAATCGAACAGGAGGACGCGACCGTCGACCTTGATGACGAGGTGGCCATGCCGATTGGTGTCGACGC
This sequence comes from uncultured Bdellovibrionales bacterium, assembly GCA_964398485.1. GTDB lineage: Bacteria > Patescibacteriota > Minisyncoccia > Moranbacterales > UBA1568 > SSEF01. Next base: position 9,636 of record CAYNMD010000007.1, on the reverse strand, counting down.
TGGCACCGCCGTCGTAGGCGACCGTATCGGTCTTCAGGTTGATCATGGCGATGGGGGCGGTCGTCTGCGCGACGGCCAAGCTTCCCATGCCGATGACGGCGAGGGCAGCGAACAGGAAGGACTTCAGGTTCACGGGGTTCCCCTTTCAATTGGGAAGTTACAGGTGGCCCTATTCTCGCATAAATTTGTTAAATTGTCAAATTAGTTTGTAAGGCTCTTTTCTCCGGTAAAAATATGTCTGTAGAGCCAGTTTTTCCAGAGAAGGGCCAGTATCGTGAGAATGATAGCGAAGGGACTAAGAATATCTCCCAGTAAGGTAAAGGGGGTAAAGTAGGAGAGAAGTGGTACTCTGGCAGAAATAGCGGTTATATCCTTACTGGTAGTATATTTTTCTTGGAGAGAGAATTTCCCTGTATCAGAGATAATACTACTTTGGGCTCTATTGGCAGCGCTCAAGTAATAGCGGCCGTTTTCGAGTGCGCGAGCAGTGTTGATTGCCAGCATTTGCCGTGAGAGAAGAGTGGATCCGTGGAATGGTCCAAGCGATGCACTGTGCATTAGAAGTGATGCGCCCCCAAATACTTGTTGTCGAGAGATAAGGGGAGAAATATTTTCTGAGCAAAGTGTTCCACCGATAACGATCCCCCCATTATAAGGCGAGTAAAAGAGTCGAGTGCCCTGGCCTTTATTGGGTAAGTATTCATGTGGCGTTGTAAGTGCGGTTATCCACTGCTGATTTTTTGTCATGCGCACTAATCGCTCGAGCCAGGGGAGTGAATATTCTCCGAGAGGCATGAGGAGTTGTTTTTGGGTGAACGCGATAAGATTGATGGCGGGGTGCAAGAAATACATTTGATAACCATGCTTACCGGTGTATGAACCAATGTAGCTATTGCTTGCAAGTGATTGCTGAAAGGATCTTGTGGTGAGATCAATATTTTCTGGCATTACTATAACTGATTGTTTAACTCCAATTTTTTCAAGAAATTCTATAACAAGAGCTGATTTCCTATCTTGTTCTTGGAGGGTGCGAGATGAGGGGAAGTTTGTCTGTAGTATCGTGACAGGGATATGTGACACTTGCGAGCGTTCTTCCTGAGAGGGACGTATTGCATACATCAAAGTAGCGCTACCAAGAGGGAGAAGAATGAAGATGAGAGTAATGGTGATGTGGGTATTTCTTTTTGGGGCCGTTACTGAGGAAAGGAGACTATATAAGAAGAAATTACACAGGATAATCCATATTACTCCGAGAGGAAGTCCTCCGATCGGTAAGAGTTCCTTGAGGAGGGGAGTATGAGCGATAGGGTAGGCAAGAGAATAATAGGTATGATGTGGACCAATGAGCGTTTCGGGGCTGGCAAGAAAGAAAGCTATGATCCATGAGCGGAGATGTTCGACACTTACCCAGGCAACTGAGGCGATTAATGCTTTTAGGTAAAGTGGAAATTTGGAAAAATAACATACAACCATTACCCACAGGGTCAATGGAATTGCGAGCGTGATTACGAACCCAAACCATAGTAACCCAATGATGATAGTGCTGAGAATCGGATCGGTAATATGGAGCCAATCGAGAGGATAGCTTTCCAAAAACCAAGCTGTGGCCGGTATAAAAGAACAACCAATGAAGAAACTTGTTGTGAGGCCTGATTTAATGGAGAATGAATTTTTCTCAAGATAGGAGAGGGTGGGAATGAGAAATACCAAAAGACAGAGCCAGGCATGCTGTGGGAAGCAAAAGGCAGTAGCAAGAAAAATACTGCTGAGAAGAGGGTGGGTGAGGATGTGGTGTAACATGACGAAAATTCTCTTTCTTGATCCAGTGTATACTAAGTACAAAAGTAAACACACCACCCATGAATTCCTTTTTTGCTTTTTACCTGACCCAAATAGGCTACGTTTTTCTTGTGGCGATTGGGCTACTTGTTTTTTTTGAGTTCATACTTCCGTTTTTCTTTGGTATTCCTCATCGATTGCGGAAGAATTTTGGAGAATTTGTTTGGTTTCAAGTGGGAAGAAGTCTTTTTGCTCTGATTTTTGCAACCGCTATCATTCTCATTTTTGTTGTATCTGATATTCCCATGGGTTGGATATCACTCATGCACTTCTCGCTTTTCTCTCAGGTGTTAATTCTGCTCTTCTTTTCGGAGCTTGTTATTTATGGTGCACACTTGGCTGCTCACAAGTACCCGATACCTCTTTTGAGTCGGGCTCATCGTTTCCATCACACAGTGACAACGGATATGGATTGGACCAACAGTCGCAAGGAACATCTTTTTGTGATCAGTCTTTTTATGTTGGTATATTGCCTTTTCTTTTTTGTTGTTTTTCGCTCATCAAGTATCGCTCATGTTATTACTACCTCGCTGTATCTTTTTCTGAATGCTCTTTCTCACTATCGAGTCCACTTCACCTTTCCAGTGATTGACCAGGTACTACTTTTTCCAAAAGACCATTATCGCCACCATACTGAACGAAGTGGTCCGTATGGGGTAGCTCTCTCAATTTTTGATACGATTTTTGCTACGAGGCAGTAGCAGCTTTCTCTAATTTGTCTGAAATGACCGGCCCGAGCTTCTTTTTCGGTAGTCCAAAAAGATAGCCAAATGGAGCAGTGGAGAAAATATGAATGATAGTGCCAATAAGAAAGGCTCTGATAGTCAGGTTGAGTATTTCTTCCCCATAGAGATTACGTGTTATGGCAAAATAAAAAGAGGTTGAAACGATAAGCACGAGAATCATAATGAAATTATCCCGTTCTTCAGGCTTATATTTATGAAGTTTGTAAACAGGATAGATAAACCAGAAGAAGTAATGAAAAATGAGAAAAGTCGCCAAGATGGCACCTGCTGACATGCCGAGTTGAGCAGCTCCGAGGATAAAAAGAGTGAGAACCTTGGTGTGCAGGAAAAACCAGTTTATTTTTTTGAGGTAGATGCATTCGATGGCAATAGCAGAGAGAGTGACGCCCCAGAGTATCTGGTCAGTGATGTTAATGTGCAGAAAATCACGAGCAAGAAGAAGGAGGAGAAGGAATGCTGGGCTAACGCTAGCGAGGATGCCCGCCTGAGTGCGAGCCTCCTCTTGGAGGTCGAATTCATCAAAGAGAAAGTGAAAAGAAAATAGGGTATAGGTAATGAAGGAAAGTGTTTCCAGAGAATCTACCATTTTTAAACCCCAGTATGATACTGCAATACTGATGAGGAACATGGAGGTGATGTAGCGCCAGTTTAATTTTCCGGAGCGCCACATGGCAATCCATGCCCCCAGTGAATGAGCTTTTCCAACAGCGAGGGCAATGAGGAACGAGTATGAAGCGATACTGTTGTGGGCCGCAACAGCAATGAGGAAGGCGCTTCCTAGAGCAAATTTAAAAAACCCGAAGTTTTTTCGAGGGAGCTCTATCCGGGAAAGGATTTGTTTGGGTGCAAGATCTGCAATAGTCATGGTTCTAGTATAGCTTTTTTCAAGGAAAAAGCCTTTTTGCGACTCTGGTAGCTTTCTTGTATAATGGGCGTATCGTAATTTTTCTCTATTTTAGGTTGTTTGCTTATGCCAACCGAAAGACCATCTTTTGTCCGCTTTGGTGGATCAACTCAGTTCTCACCTACAACTGGTGATAAGTCAGGTGCTAGTGCCTCACCTCAGGTAAAATCAATGTCACAGGCGACGTCTGCTCGTTCTGGTGCTTCGTCAACTCAGGGTCATTCCCGAACGGCCAAGGTTTTTGATGGTATTATCACTTTTGTTTTGGGACTCCTCATGTTTGGTCTCCCGATTTTTTTCACGGGAGTGACTTTTCAGGGGATTGCCTTTGAAAAGCAAATTTTCTTTTACTTCTGTCTACTTGTTGGGTTAGTAGCCTGGGTTTCAAAGGGAGTAATGACTGGTGAGATGAAGATTCGTCGTACACCACTCGATATTCCTATCGTTCTCTTCTGGCTTTTTACGATTGTCACCACTGTTTTTTCTGTTGACCGATGGCACAGCTTTTGGGGATTCTTTGGTGACCCATCAAGAGGGTTTCTTTCAGTGACAGCACTGGTACTTGCTTATTACTTTGTTTTGAGCCACTTCAACGCTCAGCGCATGATGCTCATGTTCCGGAGTTTCCTTGTCTCAGCTTTCTTAGTGAGTGTTTGGACTTTTTTGGTCATCATGAAGATCAAATTTCTCCCGGCTGCGTGGGAGCAGTTCGCACCGCTCTCTCTGATTGGCTCTATGTCAACGTTGGGACTTTTCCTCTCGCTTACCGTGCCGCTTTATATCACAGCTTTCTTCCTGCTTTTTCGTGAGGGGGGTGCATTGAGCGCCCTAAAGAAAAAAGTATGGTCAGGTCTTTTGGGGATTGCTTTGGTACTCAACCTCTTCCTGCTTTTGGCGCTCTATCCTTTTGTGAACTGGGTAGTGATGCTTGGTGGCCTTGGGTTCTTCCTTATTTATGTATTAGCTCAGATTGTGAGGCCAGCAGGTGAATGGACGTGGGTGCCTATGGTGGTTTTTGTGGTAGTACTCTCTTTCCTGATGATTGGTCCCAATAGTCTCACGCGTGCCAATCTTCCAGTTGAAGTAACTCCCAATACAAAACTCTCATGGCAGGTAGCTAAAGAGTCTCTAAAGGAAAATACGCTCTTTGGAACGGGGAATGCGACCTATGGCTATGCCTTTTCGCTCTATCGACCACAGGAATTCAATGACAACAGTCTTTATACTCTGCGTTTTTATCAGGGGACAGGGCTTGTTTTTGAAGCCCTTGCTACAGTGGGTATTGTTGGGACGATTCTTCTTCTGGTAGTCTGGTTCTCTTTCCTCTCTATCGGTCTCTACCTTCTGACGCTTGATAAGACCAAGAATAAATTAGCTTCGCTCGGTCTTTGGTCGGTAGCAGTGATGCTTTTCATTGCGAGCTTCATGGCTCCCATCAATGCTACTCTCCTCATTCTTGGAATTCTTTTGGCAGCCCTCGCCTTGGGGACACTGCTGCTTGAAAGTGGTTCAGAAGAACGCTACCTCGAGCTCTCACTCCGTGCTACTCCCAAGTTTGCCCTTGCTCTCGCTTTTGTCTTCATGGTGGTCTCTGCTGGTGTCGCTTTCCTCTTCGTCTTTATGGGGAAGGTGTTGGTAGCTGATGTTGCTATGGGGAAGGCGAGTCGTATGACGCCTTCAGTAGAGACGACTATTCCTGCGTATATCAAGGCACTCCGTCTTTATCCGCAAGAAGGGCGCTATTTCACTAGATTGAGCCAGGAATACATGGCTCTCGCTAATGCAGAAGGCCGAAAGCCAGAAACAGAACGAGATGTGAATAAGATTGCTTTCTTGGTTCGTGAGAGTGTAGCCAGTGGCACCCGCTCCAAGGATCTTATGCCGAATGACGTGCTTTCTGTTGAAGCACTGGGGCTTATCTATGAAAATGCTAGCCTCTTTGCTACTGATGCTCTCCCTCGTTCGGAGGAATCGTATCGGCGAGCGGTAGAGCTTGAACCACAAAATCCACTTTTCCAGATCAAACTTGGTCAGATTAAGCGTTTGACGGCTGATGGAAAAGAGGCGGGGGCAGAAAAGAATGCTCTGTATGAGGAAGCATTGACTGCCTTCCAGAAGGCGGTAGAGAAAAAGCCGAACCTTGCTATTGCTCATTACAATTTGGCGGTGGCGCAGGCTCGCTTGAAGCAACTGGATGCTGCTATTGATAGCACACGCAAGGCTTTGCAGTATGCTCCAGCTAATCTTTCCTTCAAGTATAATTTGGCCGCCTTATATCAGCTGCGTAATGGTGAGGGAGATCGCAGCACAGCAGAGAAGCTTTATAAGGAAGTTCTCACGGCTAATGAGCGCTTGATCGATGTGAGACTCTCTCTTGGTCTCCTGTATGAGTCGACCAATCGTCGTACTGAAGCACTTTCCGAGTATGAGAAGATCCTCTCTTTCCTCCCTGAAGAAGATGGTACGGCGCCTGCTGTGAAGCAGACTCGTGCTCAGGTTAATCAAGTGATCGACAATCTCCGGAGTGGTAAAGGAAATATTCCAAGCGAGAATTCGCTTCCTGAACCAGGACCAACAACTCCAGCGACCGTGACACCTACTGACACTTCGAATTCGCAGGGAGAGACGCTCCTGAATGGTCCGACCCAGTAGTCGTAAATAAATAAAGTCCTTCCGAGTATCGTGAAGGACTTTATTTTATTTCAGAAAAATTTGATATAATTTAAGATATGAAATCATTTGTCAGTATTGTTGGCTTGACGTTGCTCATACCTCAGTGGGTGTTGGCGGGTGTTATTAGTGAAGCTCAACCTCTTTCGGTGAGTCTTACAAAAATCTTGAATTTTCTCTTGCTCGTTTTTGGTCTGATTGCTATACTGGGGATGATTATTGCTGGTGTGTTGTACTTTACTGCTCAAGGTGATGAGAGAAGAGTTGTATTCGCCAAACGAGCATTTCAATCAGGAGTGTTTGGGGTGATTGTTGCTTTGGGAAGTATGGTGCTCGTCTGGACAATCGCTCAGATTTTGTCATAATAAAAAAGAAACATAAAACACAATGCGTTTTCTGAGATTCAGAACGCAGCGAAAGGAGGTGAGAGGTATGCAAAAATTACGCAAACTCGCATTTGGTGCAGTGAACAGTCTCGTGCTTCTCGCTCCAGCTGTTGTTTCTGCCGCTGCTCCTAGCACGAACGCCTGGGGTGGACGTGGTACAACGAATGCAAGCAACACGGGTCTTGGTGGTGGAAGTATCTACAATATTATTTCCCAGACACTGGCCTGGCTTTTGGGTATCTTGGGTTTCATTGCTGTTATTGGCTTTGTCATCTCTGGTATTCTTTATCTGACAGCTGCTGGCAACGAGTCTCAAATTGAGAAGGCTAAGAATGCCATGACGTATTCAATCGTTGGTGTGATCGTCGCCCTGATGGGTTGGGTTATCGTTCAGGCAGTTCAAGCTTGGCTCGGTGGTGCTAGTAACTCGTTCTAGGTTTCTTTTCGGCCGACAAGAAAAAACAACCACTCTTTTTCTGAGTGGTTGTTTTTTTTATGTTTGAATATAGAGAATGATGGGGCTTGTTATTTTGTGATATACTAAAGACGATTAAATAGTATTCTTATATGCTCAAGAAAATAAAAGCGCAAATTGTTGGCTTAATGGTGAGTGGGGGGGTATTTTTTTTGCCAATGCTCGTATCAGCTTCTGCTTGGAGTGCTGGTAAGTCTAATGCACAAGGCGTCGGTCTTCCTGGAGGGGCTATTTATCAGATTATTTCAACAACCCTTGCCTGGCTTCTCGGTATCTTTGGCTTTATCGCTATTATTGGCTTTGTAGTCGCAGGTATCTTTTATCTCACTGCTGCGGGCGATGAGGGTCAGGCAGAGAAGGGGAAGAATGGTATGAAATTTTCCATTATTGGGATTATTGTAGCTTTGATGGGCTGGGTTGTTGTCCAGGCAGTCGATCGCTGGCTCAGTGGCACCAACAATTCATTTTAGGAAATTTTTCCATTGGGTATGTACAAAAAAATAAACATTGTGCTAGGTGTATTAGCGGCAGTTGTTCTCTGGGTTTCTCAGGTTTCAATTGTGTCGGCTCAGAGTTGTGGCACGGGAGGGGTGTGTTCGATGATTTCTGAATGTCCAAGTGGTATCGTTACTGCTGACAATGCTTGTAATGATGGAACAGTATGTTGTCTTCCTGCGACAGGAACAAATCCAGGAGCTACCTGTACTGGTAATTGCAGGCCATCATGTCTTTCGAGTGAGAGTCTTGATTCCACTCAGTCCTGCCAGGTATCAGGAACTGTTTGTTGTAAGACGGCGGCTACTGGTGGTCCCGGTGACGGCGGCACAGGAGGGGGGAGTCAGTGTACAGGGAATAAGATAGGGGGGGTGTGCTTCCCAAGTGGTACAGGTCTTTCAGAAAAATCGATTATTGAGATCTTGACCACTTTCATTAGTTGGATACTTGGTATTTTCGGATTTATTGCTTTACTCGGGTTTATTATTTCGGGGCTACAATATATTTTTGCTACGGGCGATGAGGGCATGGCGGAGACGGCTAAGCGGAATATGAAGTACTCCATTATTGGGGTAATTGTGGCTCTTTCGGGTTGGATTGTTATTAAGGCAGTTGATGCACTTCTGAACGCCAGTCCCTGGATCTAATGGAATCTATTTTTCATGAAACTTCATGCTTTTTGGTTGTACACTCTGATTGTATTTGCCGGCATTAGTGTTGTCGGTGTCCCAGATTTTGTTTTGGCGCAAGAGTCGTGTTCTGGGTTGGGCTATTATTGTAGTGAGAACTGTGCTCCCAACCACGACAGTGTTACTGGCACTCTTAATTGTGGAGCGAATTTTTGCTGCGTCCCTAATCCGCCTATTGAACCGGCTCAGTGTGGAGAGAATCATTTCAAGTGTGACGTTGGTCAACCAACTGAAACTCGTACTTTTACGACGAGTTATAGTTGGCAATGTGATGCTGGTGATATCCGCTTGGGGAATGGTGCCATCTGGCCAAACAGAGCAAATTGCAGTGAAACGAGACAGGTAACCCCGCCCCCTCCTGGGACTACTGATTGTATTCAGCTAGGGCATACCTGTGAAACGGGTACGACGTGTACGGGAGTGGGCTCACAGCGAGTTACTAATGGGACTTGTCCGTCGGGAAATGTTTGTTGCACCGGTGAACCTCAGTTGTGTAGCTCTTTCTCAGGAGGACGTTGTCAGCCTTGGAGTTGTCAGAATGGTCAGACGACACAGGTTGCTGGTGGCTGTGCCAGTGGAGAATATTGCTGTTTGGGTGATCCAGTAAATGGTAGTAATCAAGAACCACAAGTACATATTACTATTGATACTCCGAGTATACCTGCTCCAGGTTTGGTGTATGTACGATGGGAGCTTCTCAATGTTCCAGTAAGTAATGCATTTGTATTTTGTCAAAGCGATAACTGGCCACGACCATATCCTGGTGGCCAGGGAAATAATATTATTCCTCGCACGGGGGTGACATATCAGTTTGTAAACAGTACATGGCAGTTTGGAGTCTCCTGTTATGTCTCAAAAAGCGGAACTACTTCGACTGACCAAGTACGCTATAGTGATATTGCTACCGTAGTGGTTGGTGGTGTACAGCCTCCTTACACGCAGTGTTCCAATAAAGGAGGTGTATGTCGACCGCCTGCTCCGGGATGTTTGAGCGGGGAAACACAGATTCCGATATCAACCTACTGTCCTACAGGTAATCCGCGAGAGGTTTGCTGTGTGACAGTTACCGCTCAGTCAACTTGTGTTGATGCTGGAGGTATTTGTACTCCAAATTCAAGTTCTGGTTGTGGTACTGGTACTCAGTTAGGGACGTGTGAAAGTGGACAATTGTGCTGCAAAGGTATGGGGAATACTCCTCCCTCAACAACTCCACCCTCAGTTCCGCCGTCGTCTGCCCCTCCAACCACCCCCCCTCCCTCTGTCTTCACTACCCCCTTTACCTTTGGTAACCCCGTTGCCTTCTCTACCGTTGATAGTCTCTTCTCTCGCATCCTCTCTTTTCTCCAAGCAACTATCGTTCTCCTCTCCCTCATCTTCATTATCATCGGAGCCTTCCTCTACATTACCTCAGCTGGAGATGAAGGAAGAATGA
>CAYNMD010000006.1:0-33057 GCA_964398485.1 uncultured Bdellovibrionales bacterium | reverse complement strand
AAACTGGTCGGGAATATAATTCTCATTTTCATATCATTGAGACGGTCAATGACGTCAATGTGGCCCAGCGAATTAAGCCATTTATCAAACTCAAAGAAGTGTTTGGGGGGAAATTAAAAGATAAAACTATTGGGGTATGGGGGCTCGCTTTTAAGCCACGGACCGATGATATTCGTGAGGCACCAGCAATCGAAAATATCAAACTCTTTCTTGAGGAAGGGGCCAAGGTAAAAGCATTTGACCCGGTGGCGATGGAAAATACCCAAAGGCAACTTACCCATCCAAAACTTACCTATACCAAGAAGGCTTTGGATGCTGTCAAAGGTGTCGATACTCTCGTTATCTGTACCGAGTGGGATGAGTTCCGAGTGGTTGATTACAAGGATCTTAAGAAACTTATGAAGGGCGATGTTATCTACGATGGCCGTAATGTGTTGGAGCGCTCTGAGGCTGAAGCCAATGGCTTTTCCTACTTTGGTATCGGTGTTTAGCTAGTCTTTATGAAAGTGCTTTTTTTGAATTATGAGTACCCCCCACTCGGGGGTGGGGCAGCCAATGCGACGGCTGCCCTTTTGGATGAGTGGCAGGGAGATAGTTCGTTTGAGGTGCACTTGGTTACTTCGAGCATTACAGATCATTTGGAAAAAAAACAGTTCGGGAACAATATTTTTGTTCATAGGCTACCTATTGGCAAAAATCTACACAATCTCCATCATCAATCAATCGGAGACCTTTTGCGTTATAGTTTTCGGGCTTGGTGGTATGGTCGTAAACTGCTGCGAGAGGGTGCTGAACCGTACCAGGTAGCCTTGGCTTTTTTTGGGGTGCCTTGTGGGGTGATCGCTCTTCTTCTTAAGTGGGAATTTGGGCTCCCATTTGTTTTGTCACTTCGTGGTTCGGATGTCCCGGGATATAGCCAGAAGTATATTTGGCTCTATCCCTTGATTAGGCCTATCATCAGTCTTGTATGGGGGGAGGCAAAAGGAGTGGTGCCTAATAGCCAGGGACTCTTGGAACTTGCTCAAAAAACCAATCCAAGGCAACTCTTTACGATTATTGAAAATGGGGTTGATACTAAGCGATTCTTTCCTGATGCCGCCAAACGCCCCGAACGAGAATTTATTATCACTCCAGGTGCGTCTCGAGTGACTGAACGCAAAGGTCTCAACTATCTTATCGAGGGGGTAGCTCTCCTTGCTCCGAGGTACCCAGAACTTCGGCTCAAAATTATGGGTGATGGTAGTGCCCGAGAGAGTCTCGAGTCTTTGGTGAGAGAGAAAGGATTGACTCAGCAAGTTACTTTTCTTGGTCGTATTCCGCGCGAGGAAACAGCGGCGTACTATCAGGAGGCATCACTCTTTGTTCTGCCGTCCCTGAATGAGGGGATGAGTAATGCTATGTTGGAGGCTCTGGCCTCTGGTCTCCCGATTATTTCCACGCCAACTGGTGGAGCAGCGGAACTCATCGAAGAGGGGAAGAATGGCAAGATTATTCCAGAGAAATCTTCACAGGCTATTGCAGATGCCTTGGAAAAGTTTCTTCAAAATAAAGATCTCGTGATCCAGTATGGGAGGGAGAGTCGTCTGCGGGCCGAGCGTCAGGGTTGGGATAAGGTAGCTGCTAGTTTCAGAGAACTCCTCAGTAATAGTGTTACAAAATAACATGAAGGTATCACTGAAAACAGGGTTAAAACTCCTTGTTACTGGCCTATTGGTTTGGTGGCTGGTGGGGAGTGTTGATTGGAAGGGAGTGATGGAGATCTTATCCAAAGTGTCACTGCCACTTTTGGTACTGTACGGTATCCTCCAGCTTGCCGGAAATTTCCTCTCTGCTGCTAAGTGGCAATACCTTGCTCGGAGCCAAGGATTTTCCTTTCGGATTATTGATGGCTTCTTTGGATATCTTTCGGGAGCTTTTATTAATAATTTCCTTCCCTCGACTATTGGTGGTGATGCGTACCGAACTATGTGGATGAGTGAGCCGGGGAGGCGTTTTGAGGCCTTTACGGTCGTTTTCTTTGATCGCTTGAGCGGACTTCTTGGTCTCTTTCTCGTTACGGCTGCCGGTTTCTTTTTTCTTCCCTGGAAACTATTTCTGACAGATCCAGTCCTTATTATCATTTTTGGTGTTGTGCTGGGAGTAACCCTCATGATTCTTATCTCACTCTTCTGGTTTACTGGTCTTTTTGAACTAGCACTCCTCATTATCGACTGGTTTCCGCCACTTTCAAAAGTAAAAGGAGCTATTGAGCGTTTTCGTCCGCTCATTGAAACGGATCGTTATCTGATAGCCCTCCTCTGGACACTTGTTTTCCTGGTGGTTGGTATTGGGCTTTCTAACTACGCTCTTTGGTCGGCGCTTGGAGCCCCTCTTGCCCCACTCGCGTTTTTTGGATGTATCTTTTTGGCAACTTTCATAGCCAATATCCCAATTTCTATCAATAATATTGGCATCAAAGAGTGGTCATATGTTCTGGTCTTTGGTCTCGTGGGTATCTCTCCTGAACTGGCCGTTACGGCAGCACTCCTTTCACGTTTCCTTCAGATGCTCCTTTCTCTTTTGGCTTTGCCCTGGTATCTGCGTGAGAGAAAACAAAAAACGGAGGTTTCTGTTTCTTTAGTTTAATTTTTTCCAGGCCAAATTCTTATGGAAGTATCACTGGCTCGAGCCAGTAGAGTTTGAACCTTCCCACTTGGCTGATAAGTTCGGGTTCAAATCTCCCCCGGTATTGACTCAAGGCACTGGGCTTAGCATCAAGCGGAAGAATGATAAATCTTCCTTCAGGACTGTCGGAATCTTCTTTGGTAGTTCGGAGATTCATGTTTTTTTCATCAAGAAAATATTGGAGAGAGCGCTCATGCTCGAAGTAGATGAGTCTTTTTGGGTAATTTGGATGAGTATGAAGGGTCTTCTCTATAGAATCAGCTAGGAGAGAAGCCTCACTGAGACTAATACCCCCATATGATTTGGTGAGTGACTCAGGTTTTGAGAAGTCATAGGTACGATTATAGGCAGTGATGTTACTTGCTCCCAAAAGACCAATCACAGCAAGGCAAATGAAGGAGTACATTTTTTGGTACCCTCTTGTCTTGAGGAAGCCTTCAAGTCTGGTAAGCCATATACCGAGCCAGAGGAGAGGAAATAGGCTGAGTATAATAAAGAAGCGAAGATTGAGTTCGTTACCAATGAGAAAAAAGAGAGTAAGAGTGGTGCCAAAAAATAGTATTGCTCCAAGATAAAAGCGACGATGATCCTCAGGGTTGGTAGCTGAGCGAAGTTTTTGAAACATGAACCATATACCACCAAAGGTAACGATTACTGATAACAAAAAGAGGAATGAGTTCATTGGTGAAAAAGCTTTTTTCCAGGCATCTGGATTAATCCACTGGCCTCTTGGTTCGTAGCCAGTAAGAATAGCAGCGGTTCCCTGGAGAACAAAGTCAACGGTAACAAGGAGTGGATTAAGATCGGTGGCTTTTTCCTCAGTTTTGGTACCGATACCAGCCAAGAAAGCCTGAGTATTAGCGCCGTGAGTAGTTACTTCCGAGATGAGTACAGGGAGAAAGCAGAAAAAGATAAGTGAGATGCTGAGGAGCCAGTGTCTGGCCGATACTTGGCGAGTTCTCAGAAAGTTGGCGAGGCAGGCAGCTACGAATAAACAGGGCATGAGGAGGAGGCTGAGGGTGTGAAGCTGCATGCCGATGCCCATGGCTATACCTGCAAGGCTATACCAGAAATAAGGATGTTTTTCTTTGGGATCAAGGATGTGGAGGAGGGAGAGCAGAAAAGCAAGTAAGAAAAAAAGAAGAAAATTGGGATTCCAACCAAAGCGAGCATATTTGATAAGGTAGAAAGAAGTAGCCGCTAAACTAGTCAGAGTGAGGGCAGTGATGGGAGTAAAAACAAATCGAAAAATTTGATACATGAGTACAAGTGAGACGAGTGAAAGAAGGGGAATGAGGAGAGTGGTACCACTAGGTGTAAACCCAAAGAGGAGGCCGGAAAGATACTCAAGGTAGTAAAAGGCTGGCCCAAGCTGGAATTCAGTACCGCCGGCTTTAGGCCCAAGGAGTGGCCAGACACCACTCTCCGTTATTGCGGTAACGATTTTGATATCACGGACTTGATCGGCATTGAAACGAAGGAGAGATTCATAGCGTTCGAGCCTGAGAAAACCACCAATAAGGAGAATAAGTGCAAAACAAAAAATAAGAGGAGAGAGTGGGCGAAGACGAGCGAGGAGTTCTGTCATAGGCTATTCCTTTTCAAATTGAACTATATTGAGGAAATTATCTGGTCTTTCGAGAATTTCCAGCTTCCAATCCGGACGAGTTTGGATCTTGTCTATATAGTAAGCGGTATCGCGCTTTGGCCAGGGGTTGTTCTCAAAGAGAGGCTGATTACGCTCCTTGATGATGCCACGCTTGCTCATCACGAGATAGTCGGGCTTTACTTCGTCGAGGTCAATGCGTCGAGACTTGAGACATTTGCCGACAAAAAAACGACAAACGGTATCGCTGCTCGACCAGATGATGAGCTCCTGTGCTTGGGGGAGGCTATTCAGGTACTGAGCTGCTTCATAGGCACCGTGTCCCCATGAATCATGAAGCGAGATTGATTGTGGTAAGAAGCTATTGGTATAACTAAAATAAAAAGGTCGTATCGTCCACAGGGTGAGTATGCTTGAAAGGAGTATGAGGATGGTCGCGCCACTCAGTACAATGAGAGAATTGAGATTGTAGCGTTTGATAATGAAACTGAGGATATCATGGAGTGTGAGTCCAGCAGCGAGTGCCAGTAAAGGATAGAGAATGATCATGTACCGGGCATTGGTCACTACTTTGGCAAAAATAGTAGCTACAAGGTACAACAAAATAAAACCAAAAACACTGAGGAGTATAGAGCGAGTTTCTTTTCGAAAGAGCTGGGTGTGGCCTCCTAGAGCCCCAGCAATGATGAGGAGGAGCATGAGTGGCGAGAGGGTGAAGACAAGTGGAGATCCTTGCATGATCAGGAGTTTGGACCATTTTTCAGTGAAAGGGACATTTTTTTCGAGTACGGGTCGAAAGTTAAAAGCCTGGGGTTCGTTGGCATAGGCAGCGTCACGGAGAGATTCAACCGGGGAAAAATACTGACCTGACCAGCTATTGATGATGATGGCCACTATAAGGAACAAAAATAATCCTCCAATGATGCGGAAGAAATTGAGGCGGTATTTTTCTAAAGAGACCTGAAGTTGGCTGAGATGTGAATCGCTAAAAAATTTCCACAAGAAGCCGAAGCTTATTCCAAGCAGGGCGCCCATCCCTATCCAGTAGGGCCAATGTTTGAGAAGAAAGAATTGAGAAAAACCTTTAAAAAAGAGTGTCGGGTTTAGGAAGGTAGCCGGAAGAAAAATGAAGAAAGTGAGAGTGGCAGTGAGAAAAATAAGAATGTAGGCTTTGAGTGTAGTGAGGATCCATTTTCGGGATAGGTGCTGAGTTTCTAGAAAGAGAAGGTGAGCTGTGCTGAGAAGTGCAAAGAGAAGAAAAAGAAGAAAGGCCGTGTATTTGGAAAGGAGGGCAAATCCGAGTGAGAGCCCAGTGAACATGGCCCAACGGAGAGCTTTTTTCTGAAGCCAGCCGAGAAAGAAGAGAGTGGTAAGGAAGCCAAAAATCCAAAAGAAGCTATCGGGATTAATAATCTGAGCTATACCTAGGAGCAGAGGGTTGGCAGTGACAAAAAGTGTTACAAAAAGAGCGATCCAGAGAGATGAAAAGAGTTCGGTCAAAAGGAAGAAGAAGAGGGTTAGAGCGATCATTGTAAAAAGCAGAATAGGAAGTCGAAAGGCTATATTGGTTTTTTCGGCTTGATCAGTATCGTAGGCTTCAAAAAGACGAGCTTCTCCTTCAGGGAGATCACGCCGCTCATTTTTGTGAGGTGAGGGTTCGTAGAAAAGTCCCAAACCAGAAATAAGAGCTACGGTGATCCCAGGTTTGTCATTAATATACGTATCGGCCCATTCTCCCTCTCTGAGGGCTTCCCAGTAGTTACCAATTCGATCGTATTTCCAAAGGTGCTCATCGGTGGTTTCGAATTTTCCAAGATGAAAAAGGCCAAAACTTACAAAAATAAAAAGAGAGAGGAAAAAGAAAAACAAAGGGAGGCGTGATGGCATACAGAGATAGAAATGCTAAGGGACGAGAGTGAATATTTTTATTGATTGACTTGGACGTCCATTGATGTGAATTTCATACACTGCATCTTGGCGACCATACATTTCGTCTAAACGAATAACATCAGGGTATTTTTTTACGGCGTCTCGCTCGTAGAATCTACTGGTACGTGAAGCACGGCCCGAAGAAAGAACGAGGTATTTAATATGAAGCTCATTAGCTTTGCGAAAATCAAGCCCATCGTAGCAGGGGCCAATATAGAATTTACAAACCCCACTCTTATCAGTCCAAATAGCGGTTTGCTTTGCTTCTGGTAGGCTGTTGAGGTACTCGGCAGACTTATAGCTTCCAGCGCCCATATCTTTGACATCGATAGCAAAATCTTGAGGTAGGAGAATTGAAGCGTATGACAAAGGAAAGGGCGTGGTAAGTGGCGAGAGAGTGAGAAATACGCTTATGAGTACCACGGCTGAGAAACTATTGAGAGGAAGTGGTAACTTTTTCCAGGAAGATCGAAGTGATTGCGATGCGAGGTAGAGGCCGATACCGCCAAGGAGCGCAAGGAGCGGATAGAGCATGATTTGGTAGCGATTGATGAGAACTACATGATTTACTGTTGAGCCAAGATAAAAAAGGAGGATGAAAAGAGTAATAGCGATAGTGAGTCGTTCAAAAACAGTCTGTTTTTCAATCGGAGTACGCCAGGTGCGCCATATCATAAAAAGTGTCCCGACAAGAATGAGTGGGGCTGAACCAAACAGAAGTGGATAGAAATGAGTGAGATATATAGGAACGAAGGTGTGAAGTTGATAGGAGCTCTTGGGTGAGGCAAGAAATTCCATGAAATTTATGAGCGGCATACCCAGGAGGCCATTGAGGATAACTCCAAAGAAACAGAGGGTAAAAAAGCTGATAATAAATAGATGGAGATTTTTTCTCAAAACTTGGAGGAGAGAGATAAACTGTAGGGTGAGCCAATTTTTCCAGAGTAGCTGATCAAGCATTGCGATAAGAATGAGGCCGAGAAAAAGCCAGGATACTTTTTCAAAAGCCTGACTGAAGATAGTGCTAGTGAGGAGCCAGGACGGTTTCACCCAAAAGGCTGGTACGGTAAGATACAGTACCGAGAGAGCGATGCCAATCCAAATAAGGAATGTATAGAGCATGGAGCGGACAGTATGGGGAGAAAGCTCTCCTTTCCAGAGGGCATGAAGGAAGAGAAAACCAAAAAAATAGACAAGGAGGAAATTGGCAACATACTTAGTGAGAAGTGCGAGGCCAAGGAAAATACCGGAGGCAATAAGGAAGTGTCGAGATTTTTTCTCTAAGAAGGTAAAGTAGGTGAGAAATGATAAGAGAGTAAAAAGCCAAAGCAGAGAATCAGGGTTAACAATTTTGCTCATCCCAATGAGGATAGGGGACAGGGTAATGGCGGCATAGCCCGTGAGTGCTGGCCATCTCCCTACCAGCGGGACGAGAAAGAGATAGCATAGCGGCAGGAGGAGGGTAATGACGAGGAGTAGCGGAAAACGAAAGGCAAAAAAGTAGTCCTCAATATTGAGATCTGGTTTTTTGGTTTGAAACTCAAAGCGGGTTTCTCGGTAATCTTTGGGTGTAACAGAGAGGAGGGCTGGACTGGTTGCCCAAACAAGAGTGATGCCTGGTTTGTCGCTTACCAATGTCTTATCGAGTCTGTTTTCTGAAAGATTTTTCCAAAATTTTCCAATGCGGCCATCGAGCCAGAGTGGCTCGTCAACTGCAGCGAATTTGGCAAGGTGATGCATACCAAAGCTCAGGAAGAGGATAGTGAGGAGGATCATGATGAACAGAGGCTGACGATTGGCTGAGTCCCTCCAGTTGAGTGGGGTTAGTAGGGAGAGAGAGGCTTGATCGGATGCTGCTGCGACCTCGGTATTTTTTTGGAAGTAGCGGGTAGCTATATAAAAGAAGCAGAGAATGAGATAGAGTCCAATACTCAGAGGGATAACAAAATGGAAATCAGGCGATGATACCACTCCAATAAAGAGCAGGAAAAGCGAAGGGAGGAGAAGAAAAAGAAAATGGCGTAGCAGCTGCAAATTAATCTGACGATTGGTTTTCCATAGCATAAACAGACTCACAAGAGTAGTCAGCGGCAAACCAATGTAGAAGACAGCGTTACTAGGAAACCAGTGAAAAAGAGAGAGGGAGGGGAGTTGTTGAGCTATAAAGAGAAAGGTACCGAAAACGAGGGCGAGTCCTGGGAAAATGGCCTGACCAAAATTCTGAATCAGTCGCATAGACAATGTTCCAAAAGGGGGTAAAATAAAGGGAGAAGAGGCTGAAATTAGCCTCAGTATAGCGTAATTTCACTCAAAAAGGAACCGTTTGTGAACTGGTCAAAAAAAGAGCTGCTTTGGCTCGCTCTGGTGCTAGTAGTAGGGTTTGGCTTTTTTTTGCGCAGCTATCATTTCAGTGATTGGCTTCATTTTGAACTTGATCAGGCTCGGGATGCCAAGGTGATTAATGTCGCACTTGAGGGGGGTGCAGCCGATCTCCCTCTCCTTGGGCCTCGAGCGGGAGGTACCTTTTTGCGATTAGCCCCAGGTTTCTATTGGCTTGAATACCTCGGTGCTCTTATCACTGGGGATGCAGTAGTAGGTGGCGCCGCCATGGTACTCTTCTTTTCTATTCTTTCACTCCCGCTCTTCTACCTCTTTGTGCGGAGATTCTTTTCCCTCACGATAGCTCTCGGACTCCTCGGGCTTTTTGCTACGTCTGCTTTTATGGTGATGTATGGCCGCTTTGCGTGGAACCCCAACCTGGTCCCATTCTTTTCACTGCTTGGTTTCTATGGATTGTTGCGGGCGGTTGACCGAGATGAAGCGCATCGAGGAAGATGGCTTTTGGTGAGTGCTTTCGGTTTGGGGCTGGCTACTCATATGCACTTCTTGGCTTTTCTCGCCCTGCCAGCCATTGCTGGAGGATTCCTCATTTTGAAACGTCCGCAGATAGCGCTGAAATTTTGGTTTGGAGCGATGTTTCTGGTAGTACTTCTCTATGTTCCAATGGTACTGAATGAGATAGCAACTGGAGGAGCAAATGCCCGGGAATTTGTAGCGGCTCTTACTGAGAAATCATCCAAAGAAGATCGCTCGCTTCTTGAAAAAGCCATCCGTGATGTGAGTGAGTTTTCTCTTCATAGCGTAGTTATTCTTTCCGGATTTGAAGGAGCCACCCTTCCCTCGGTTATCGCGAGCAACGGAGTCTTGGGATCGGTGTGTCGAGATAAGTGCGATGAGGGGAAGTGGTATGGTATGCTGGCCGTTTTGCTTTTGGGAGTGGCGCTTATCCTACTGGCAAAATCTTGGTACCTCGAACAGAATCTTCGGAAAAAAGATTTTCTTTTGTTACTCCTTCTTTGGTTTGGAGTGACCTTTGTCCTTTTCCTTCCACTTTCCTATGGCATCGCTCCGCGTTTCTTCCTGTTGAATACCCCACTCTTCTTTGCTCTCCTGGGGCTCTTGCTCAAAGGATGGCAAACAGTACTCAGTAAAAGAGTATCGGTGAAGGCAGGGCAATGGGGAGCGCTCTTTGTGATAACCCTCCTCATATGGTCGAATCTTTGGTCTTTGAGTGTTCGTTTTGGACAATTAAGAGAGGCTGGAGTAGCGCCAGTAGAGAACGTGCCGGATAGAATTCTCAAGGAACCAATGAGAGTAACGCTTGAACAACAACAATCAATCGTTGATTTTCTGGCGGAGCGTTCTCGGGTAACTGGTTGGCCGATCTATATGAAGAGTGAGTCTCGTTATGAACGGGCTCTCAAGTATCATCTCGAACGAAGATCGCTCAGGGGAGATGCTCTCAGTATTACTACGATTTATCAAGAAGGGATATATTTCTTGATCCTCCGCACTACCTCCAATCACGCGGCTACTTTGGAAAAGTACAGACCGTATTATGATATCGGCAGCCAAACGAGCTTTGGAACCTTGACGGCGATTGAACTTTTTCCGAAGACGGCAGCCATTACCGCAGAACGTCAGGATTTTTCTCGTCCTGAAAAAGAAGCTAATTCTCAGGTGGCACCACGGTATACTATTCGAGAATTCTTTTCTCGGACTGAGTCTCAGGGGAAGGAAGATGACTCTGAGGAAGAAGTCGAATAGTCTAGTATGAAGGAGGCTTCCCCCCCTGGATATAAGATTCTTCTCGGCGTCTGGTTTTTGCTGGGAGCTGTTTTTTTGATTTCTTTTCAAGTAGCTTCTGCTGGAGAATACGACTATTACGTCAAAGAGGGAAGTGATGGAGATGGTTCCAAGGATAATCCCCTTGGCTCTGTAAAAGCAGCCCTCGAAGTTATTGGTAAAAAGAATAATCAAAAAATTTTTGTAGAAAAAGGGAGTTATAGCGCTGGACTTACTCTTCCTCGTGGGACGGCTATCGTTGGGGCAGATGCAAAAACAGTTTCTATTACTGGACCCTGGGTATTGGCCGATGGGGTGCAGTTAGAGAAACTCGGCTTTACAGGGTCTGGTAATATTTTGGTTACCAAAAATGCAGAAGTGACACTTAAAAATCTCCGCTTCAAAGATGTTTCTGGTCCAGCGATCAAGACAGAGCCAGGAAACGCTAAACTTACCATGAGTAATTCCAGCATCGAAAATGCTCGGAAGGGGATGTATCTTCAGGCGGGAACAAGAATAGCTTTGCATGATGTGACGGTGACGAGTAGCCGCGAAGAAGGTGTAGATATACGAGAAAATGTTTCGGGGACTATTCGCTCGAGTGAGTTTCGTAATAATAAAGAATCAGGTATTGAGCTGGTTCTTGGAAGTGCTAGCCTCAGTATCACTGGCAATACTTTTTTGCAAAATGGAGCGAGTGGCATAGCGGCTCAGTTTTTTGATGGAGCCAAGAAGCTCGGTGACGTTCGTATTGAAGGGAATACTTTTTCCAAAAATGAATGGGGAGTAAATTGTAAAGCTCCTCAAGGAAAGATGGATTCTAAATATTATTTCCTGAATTCCATTGCAGCATCAGGGAATACTTTCCAAAATAATTCTCTTGGAGAAATTGCTCCTACGTGCAAAATAATGACTGACGAAGAACGACGTGCTTTTGAGACTGAGGAAGCAAAGAAAAAAGAATTAGCCGCAAAAGAGGCATCACTTCTTCTGAGTGAAGCGGCCGCAGCCGAAAGGATGGAGAAGGCGGTGATGGAACGGAAGAGTTTCCAAGAGGAACGGTCACAGGAGGAGCTCCGAGCAGTAAAACGGACCATTGAGGTAATAGCAGGGAGCATTGACCACTTGGAGGCAGATCTGGATGATCTCGAGAGGCAATCAGTATTCTTGTGTCAATTGGTGGGGCCGTCTGTTTTTAAGCGGGAAAACATCAAGAGATCAAAAGAAGAGCTAGAGAGTATTATGGGGAACATTGAGGAAGAGAGTCTGGCGCTTCGTTTTGAGTCTTCGCGGGACTGGCTTCGTACGGCTCTCCTGGAGAAACGAGCTACTCTTATGGATATAGAGAGAAGGCTGAGTGAGAAGCCTTGCCAGTGGTCACTTTTCGGGTGGGTCGGTAAACTTACAGCTCCCTATCGTGAATCAGCTTCACTTCTTTCAGAGGATACACGATCGCTCAGGATGAGTGTTCCCAGGGATACTATTTTCTTCATGGGACCTTTTGGTTACTACCCCAAGGTTCGTTCCAAGGCCATCCTCGAGGGTGATACAGTCCTTTTTGCAAAAGCCAAAGAGAAACTTCGTTCTTATGAAAGTGTGCTCACTCTCCTTCCGAAGCCATTTATGACAGATATAGATCCTCTTCCGCAGCAGAAAAATGAACTCCTCTTCTTTCCTGCAAGGTGGGCCAGTATCTTGGCAGCCAGTAATATTACGCATGCTCTTTTAGGGAGAGAGCCATCATTGATCGTCCCGGAATCACTAGCAAAAACAAAGACTCAAGCTGAGTATGCTGGTATTCATCTCTTGGGGAAAGATGAGCATGATGTTTCACAAACAGTGCTCGTTGGTAATACGGTAGTGACACTTGTGGTGTACCGAGTAGGCGAAGGAGCAAGCCTTGAACGAGCCCGAGCTGCTCTCCAGGAGGGTAAAAAGAAGAGTCAGCCAGTAATTGTGCTTTTGGCATGGGAAGATAAGCAAACAGAAGTGACGAGTGAGATGCGGGCACTCGCCCGAGGTATCATCGACGATGGGGCGGATTTGGTGATTGGTTATGGCAAAGATCTTCTACGAAGTGATGAGGATATCAATGGGAAAAAAGTATACTATTCACTTGGATCAGCTTGGAAAAATTTTGAGTACGGTCTTCTTGATAAAGCTCTGGGTGTAGAAGTACGGCCAAGATCTGATGGTTCAATCGAGATATATGAGCAGATCATTTCTTTTTCTGAAGCAGAAGGCTTTCTGGTGAGTCAATAAAAAAACGACCTCTTGGTTCAGGCGGGTCGTTGTAGCTCCGTTGGAGCAGCCTGTGTAGTCGTGGCTATTTGCAAGTGAGCATGGGCTGCTGTTGTGCTAGTCGTACTTGAGCCACATCAATTGTTCAGCCTTGTAGGCAACGAGGAGGAAGGGAAATCCGTAGAAAGCCCAGTTGAAGGCCGTCTCTCGGACCGGATCGGTATCGAGCCACATCTGGACGAGAGCGATGATAACTATCGCCACAAGTCCGATGAGACTGAGGGCTACCCACCAGCGTATCTTGGCTGGAGCTCTAGTTTGACGTGTGACGATGCGCACGCCGACGAAGAGGCTCATCGCTCCAGGAAGGAGTGGGATCACCCAGTTGAACATGAAAGAGAGCGTAGACATCTGCTCGGGGATGGGCGATGCGGTCACGACGGCCACATAGCCACCACCAAAGAACATGGCCATGATGGCGACGCCGTAGATGAAGTAGATTTTGAACACGTTGTTATCCCCTGATTGTTAAGGAAGGTCCAGAATTTGGACAGTACATTATATCACATTTAATATATTTGTCTATATTAAAAAATGGTTTTGATAAGCTATTTTTTGAGGAAAATTCAGATTTTAGCTAGGCGGTACGTTTGAAAATACGTGTGAAGGGAGCGAGGTCTTCTGGGGTGAGGACCCGAGTAAGATACAAAAAAGCGAGGTAGAGGCTGCCGAGAATGACTGAGGAGAGAATAAACCAGGGGCCGGCTGGAAGGAAGGAGCTCATAATCCACATGAGAGCAGCTCCGAGACTAGCCAAGCAAAGGGCGCGCCATGGGAAAGACAGGTTAAAGTGAGTGAAGACTTTGATGAGGATGCCAATCATGAGAAGGAAGCAAGTAAGTGAGACAGAGGCAGCTGCTCCCAAGAGACCATAGAGAGGGATAAGGAGGAAATTCAGCACAAGAGCGAAAGCCACACCGATGATAGCAAGGATGAGTGGGAAACGGAGGAGGCCAGCGCCATTCAGGGCAAAAGTAAACACATAGAAGACGGTAAGGGCAGCGACGCCGATAGTGAGGAGACTCATGGGGAGGGCAGCGGCAGCAAACGCGGTGCCGTAGAAGAGGTGGAGCGTTTCGGGGGCATAGCGAGCGAGGAGGAGCGTGATGGGAATAAGAAGAAAGAGCATAAGGCGAAAGGATTGAATGAGGAGTCTTTTGGTTTCTTCGCTGTTACGGTGGGCTTCTGTTTTGGCAATAGTTGGAAGGAGTGCCAGTGCGAGTGCGTAGAAGAGATAGTAGGGAATGCGACCAACGGTGACTGCAGCGTTGTAGAGACCAGTCAAATGATCATCGGCGAGCAAAATTTTCACGAGGAAAAGATCGAGAGTGAGAATAAGTTCGTAGAAAAGAAGGAAGAGGGTGAGAGGGAGGGCATGGGAAAGAATATCCCGCCAGGGAAAATGAGGACTGGTTTTTTTCTCAGCTAGTGCTTCGGGGAAGTAGCGCCGCATGAGGAACGGCTCCATGATAAGACCTACGAGAAAGACAAGGAGTGGCGCAAGGATATTGCCCGTGATAGCTCCACTTACTCCACTGGTGAGAGCGAGGGTACCGATAAAGCCAATGCGAGCCAGGGAGCGGAGCGTTTTGAGGAAAGCTTGGACGCGGAAAAAATGGAGCCCAACAAAGAAGTAGAGATTGAAAGAGGCAGCAGCAAAAGTGGGGATAATAAGACTGGAGAGTTTGAGGAGCGGGGTGAGTGAGGGATCGCCGAGAAGGGTGGCAAAGAGGGGGGCTGCCAAATAAAAAACAAGCGTCAGACTACCAATGAGTATCAACTGAAGGAATCTGGCACTGCGGCGGATGCCATAGAGAGAGGCGGGATCTTTCTCGGAAGCACTAGCAAGATGTTTGGACATGGCTGTCGGGATACCATTCCCGATAAGCACAATGAGCATAGTAGTGAGCGTGATCACGAGTCCATAGCGACCATATTCGGCTGGTCCGAGGAAACGACCGGTCAGAGCATGCACTACATAGCCTGAGAGGTTGTAGACGACTTCGGCAAGGGTAAGCCAGATAACAGCTTGGGTAAATTTATGCTTCATGATTCTGGTAACTTCAGACCGAAGTATGAGTTAAAATCTGACGAGTCACATCGTCGATAGTCTGATCAGCATTGATAGGGGTGAGCTTCCATGTTCCCACGACCGATTCAAATAGCGCCGTTTTTTCTTTGAGATAGGAGAGTCCTTGTTCGGGGGCATTCTCTCTTTTCATGACCTGCTCTGGGATGATGCGGAGATACAATGCCTGATCTGGTTTTGGTAAGAGGCGATAGAGAAAAAGACTGTAGGCATTTTTGGGGCTACTTTTGGCAAGGTAGGCAATATTAATGAGAGTGTCATAGAAATAACGGTCCGAAAGAAGGTAGTCACAGTCGGTTTCTTTGAGACGAGCAAAATATCGACGGAAGCGCAGCGTGTCAATCAAGAGGAGAAACTGTCTGAGCCATAAAGAGAGAATGCTACTCTTCGTCTTTGCTGGGGCGCTACCAGCTTTTCTCGCTCCAAAGATTTTGCTACGGACTGTCTCTATGAGACTAAATGAGACGGCATGAAAGTAAGCAACTCGGAGACCTTGCTCTTCGAATTGCTTCTGCAGCATACTGAGCTGAGTAGATTTTCCAGAGCCATCAACCCCAGAGAGGGTAATAAATTTCATATTGATGGGAGTTCAAAAACAGCTTAGAGGTATGTCAAACTAGTACATGATGACTGAAATTGGCTGTAATTTCACGACCGGTTTAATCACCTCGTTCTGAACGACGCTTTCGATAACATCTTCGGCTCGCTTGTAGTGAGAAGAGTCTTGTTCGATCACCTTGGATGAACGGCCATTATAGAGCTTCACTCCTTTCGTCTTGAGTTTTTCGTGAAGGGCTGCCTTGCTTTCAGGGACAACATCCTCAGTCTTTTTGGCTGATTTCCCGGCGCCATGGTTGCAGGAGTAGAAGCTCGTTACATTGCCATCCTGACCCACACAGAGATAGGCTTCGGTACTCATGGAGGTGGGAATGAAGGCTGGCTCACCTGTATCTTTGAAGAGCGGATGATCAGCCATCCTGGCTTTGCCATAGGCTCGGCTAGTACCATTGCGGTGCACCCACATTTTTTTCCCGTAATGTTCTTCTTCTGAAACAAGAATGTGTGGCATATCGTAGAGGAGATCGGCTTCGATAGGCCTCCCGATTATTTTTTCTGCGGTCTGTATGAAGTTGTGCGTGATGGTAGCTCGGTTGGCGTGAGCAAAGTTCGAGCAGGCCTTTCGTACCTTCATGTAGAGCTCACCGTCTTCGCCATGACCATCAAAGGTGATAAGGGGTTCCTTTGTGCCAAAATCTGAAGCGCGAATTTTTTTGGCGATAGATTGGATCGTTTTTTTGAATGGAGTGAGCCAGAGGAGTCTGCCTATGTTCATGAGAATAGCTGTCGAAAGGTGCTCACGCTTTTTGGCAGTGTACATGTACATATTGTACTGACCAAGAATACCCGAACCACAGTGGACCATGAGGAGATACTGACCTTTCTTCAGATTAAATTTGGTGGCTATCTCTGGATCAAGAATATCGGTCACTTTCATGAGGTCGAGGAAGTGATTACCGGCAGCGCCAATGATGCCAGAACGAAACTGAGCAAAAAAGAGGAAGAGAGGAGGGATAATATCGAGGATATGGCGACGTGAGGGAGTTGTCTCAAAGAAGTTCCCTCGATCGATACTATTTTCGGCCTCGTGTTTGGTCTTGATGCCGAGATAATCGATGAGGGGTTGTATCCCGAGTCGACAAATATCAACGATGGTCATGAAGGGGAGAACGGTGCCAACGTATTTTTTGGTAGGGACGGTTTTTGTAGCCGCCTGAAAGATGGCATCGATTTCAGCTGGGGTGATGTTTTCTTCATCAAGATCAAGGCGAACCAGGCGCATACCACAGGCTGGGTCAGAATCATTTACTTGAGGAAGAATATACTGTTCTGATACCACGGTGGTACCAGTGGCATTTTTGCGGCCAGGCTTGCTGTGGACATCAGCCATAGCAGCGACATGCTGCGAGACGCAGTCATTACTGGCAACACTTTCAAGTTGAGTGAGGGTAGCTTCGCTCGGCATGAGCTTATCACCAATGTGAAAAATAACGGGGACTTTCATCTTCTCCGTTTTCATCTCACTCTTGTGCTCAGATATTTTTTTGAAAGCTGATTCGTACATAGCTGGAAAATTTATAGAATAACCATTTCCCGGCTTGAGGAATATCTACAGAGAGGCGTAGAGTTTTTCGTAAGCCCGGGCAGTTTTTTTGAGATCAAAATGCTCAAGAACAAAAGCTCTGGCGGCGGTACTAATTTTTGCTCGTAATTCATTATTTTGGCTCAAATAAGCCACAGAATCGGTAATAGCTGCTCCAGAACCTCTGGGGATAGTAACACAAATATCGGGATTTGAAAACTCCTGGAATTCCTTGAGATCAGAGAGGATAACTGGCTTGCCACAAGCGTAGGCTTCGATAATCACGAGCGGTACATCAAACTTGCCCCGCAGATTTTCTACCGGAAAGAGTACTATATCTGCCGTATTGTATAGCGTGGCCATACTGACCGTAGCGTGAGTTTTCTGGAAAAGGATTTTATCTTCGAGACCAAGATTTTTGGTCTCTCTTTGGAGCTCTTCTCGTTTGGCTCGGTCGGCTTCATTTTTGATTCGGCAGGCAAAAAGGAAACGAAGGGGAGAATCAGGATTGGTTTGAAAAAATTGTATCCAGGCCTGGAAGAGGAGATCGGTTGCGCCGAGGCGGGTATATTCACCAGGATAAATGGCGAGTACCTGTTCTTTGGTGAGTCCGTATGTTTCGAGTACCGTTGTATCTTTTGATTGGGGTGAATAGAGATCGAGGTCGATACCGGGATAAATACGGCTTACATTAGTAAAGCCAAGTTTTTCAAGTTTTTGCTTTGTTGTTTCAGTATAGACAGTAATATGATCAGCAAAGAGAAGGGATTTCATAACTTCTGGTGAGTAGAGATCTTCTCGGAGCGTGGCAATGGTTTGGATTGTTTTTCCTTTTTGAGGATAAGCCAAGAGTTTGAGGGTACGTGTATTGAGCGTCGTCGGAGTGAAAAGGTAGTGAGTTATATCATACGTGTACCTATTTTTTCTCAGATAGCGGAGGAGTTCGAGTTTGGCTCGCCAATCGAAATGAGCACGGGAAAATATTGGCTGCACTTCTGCTTGTGGCATGAGACCAGCGAGAGTGGGTACACTCGAGAGGAGAGTAAGCTTGTGTTCGGCTACTGTTTTCCCGAGGAAATAGGCAAAGTTTTTGGAGGCTTCATCCCAAGGAGGGGTGAGAGGGCGGGTGGCGAGGAGGACGCGGCGCGACATAGGTAAATCAAAAAAGACCAGAATGTTTAGCGAGTAAGGGTTTTTTCTTCATTCCCGAGCTGTACAGTAATGCGTACTCGGTTTGTTGGTTCGGTAGCTACAGCTGGGCTGAGGCGAGTAAGCACACCAGAAACCACAAATGATTCCTCGAGGACAATTCTTTCGTCGACGGTGATGGTGTAGCGGCCGGTAGTATGAGGGGAATGATTTTCGATCTCAAAAGTGAGGTCTTGGGGAGTCGCGGGGTACGTAAAGCGTAAAGCCCACCAATTACCGGTTGTCTCTGGGTCGAGCGCATGGTTGTGCAGGGTAAATAATATGGCGCCAGCGACCAAAAAGGCAAGAAAACCACCAATGAGAAAAGTTTTTTGGCTTATTTGAAGCATGACACCATTATACCTGGTTTGAACTAGACTGTCAGGAGATCTTGACAGCACCCCGGTGGCGGGGTAGCGTCGAGAGAAGAGTATGCAAGATTCTGGCAACACATCACCATTATTCAAAAAAATCCCCGTGACACTGCTCACGGGATTTCTTGGGGCGGGCAAAACCACTCTCCTCAATAGAATTCTCCAAGAAGAACACGGTGAAAAAATCGCGGTGATTGTCAATGAATTTGGTCAGGTGGGGATTGATGGCGACCTTATCATAGCGAGAGATGAATCGATGGTAGAACTCTCTAATGGCTGTCTCTGCTGCACCGTTCGGGTGGACCTCATTGAAACGCTCACCAAACTCGCCAAGGCCAAGCTTGGTCTCGAAGGAGAGAAAAAAGATTTTGATCGAGTGGTGATTGAAACCACTGGGCTGGCTGATCCACTGCCTTTGATTCAGACTTTTCTTCTCGATGAAATAGTGGCTACCTGTTACGAGCTCGATGCGATCGTGACCGTAGTTGATGGTAAACACATCGAAAAGCAGCTGGGGTATTTGCCGCTTTCGGCTGAACAGATTGCGCTGGCTGATCTCATTATCCTCAATAAACTCGATCTCCTCTCCGTAGAGGAAAAAAAACGAGTGCGGGAACGTATTCTTCAGCTGAATAGTCGCGCCCCTCTCCTTGAAGCTATCCAGTCAGAGGTGTCGATTACCGATCTTTTCCACAAATATAGTTTCAAGCATCTTCCTGAAAATTTTCTCACTGAAAGTGATGGACATGACGAACATGAACATCATCTTGATGGGATCAGCTCGGTGGTAGTGCGTTCTGATACGCCGATCGAGATAGACAAACTCTATGCATGGCTGGGTGAAGTGATCGAACATTGTGAACCAGATCTTCTCCGGTACAAGGGTATCGTCTTTACCAATGAATACGAAGGGAAGCGAGCTATTCTTCAGGGAGTCCACACACTTTACACCCTCAACCCTGATCGAGAGTGGAAAGAGGGAGAAAAAAAAGAAACGAAGCTTGTTTTTATTGGCCGTAACCTCGATGAAACGTGGATCAAAGAGCGTTTCCAATCTTTATTAAATACCGTGAAATAGCCCGCCTATTTTTTTGTATCCCCACTTTCTTTGTACAGACAAAGAAAGCTCCAAAGAAAACTGCCCTGCTAGATTCGAGGATTGAACCGGCTTTCTCTGGGCTCCGAGTCATTGCTTCGCGAGTGACTGAAGCAATAGGGTTCCTCTCTGCCCAGAGAGCCTGTTACCAATCCTCTTCATCGCGCAGGTTATAGGAACAGAAAGTTTGAATTTATGTTCTCTCATAACCCCATTGCGTGAAGCGAATGGATTGGTCTATGACTGGAAGAGAGAGGATTCATCTAGGTACTCCGCGCATGAATCTGCTGGAGACCAGAGGTATCAATCCTTGAACTGGAAGCACGGGGCACTCCTTTCTTTGGTTCGTTTCTTTGCTTATCCAAAGAAACGAACCAAAAGTAGATTAATGGATTAAGAAGAGTTTTTTGCTTCACCTGTAAGTATTATTGGACGGAACACCTCTAATTTGCTAACGTGTTACTGCCACTGATGAGGCTTGTGTAGGATAGGGTGGAGGGCTTTGAAACGCTCAAAAGTTCGGAAGCACACTGTGCAGGACTGAGAGAATGATTTTGATGGGAAACCGTCAAAGTATAAGGTGCGCAAGCATCCGTGGAGCCGACGTTGAAATACACCCCTGGCGTCATTTGTGGCCGGCATGTCGAACCTCGATGTGCCGTTTTATTTTATTCGCTTAAACACCGCGACGTGGTTGCTGGAATAGACTTTGGAAAAGCTATTTGATTTTTCAAATTGGACAGCGTCATAGGTCGGGTTGACGACGATGTAGTTGGTACCAGTTGAGTCAAAACAGGATCTCGCTTCAGTGCTATTGGGACTCGCGATCATGACGAGGGTACAGCGTTCTTTGCGGTTCCCGGTTTCTTCATAGCGAGAGAAGAGACCGCGAGAGAGAGGGTAACCATAGTCACGGAGGAAGAAGAGTTTCATCCAAGCATCAGCCGGGAGGTAGTTGTGATCTTTGAGGATTATGTCGCGCTCAGTGGTAACTTGGCTGAGATAATGGCTGGCAGCAAAGACTTCTTGAGCTTCGTCAGCCTTGCTTCGATCGAGGAGAACAACTCCGTTTTCGAGGATGCCATTGGCCAGTATGACTCCTACCAGGAGAAGAGGAAAAAGAGTTTTGGTAGCCTGGGAACGATCCAGGGAGAGGCGAGAGAGGAGTAGTCCGAGAGCAAGTCCAGCGAGGAGTGATCCGGGATAGATGAGATAGCTCCCAACTCTATTGGAGGGAATATCGAGGAATACCCATTCGGGACGCATAGCCATAAGAGCGAGCATACCTCCCCAACCGAAGAGAAGGGTCCAGCCGAGTGGATCCTTGGAGCGAAGTGAACGAAAAGCAAAGAGGAGGAGAACTATGCCGGTAAGGGCAAAGGCAGTTCTGGTAATGCCGAGTGAGCCAGTGATTTGCTCAAAGGAAAGACCAGTACGGGTAGTTTTGATGGGGCTGCCTATAGCTGAATCAATGGCTTCTTTTTGAAGGTAGCTTGGGAGAGCAATGAGGAGGCCAAAAAGAACGATACAGGCGGTGGCAATGATTGGTCCTGGTTTGAAAATGGTATTCATCCAATCTTTGACAGTGGGAATAATTTTATCCCAGGTGGCGATGAGAGCGAGGAGTATCATACCAACAACGCTCATACCAAGGATAAGCGTAGAGAGATGATGGGTGTAGGCGAGTGTCCAGAGGAGGATGAGTGTCAGAGTAATAAATGATGTTTTCTTTTGACGGAGCGCAAGGTAGAGGGAAAGGAGGATGAGGGGGATAAAGAAATTTCCAAAGGTATTGCCAACCACTCCGCCAGAAACAAACTTGGCTTGGGGTGAAGCAAGAGCAAAGAGTGGACCAATAAAGAGATACGCCATCATAACAATGACCTCGCGTTCTTTGGTGGAGAAAAGTTTTTCGCTGAGTCTCAAGACAAGTATTAGGAGACCGAGAGTGGAGAAAATATTGAGGAGGAAGAGCGTAATGACCGGGAAAGAACCGATAAAGGGAAGTTTGGTGAGAATAGCAATGAGGGCAAAGGGGATATGTTCACCAATGATGAAGTCGGCAATGGGCTGTGGTGCTGTCAGGCTTGTCGCGCCAGTAGCGGGATCACGGATAACAGATATTTTTTGGTATTCAGGGAGGATTGCTTTTTGTGTGATGTATTCCGACCAGTACATATGATGCCCCATGTCAGTCGTCGTAGGGAGTCCAGCGGGGATGAGGTAATAGGCTCTGATACCAATGGTAACAATGAGCATGAGGAGCAGTATGCCCCAGGTTCTTGGAGAAAGAGGAGATGGTGAGGGCTCTTGAGGAATAGCCTCATCTTTACGAGAGAGACGTCGTTTTTGATACCAGAAAGCTAGGATGAGAAGGCTATTGATACCGACTACCGCGAGAGAAACAATCGCAAAAGAAAGAGGAATGTGGAAATGATTCAAAGTAAGGAAAAGGATATCGGCCAGAGTGAGTCCGAGAGCAAGAGAGTAGAGAGCTTCTTCTAGAGCAGTAAATTGTTTGGCAAAAAAAAGTTTGATCAGGAACCAACCTGGGAGGAAGAAAGCGAAGAGAAGTACAGTAGAGAGAAGAATAATCTCGAGCATAGATAGTTAGGAGTGAGAAGAATTGACGGAGAGGGTTTTGAGGGTATCAAAATATTTTTGGGAAAGATGCTCCCAGCTGTAGTGTTCCAGGGTATAAGCACGTGCTTTCTCGCCAAAGGCCTGGCGACGTTCATTATCAGCGAGCAGCCAGTTGATTTTCATGGCGAAGTCAGTTGCATTTTGTGATTCAGCGAAGAGACCATTTTGCTGATCGCTGATCGCTTCTTCGAGCCCTTCCAGTTTGGCAGCAACCACTGGTCGGCGCGAGGTAGCTGCTTCAATAACCGCAATACCAAAGCCCTCCATATCACCTGGCACCTTGATATTGGGTTGGACAAAAACATCAACGGTGGTAAGGAGGAGGCAGAGTGTTTCATCGGGTACTCGCCCCAAGAGTTTTACCCGATCGGTAAGTTGTTTGGAGGTAATAGTTTCCTCGATCATTCTGCGTTCAGGACCGGCTCCAGCTACGAGATAGATTATTTGAGAAGGGAGTCTCGGTATTACTTCTTCAATAAACCAACGGACGCCCTTGCGTCTGACGAGTCTTCCAGCAGTAAGAAGAATGGATTTTTGGGCAGTGTCGATACCAAGTAATTGGTCGAGATCATGACGAGTATACTTTGGGGCCTTGGCGACGTCTGGTCTAATTCCATTGGGAATGACAAAACAACGACTCTCGAGAGTGCCAATAGCTATGGCATGCTTCTTGGTGTCTTGGCTGACAGCGATGAGACCATCCAATTTTTTGAGGCTAGGAATATTGATGAGAGCATAGAGTTTGGCAAGAAAGCTGGATTTTTCGGCAAAGGTGATATCAAGTCCATGAACAATAGATACTACAGTCAGGCGGGGCATAAAAAACTTGGCGATGGCTCCGAGAGGTGCCAGGACGCCGTCACCAAGGAGGATGCAGTCATGTTTTCTTCCTGAGACGAGGATTTTTAAGAGGGCTAATGGCAAAAAGAAGAGGAGAAAATTTTTCCCCTTGGTGTTAGCGACAAGCGTCAAAGGAGTTATCTTGCCGAGAAACTCTGCCACTTCGGCATTTTGTTTTTCTATTCCACCAATGATAGGTGGAAAAGCCCGTGAGACAAAGAGAACTTTCATGCTCGTAAATCAAGATGGGTATTTTTTTTCAAATAAGCTAAAGTTCGATAGGCGGACTCCTCATCTTGGCCACTCATCATGCCGATTATTCGAAAAGTCCCTTTGCCAAAGGTGTCGTCTATCGCTCTAGCGAGTGGCAATAATTCACCCTTGAAATGTGCTTGCAGAAACAACTTAAAGACGTCATCTTGTGACGGGAATTGCTCAGGGTTGGCTTTCTGTATGGTATTGAGCAAGTAATTTAAGACCTTGCGTTGTTCTAGGTACGGAAATGTCATTGCTTCCCATCCATCGTCACCTTGTGGTTCTACATATACAAATTCATCCTTAGGGAGACCGGTTTTTTTGGTAGCTTTAGCAATGCGTTCTTCGTTCACAGGATCTACTATTTTTTCTCTCTCTTCGTCTAAGTATGGATTTTGGGTGATCACTTGTAAAAAAAGACGTTTTTGAAGTTCTGACACGACTGCTTCATTGAGTCCAATCAGTTGCCGAAAAGAGTCATTATTTTCTTCATCTCTCTTTATTGATGATTGTGTTTGAATTCCAATTCTTCTCAAAACGCGTTGTTTTTCTGTTGTTTCTACAGAAACGAATCCTTTTAAATGAATCATCTCATGTAACAAGACAGAGATTCTTGTATATGGCTGATCTAGTTCTTCACTATTTAAAACGATGATCTGTTCTCGATGAGCCGTAAAACCATTGGTGTCATGAGTACTCTCATCTATCTCTTTATATAAACTTTTTGGTACGCTGTAGATATTTTCTGCAGGGATATCAAATGAAGAGATACCTAGTTCTTCTAATATCTTATTGAGTAATCTATTAATTTCTTGAATAGCCGCTTTTTCAAAGTCGTGTTTTTGATATTCAAGCATTTTTAACCTGACTAAAGCTTGAGGTTTTAGCTGTTCACGGTTATGAGAAAAGTTCTTTTGAAGTTCTTCCTCAACTTCTTTTTTCCTTTGATCTGAACCTGATCCCACTACGGGTATCTCAGGTCGTTGAAAAGGAGAAATTTGTTCAGACATACATTCGACTATTTCTGATAGCGTTCCTTGCGCATTTGATACATGAGATCTTCGGTGAGTTTTCGGTTAGATTTGATCATATCAGCAATGAAAGCAAAGATGAGCAGTTGGATACCGATGAGAGCGGTAACACTCGTAAAGAGGAGATAGTTGAGGTAGGGAGTAATCTTGAAGTCGTGCGAGAGATATTGAACAAGAAAGGCAAGAAAAGAAACGAAGGCAAGAGTGAGGAGAAAAAGCCCTGGAATACCAAAGAACTTCATCGGGCGGACATCTCTCACTGCTTTCAAGATAATGCGAGCACTATTGTTGATAAAACTCCAAGCGCTTTTGACGATGCGTGATTGCCGATCAGCAAAGTAAGTGACGGTCACCGGCATCCACATGACACGGAGGTTCTTGCCGATGGCATCAATAATGGTTTCTTGGGTATACGTAAAACCAGTGGGGTTATTGAGTCGAAGCAAGGTCTCGCGATTGTGAGCGCGGAAGCCACAAGTGATATCGTGTGTTTTGACATTGAGGAATGACCCGACCATGGAAGCGCCGAGGCGATTAAAAAAATCTTTCATCCAAGGAATATTCTTGGCGCTCGACTCCGAGAAGCGATCTCCCACCACCATATCGGCTTGGTTTTCAAGGATAGGATCGATGAGTTTTTGGATTTCGGCTGAATCAAACTGACCGTCGGCATCAATATTGACCATGATGTCAGCGCCTTCTTTGAGAGCATTTTCGCTGGCGGTGGCAAACATCACTCCGAGCCTGCGGTTGATCGAGTGGCGGAGGACGTAGTCAGCCCCCGCTTCCCGGGCCACGTTACTGGTCTGGTCGCTTGAGCCATCATCGACAACTTGGATCTTGACCTCATCGATGCCACGGTATGAGCGGGGCATGTTTTTGATGGTGTTACCGATTACGGCTTCTTCATTGTAGGCGGGGATGTTGATGATAAGACGCATAAGTCTGCTTGAGAGTTAGGGAGCAAAATTATTATTTCTCAATCTTTTGAATTAATGATTTGGTATCCACACACTTGAAATCACATTTCTCTTTCGCTCCCTCGATACCAGTTTTGATAAGATCGCGCTGGCAGGCTTGGAGTCGTTCTTCACAAGCAGCCTTACGTTCTTCCCAATAATCTAAGTTTACTCGATACCCGAAGTAGGGCAAAGCAAAATAGGCGATCACTCCAACACCGGCCATCCACACGATGAGTTTCAAGAGACCAAAGATCATAGTTATGTACTAGCGGCCGATGCCTTTATAGAGGAGACCGGCGTTCTGGAAGGCATTCTTATCGAGACAATTTTTGCCATCAATGATGACACGGATATCGTAGCGTTTGAGGAGGTCGGGAGTGAGGGTGGTCTTGAACTCGCGGTGATCTGTAGCCAGGATGAGACAATCAGCTTTTTCAAGCATGGCTTCGAGACTCGTTTCAGTAGAATGACTCATGACGTGTGGATCATAAGTAATCACACGAGCTTTGTGGTCCTGGAGGGCTTTGATAATGCGGAGTGATGGGGATTCACGAAGGTCATCGATATTAGCTTTGTAGGCAAGACCGAGGACGCCAACCGTAGTGCCATTGAGCGCTCGTTTTTCTTCGTTCAAGGCATCCTGAAGGAGTTCAACAGTGTAGAGCGGCATCTGATTATTGATTTCGCGAGCAATTTTGAGGAAACGATGGTCAAAACCAGACTGCTTGGCCCGCTCGATGAGGTAGTACGGATCGACGGGGATGCAGTGTCCACCGACGCCGCACGAAGGGAAATGGGGCATGAAGGCAAAGGGTTTGGTAGCGGCACCTTCAATGACGTCTTTGGTATCGATACCGAGGACGTCAAACGATCGCGCCAGTTCATTGACAAAGGCAATGTTGATATCGCGGAAAGAATTTTCCACAATTTTTACAGCCTCTGCTTCACGGATAGATTTCATGGGTCGAATCTCACCATCGACAATAGATCGGTAAAAGTCGAGAGAGCGCTCGAGGCCAGTCGAGTTGGTGGCGCCGACGACTCGAGGGATATTGGAGACGTTCCATTTGGGGTCACCTGGGTTGATGCGCTCTGGACAGTGAGCGAGGTATACATCCGACCCAACGGCGTGTCCATGGGCTTCGAGGATGGGCTGGATCACTTCTTCCGAGACGCCAGGGTTGACAGTTGACTCGAGGACCACGAGAGCACCTTTTTTGAGGTGTTTCGCCGCCATGGTAGCTGCCTCTTTTACGGGGGTGAGATCGGGGTAGTACATTTCATCAACCGGGGTGGGGACACAGATGAGAATAATATCGGCTTCCTGGAGGGTGGCCGGATCAGTTGTTGGTGTAAATTCGAACTGTTTCATCTGCTCGATGAGACGTTCTTCGGGAATAGGGGATTGTTTCTCTTTCAGCAGGGCGATTCTTTTTTCGCTCGAGTCGAGCCCGATCACCTGGTAGCCCCGTTCACTGGCGCGCAGAGCCAGGGGGAGACCGACGTACCCAAGCCCGATAACTGCCACGGTCTGTTGTGACATATTTTCCATAGGTAAAGTTAAATAGGAGTACTCCCTCATAGTAGCTTTTTTAAGCCAAAAAAACAATTATTTTTCCGTAGCGGTCTATTGACAATTATTGCTTAATATGCAATGATGTTCTGTCTGAGACAAAGGCTTGGAAGGTGGATACTTTCCTTGTCGGATCCTCGGGCAACCCCACTGCGGGTTCAACTTCGTCGCCCCGACCGTCTGGTGCTTATCTTTATCCCTCGTAGCTCGGCAATAAAAGCTGAAGTTATGTGAGATAGAAAGAGACCTAAGGGCTAAAGTCCTCTACACTTAACTGTACCGTAGGTGCGAAAAAGAGGCTGAGAATCATCTCAACCGGGCGCTCTCGTGAGTATTGCGTGATGCATCATGCGTATGATCGGAGCGCCCATTAACTTTTTCATGCTTTATGCGGTACATTTGTTAACATAGAAGTATGTTTCTTAGTGATCGAGTATGGCGAGCCATCGAGCGTAGTGCTGAGTGGCATGTCAATCAAAAAAGAAAGGTGAGTGAACTTCCGTATATCGTTCATCCTTATGCGGTTGGTTTTCTTTTGGCTCATTTTACAAATGACGAAGATGTCGTTATTGCTGGCCTTCTCCATGATGTGCTCGAAGATGTACCAGGTGTGACCCGTGGTATGATCGCTCAGGAATTTGGCGAGAGGGCAGCATCAATTGTTGCTGAAGTAACGGAAGATAACGCGATCTATGAAGAACATCCTGAGCT
Source organism: uncultured Bdellovibrionales bacterium (assembly GCA_964398485.1). Lineage (GTDB taxonomy): Bacteria > Patescibacteriota > Minisyncoccia > Moranbacterales > UBA1568 > SSEF01. The sequence goes on along the minus strand of CAYNMD010000006.1, from coordinate 5,530 downwards.
TTCTCATACAGAAAGAGTGAAACTGAAGAAGATTGATTATCTCAAGCGGCTGGAAGATGATTCGGAAGAGGCTCTTTTGGTAGCAACAGCAGACAAAATTTGCAACACGCGTTCAATGCTCGCAGAGTATCCGCGGTATCGAGAGGGTTTTTGGAAAGAATATCGGAGCACCCCCGAAAATTATCTCCGATTCATGCGAGCCTTTCGCGAAATCATGGTGCGTAAATTGAAGCATCCATTGACGGATGAACTTGTCTCGCTTACCACGCAGATTGAGTCTATACTAGAGCAAGATAAGCACTAGACTTTCGCTATGCGAATCGGTATCAATGCGAGTTTCCTCGAGAAACCCATGACAGGAATTGGACAAGTCACGACCAACTTTTTGAGAGAGTTGGCTTCTTTGTCAGTAAAAGAGGATATTTTGAATTCTCCAGAGAGGGTGGTGTATTTGTACTGCCAGGAAGCGCCCGTGCTTGATTTTGAGCTTCCAAAAAATTTCATTGTAAAGGTTTTTTTGCCATGGTATAGGCGTAATGATGTGATAAGACAATGGCTGTGGGAAAAACAATTAGCGAACGAGGCAACTAAGGATGGTTGTGAGGTTTTCTTTAGTCTCTATCAGTCAGCTACAGTTTTCTCATCGAAAGGTATTCGTCATGTCATGCTGGTGCACGATATTATCCCCAAACTCTTTCCGGGGTATTTGAAGAAGTGGAGTCATTATTGGCATTACCGAGCAATAGTGCTCGGTATGCAGAAAGCAGCAGCTCTTATTACGCCTTCAGAGACTAGCAAACAAGATATTATTCGTGAACTTAGTATTTCTCCTCAAAACATCCAAGTGGTACCGCTTGGAGTGAATGCACAATTTTTTGAATCGTTTACTGATGAGACGATCAGAAAAAATTTGAAACGCTACCAACTGGACCCAGGTTATCTCTATCATGGTGGGGGGCTGGAAGTACGCAAAAATACGGAGGCAGTTTTGCGCGGCTATGCCATGGCACTGGCTCGCAAAGGAGATCTCCCACCTCTCGTAATTTCAGGCAAGGTATATGCCGAGACGAATCCTCTTGCTACACCGGTCAATAAACTCCTGGAAGAGCTAGGGTTGTCACAGAAAGTACGACTTTTGGGAGTTGTGCCTCAGGATGATCTCCCTTTTCTCTATCAGGGAGCGAAACTTTTTCTTTTTCCTTCGCAGTATGAGGGATTTGGTTTGCCAGTTTTGGAGGCTTTTGCCTCAAAAGTTCCGGTGATTACTACTTCAGCAGGAGCACTTGCTGAACTCGCCCATCCTACTTCAGCTTTGGTAGTGGCAACCGATCAACATCTTACTGATAATATTGCTCATGCTCTTGAGACACTTTTAGGAAATGAAGAAAAATGCCGTGAGCTTTCTCAGAAGGCCTATCAACGGTCGCAGATTTATTCTTGGAAAGAGTTTACTGAGAAGGTCTGGCATTTTTTGCTACAATAGCATCATGTCCTCAGCCTTTTCTCATATCTTTGATTGGTCAATGAAAAATCATTTTTGGTTTTCATTACGTTTTCTTTTTCTTTTTATTTATACGTTGTTTGGTGGTATTTTGGCCGCACTTGACTACAGCAGAGTGCTTCCCTTCACGGTTGAGTACTGGGTTTTTTATTCGCTCATACTCTTTTTATTTTCTCTCTGGCGGCCCAATCTCGCCTTTCTTCTTTTTGTTTCGCTTTTACCACTCGAAATCACTGGCGTTACTCCAGTTGAGTGGGGAGTAACCTTGAGACCATACCAGTGGGTAGCGCTTTTCTTGGGACTCGCTTTGGCGGTCAGATTTGTCTCGGGACGTCTTACATGGCCGGTATTTTCGTTGAACAAAATAGATATAAGCTTGAGTATTTTTCTTTTCGGGGTGATTTTATCTGGCATAGTCCATGGTGAAGGAGCTCTGAAACAGTCACTTATTGTGGCTTCGTTTGTATATCTCTATTTTCTCTCACGTATTTTTCTTGTCACCAAGGAAGCAGTGATGCAGGCCCTGCCTTTTTTCGCTGTGCCAGCCACGGGAGTACTTCTCTGGGGACTGCTCCAGAATATTTTGTTTTTGCAAGGATATTCATCTTGGGCAGTAATGCCAGGGCGGCCCAATGGCACACTCCCCGAACCTGATTGGCTCGGATTCTTTATTATTTTCCTTTTGAGTATTGGTCTTGCCTGGCTTATGAAGCATCTTGTTTCTCAGAAGGGTTTTTTTCTTCAGCAACTCATTGGCCCCTCCCTTTGGTGCACTTTTCTCTTTTTACTGCTCGTACTTACTGTTAGTCGTAGCGCCTGGCTTGGTGCAGGTGTTACAATTTTTGTTGGCACAGCGATTTTCTTGATTCATTGCCAGCAGCCGTGGCGTTACCGAGTTTCTTTTCTGTTGATGCAAATACTATCAGTAGCGTTTGGTGTGGCGCTCCTCTTGGTAGTAAGTATCCCACTGACTCGTTTCCCGCTATTTGATCGAGCGATAAGCACCGCCTCACACGAACAAACGATTACGATAGCTTGCAACGAAGTCGTTGATTCACTCCCTTCCTCGATAGAACGTGTAGAGGATCTCTCGGCTTTGTATGGTTGTACACACATCAATCTAGAAGAAATACCTCTCAAGGAAAATGAGGGGAAATGGGTAACGACTATCAAACGTCCAGATCCAAATGTGGAGATACGATCAGAAATTTATGCAAAAAGTTTTGCAGCTGGTCGTGAGCATCCACTCCTCGGAATTGGGTGGGGGAATATCGGTCCCCGACTCGGAGTTGATGAACGAGGAGCGAGCTACAATGCGAGCAATCTTTGGTTGGAAATTTGGCTTGGTGGAGGAGTGATCGCCCTTGTGGGCTTTTTCTCGACCATGGTTTTACTTTTGGTACAGCTCAAAAAGTGGTGGCAAAGTGATGACCTCTGGCTTTTTGGTTTAGCCTCAGGGGGGGCACTGATTGGTTTTTTCGTGTTTAACCTGTTTAATGCCGGACTCCTTCTCGGATTTGTATGGGTGTATCTCGCGCTTTTCTCTATCACGAATCGTCCTCAATCAGTTGTCACTGAAAAGTTATGATGCCTGAAAAAGTAATAGTTGGTATTGATGTGCGGTTAGTTACCGAAGAGCGCACAGGTGACTCGATGGTGTTTCGTTACCTCACGAGAGCTCTGCTTGCTTCTCCTGAGGCAGGATTTTTATATCGTCTCTACACACATGTTGTTGATGAGGAATCTTTGCAAAGACTGAAAGAACTTCTCGATTGTACCGAGCGTGATGATGTGGAGATCGTATCGCTTTCTGGGAGTTCGAATCGATTTATCTGGAACGGCTACTCACTGCCACGAGAGCTTCAGAGGCGGCCGGTCGATATCTACCATACTCAGTATATTGCGCCGTTGTGGCTTCCTCGGAAGACAAAATTAGTGACCCATGTGCATGATATATCTTTTGCGGCTCATCCAGAATGGATTGCTCCAAAGGATCGCTTCTTTCTCCATCTGCTGATTCCTCGCTCACTGAAGCGTTCCGATCTTTTGATAGTCCCTTCTGATTTCACTCGAACGGAGATAGAGGAATATTATCCGGCCATGAGAGGAAAAATAAAAGTGGTTCCTAATGCAGTTGGGGAGGAATGGCTTCGTTCGGAAAATGACGAGACTATCAAATTGGAAGTCCAGAAGAAATATAATCTCCCCAAACGTTACATTGTTGCTGCTGGAACCATGCAACCACGAAAAAACATTCCCTATCTGATTCAACTTTGGAAGGAGCGACCTGCCAGTTTGCAGGAAGTAGGCCTTGTACTGACAGGCAATCCTATGGGTCATCATGTTGATGAACGTATTGACTCTCGTGACCAGTCGGGGATTATTTTTACGGGCTATGTTGATATTGATGAGTTGCGAGCGATAGTTGCCGGCGCAGAGATCTTGGCTTTCCCGTCTCTCTACGAAGGGTTTGGTATTCCTCTTCTGGAAGCCTTTGCTACGGGGGTGCCAGTTCTTGCCTCAGATATCCCTCCTTTTCGAGAAGTAGGCGCTCTGGCGATAGCTTACATAGACCCAGGGAATCTTGCTCATGGCAAAGAAGTCTTGTATAGTTTGCTTATTGACGAAGCTCGGAAGAATCGTCTGGTAGAAGCTGGACGGAGTCGTCTTGCTTTGTATAACTGGGAAAAGAGTGCTTTGCTTTTGAGTGAGGCATACCAATCGCTCTCAGGAGTCAAGCATTAAATTTACTGTTATTCTATCAACATGCCATCTTTATCTACTCCTCCCTTAGGAAATAACCATGCTGATACTCATCCAAACCGCAAGCGTTTTTGGCGAATCCTCGCCTTTTTTGGCGTGCTCGCTCTTATTGCTGCTGGGGCTTTTGCGGTTAAAGCTGGCTTTGTATTCAATAAAATTTCTTTGAGTGAAGATGGTCTCTTCAAGAATATTGCCAAATCACTTCCGGGAGCGAAAGACCAACTTCATGGTGAGGAAAATGGACGCATCAACATACTTCTCTTAGGGATGCGCGGAGAAGGAGTGGCTGGGGGAGGGTTGTTGGCTGATACTATTATTGTTGTTTCTCTTCATCCTAAAGATGAAAAGAATCCCCAGGATACCACCAAGGCATCCATGGTTTCTATCCCACGAGATCTCTATGTCACGGTTCCAAATAGATCAGAAAAGCGCAAGATCAATGCCGTCTATGCTCTTGGGGAAGAACGTGGTCGCGGGGAGGGGCTCAAGGATATGCGTAAAATTGTAGGTGAAATTGCTGGTATTGATATTCCTTACGGAGTAGTTATTAACTTCAAAGGTTTTACGGATCTTGTTAATGCCTTGGGGGGTATCACAGTGAATCTAGAAGCGCCGTTTGAAGAGAGCGTTCAGTTTCTTGGACTCGAACAACGCTGTGATGGTATCAAGTACACGATTCCCTCCGGAAATTATGAAGTAAAGCGGGTGCAGCGCAAAAATGGCACTTATTACGCTAATCCAAAGCGGTATCCTCTCTGCTATGCCAAAATAAATCCAGAGACACTGGAGTGCGGTGGGAATTTCAAATTGCCCGCTGGAGAAAACCAGCTTGATGGTGAGAAGGCACTCTGTTATGCTCGTGCCCGTTATACTTCGAGTGACTTTGATCGAGCCAAAAGGCAACAGACCGTCATTGATGCTATTAAAGCCAAAGCGCTTTCGGCCGGTACGCTTGCTGACTTCGGAAAAATCAATGCACTCATGGATAGTCTCGGAAACAATGTTCTGATCAATTTTGAGACCTGGGAAATGAAGCGGCTTTTGGAACTTTATCAGACCAATAGTTCGGCATCTGTGACGCACAAGGTACTTGAGAATACTGAGGAGGGTCTTTTGTATGCACCGACGGAAACAAAGGAGGCAGGGTATATTCTTCTTCTACGTGGTGATAATTACGATCGTATTAGAGCTCTGTTCCAGTCACTACCCTAGCTTGTTGACTAGATGAGTTTATTCCTTTTCTTGAGGTACATGTCTTCTCGGCGA